>CAYFXH010000286.1:0-1721 GCA_964346905.1 uncultured Desulfobacteraceae bacterium | reverse complement strand
GTGTATTTGTGGATTGCCCTTCGACTTGACTCAGGGTGGTGAGTCCTTCGACTCTGCTCAGGACCGTGAGCCTGTCGAACCACGGATCTGGCTTCGCGGAGCACTGCTCGTCCGGAATGAGGGGTTCGGCGAATTGTGACATGGTTTCCAAGGGCAGAGGAGATTTTTGTGCAGTTGAGTGAATAACCGTTTTTCGAAATTCATGCTTGACAAACACATGAGGCTGAATTATATTTCGATATATGTCGAACTATCGAGATAATGAAGTCAAACAGTTTGCAGAGATATTCAAGGCGTTGTCAAACCCCAACCGTCTTCGTATGTTCTTACATCTTGTCACCTGTTGCGTGCCTGGGACCGTTGGTACCTTTGATGCTGACGCTGGTGTGAGTGCGTGTGTGGGTGATCTTGGCCGGGATCTTGAGATCGTACCTTCTACCGTATCGCATCATATCAAAGAGCTCCATCGAGCCGGTCTGATTCGCATGGAGAGACGCGGCCAGAAAATCGAGTGTTGGGTGGACCCTGAAATCCTCAAGGATTTGGCACGTTTTTTCGGCGAGCCGATATCTCTATAATTTTTTTGAGAAAACTTTTCGATAGTATTCGAATAGTCGAAAAATGGAGGCTAGAATGGCAAAGAAACATCCAGATGAAATTCGAACGGTTGTCCGAAAGAAATATGGTGAAGTTGCCAAGAGTAACACCATTGGCTGCGGCTACGATCCTTTTTCTTGTTACGGCGAGCCCACTGGTTTTCTGGAGGAGGTTGGCGAGCGCATCGGCTATTCCCAAGAGGAGGTCCGCTGTGTTCCAGCAGGGGCCAACATGGGGCTCGGCTGCGGTAACCCCCAGGCCATTGCAGCCTTGCAGCCCGGGGAGACTGTGGTTGATCTCGGGAGCGGCGGTGGGTTCGACTGCTTTTTAGCGGCCAAACAGGTAGGCGAGACCGGGAAGGTCATTGGCGTGGACATGACCCCGGAGATGATTAGTAAGGCCAGGGAAAACGCCAGAAAGGGCGGGTACACCAACGTTGACTTCCGCCTTGGTGAAATCGAGCATCTTCCGGTGGCCGATGGTAGTGCTGACGTGATCATTTCCAACTGCGTGATCAACCTCTCTCCGCAGAAGCCAGATGTCTTTCGGGATGCATATCGGATCCTTAAACCTGGCGGGAGGCTGGCCATCTCAGATATAGTTGCAACCGGTCCTTTACCCCAAGAATTGCAAGAGGACCTGACGCTTCTTGCCGGCTGCGTGTCAGGCGCTGCCACTACGGATGAGATTGAGAAAATGCTTCAGGAAGCTGGTTTTCAGGACATACACATTAAGATTCAGGATGAGAGCCGCGAGTTTATCAAGGAATGGGTCCCTGGCAGAAACATCGAAGAATATATAGTATCTGCAACCATCGAAGCTGTGAAGCCGTTAAAATAATTGACTAACTCTCGCGCAATTTTTTCAGCTACCGCTGGGTTTCTGACTGCTGCAATGGTATTGTAGTTGGTCTTCACCGAAAGAGCGGTTGTACCAGACTCAGGTTTGGTTGCGCTCAGCAAAAATGCTACCGCCGCTATTGGAGAAAGGAGTGGAAGTTGCTACCGAAAAAGCAAAGAAAGACCTACACCGATTTTTACAAATCAGCGCGTTTCAATGAAATTCTGGATCCAAAAACAACGCTGATGATTCACCTGGCTGCGGCAATGGCTGTTGCCTGCTAC
>CAYFXH010000285.1:208-1790 GCA_964346905.1 uncultured Desulfobacteraceae bacterium | reverse complement strand
TTTGGCAACTGTTTTCATTCCTGCAATGAGCTCAAATAGAGTTGATAATCCTAGTCGTTCAGCAGGATCTTCTGACGCCTATTGCCCTCGCAATGATATGGTAGAGAGCTCCGGGAAAATGTACTTGAGATTTCTCAGCCATAACCTGCCATGAAACACGGCAAATCTCAGATTTCAATACTTAATATTTTTTCGTGACCCCCTTGCTTCCCCCCTTTGACCCTTATATACCGGTGTCCCTTCATTTATAAGCGTTTGATTTTGGATTCCCCAATCCTCCGCAAACTAAGGATCCAACTAATCTAACGAGACGTCCCTCTCTATCCTGCTTTATACAAAGCATAGCTGCCAGTGAGAAACACAGTATCTGGAATTCTGTGTTGTCAGAATAAAACGGGTTAAGAAGCACAAATGACGCAGCCCGCCAATGGTTGGAAATAGCGGTTCTCTGGGTGCGTGAAGAATAGCTCCGCCATACCCTTGACTGTGGATCTGGACTTGTTACAATTAAAAGCGAATGCCCTGTTAGTTGGTTTAAGGAGGGAACCAACCTGCAGGGCTTTTATTATGCATTCTTGTAGGTATCCCCAAAACAAAAGTCCCCCGTATTATCTGTTTGGGTCTTGCATGATGAACGGCTTTCCGTCCCATCGATGGAGTGGAAACCTAGACTTTTAACTAAAGAGGAGATGGAAATGATTCGTACCATGATTTTCATTGATGGAAGTTGGTTGTATCGCCTACATCGGGCAATGCAGAAAGAATTCATAGATTCCACCTACAGAGTGGACTATGGTAAATTCCCCCCATTCGTCCGAAGACAACTGGCAATTCAGTTACCCGGCAACGAATCTGAAGTGGATATTGTAAGACCATATCTCTTTGGGTCCATACCCACAGATGTCCGAGCAGAAGATGAAGAGATCGTGGAGAGAAGGCTGTCATTTTATGGCGATCTGAGAGAACGATACGGGTTTGAGACACGTATTCACACGAAATCCTTCAAGAACCATGATGATCCTGCACGTCCTCACCGGGTAAAAAATAAAGACAGAATCGCAGAGGGTGACTATTGGTGCCCGAGGGAAAAATGCGTCGATGTGGACCTGGGCTCGACGATGGTCTACGATGCCGCCATCAACGCCTTTGATGTCGCTGACAAGAAAAGGGGACGTCCATAAAATTATAAATTTCTTTCACTGAAGCTTCGGCAATTTTTTGGATATAGATGCTGAGAACTATCTACCGGTATTGGAACCCTGGAGGCTAGTTTGCGGTTGGAGGGTGCGAGACCTTGAGCTAAGTTTAACTGGGTCCTGTTATGGTGAGGGTTTTTGCAGCCAGGGGTGATTGTATCTTCTAACGTGCTTATTGAATCTCTTCAGTTTAAGCTCATAAAGGAGGACAAAAATGAATGGGGTCGTTACGATTCAAGGCAAAGTTGTTAGACCTAACTCAATACGGTATGGAGGAAGAATACTATCCTGGTGGACCATTCCCATGCGGGCGGCTGTTGCGCCTCAGCCCCTCGACTTGAAGTAAAAGTAAAAGGGGACGGTTCTATTTTTTAAGAGGTTAAAAA
>CAYFXH010000285.1:0-198 GCA_964346905.1 uncultured Desulfobacteraceae bacterium | reverse complement strand
TCAAATTGTCGGCAGAGGGGAGGTCCTTAGATAATTCAGCAATTATTTGATTAGTCCATATAGGAGAAGGGTTCACCCATTGGTTGCGGTCTGGCAAGACCGCGTAGTCTTGTAGGAGGTACGCCTATCCAGGTAGCCGCTCCAATTCTTTCTTAATATCCTGTGCAAGCCAATGTCTGATCAGTGTTTGGTACGGGA
>CAYFXH010000284.1:320-1824 GCA_964346905.1 uncultured Desulfobacteraceae bacterium | reverse complement strand
CAGAATTTCGAATTTCGAATTTCGAATTTCGAATTTTGAAATCGGGAACCCGCCCAAAGGGTGGGAGTCCGAAGGACCAATTTCGAGTTTGGGGGGGCATGGAGCTAAATCCAGCTGGCAGATTGCAGCCCTTCGACAGGCTCAGGACAAGCTAGCAGCAGGCAGCAAGAGGACAGAGGGCTTTTTTTCTGCTGTCTTTTAACTAGAGTTCTTTTACTGCCTGTCTCATAAGTTTGCCAATGGCCATTTTTTGGGGACACCTTTGTTCCGCTGTGGTGTAGTCCAGACGAGCCATCTCAACCCGAATCCTCTGGGGGATTCGATTAAAGAGCTGGGCAGCACGATCGTGGTCGCCGTAACTGCGACTGTACATTAAGTAGCGCATTACTTCACCAATGGGAGCAATGCCGTTGGTAGCCGACTCGCATAGGTCAGTACAGCCGGCGCAGTAATCTGAACGGGTTTCCTGGGCGTATTCATGCAACAATTTTTTATCATGTGAGGAAAGTCTGGTTCGATTCATTGCGGCGGCCACGTTAGACATGAGGATGGAAATGTTTGGCATCTCTACGCAGATGCTAGCAATATTAGGATTTTCCCAAACCGCCTTGAGCTTGGCTTGAGCGTCGGTAAAGCCCTTCTTCAAGAATCGTCCGGCGAGTTCTAGCTCGGTTTCACTGCTGGTTCTCACCGAGCCTCCACCCTGGGATTTCATGGCGGTAAGGCCGATGCCTGCTCTTGCACATGCATCCACCGCTCTTTTCATCTGATCGCTATGCATCAGCCGGAAATTGTATGACATCATAATACCGTCAATCCAGCCAAGTTTTGCCGCCCCAAGCATGCATTCTGCCATGTTACTGTGAGTACTGAAGCCGAAAAACCTGATTTCACCTCCAGCTTTCCTTCGCTCACTCCATGCCTTTATATTGCCATCCAATTCATTGATATTCCTAACAGAATGTACGAAGAAAAGATCAACATAGTCGATTTTCATTCTCTCCAAAGATTTGTTTAGATCTCTTGTCAGGCCATTAACAGTCCAGGCGTAAGACTTCGTGACGATAAAGAGCTTCTTGCGATCTTCAGGATATTTGCCTAGGTATTTGCCAATACGCCTCTCGCTATTGCCGCCCATGTAGGAATTAGCTGTATCCCAGTAGGTGACTCCCCATTTGGCGGCCTGCCTAAGCATCAGCTGCTCTAAGTCCAAGCTTCCTCCAAAACCAAGGATGGGCACCCTTACACCGGTTCTGCCAAAAGGGCGGGTAGGCATAGCGGCCGATTCATTAGAGGATTCGGCCAGACGGTCAATGGGCGCAATTATTGACCCCAAACCAGCACCAGCTGCGGCGCAAAACCGAGACGCAGCACGGCCCGGCTTTGCGTAAAATCGACGACGATGGTCCGCCCGACGATCTCGCGGATCAGACCGGGGCCCAGCTCCGGATTGAACCGGTGACTCAGACGGTCGCCCGGTTTCCAGCTCATCCCTGGGTGTCCT
>CAYFXH010000284.1:0-310 GCA_964346905.1 uncultured Desulfobacteraceae bacterium | reverse complement strand
TTCATGAGAGGATTCGGCAAGACGGTCAATGGGCGCAATTATTGACCCCAAACCGGCAACACCGGCGGCTCGCAAAAAATCCCTTCTGGACCAGTTCTGGTCTTTACAGGACATCGTGTCCCTCCAAGGGCCGAGAAGGCACTACTATATCTATGGAATCACACTGAATGTATTTCGGAAGGTTAACCCGCCCGGCCAACCCGGTCAATTCATTACCAAAAGATTTCAGAACACAAATGCAAAAAGTGGCCTTCCACAACTTCTCATGAAGAGGCACGTCCATAAAATTATAAGTTTCTCTGGTAGCATA
>CAYFXH010000283.1:703-1832 GCA_964346905.1 uncultured Desulfobacteraceae bacterium | reverse complement strand
ACAGGCAAATCATTCTTGGTGAGACTGCAACCTTACCGATTCTGAAAATTGAAGTCTCGCTGAATGGCTTTTTCCTCCTGGGTCCATTGATTGCGATATTGGTCTTCATTTATTTCCAACTCTACCTCCACAGGCTCAAAGGGTTGACTGATGATCTGAGAAACAACTACACCTCCACTGAAAAAAGGCGTCTATATCCTTGGATGGTAAACATTGCTGAAGACCCCGAGCCAGGTGCAATAGGGACACTGCAGAGAATAATCGTTAGTTTCTCATTATGGACGTCACTGACTTTAGTCTTGATTCTCTTTGCTCTCTGGTACGTCAAAAAGCATGAGCCGATTTGGTCGTATGTGGTAGGTTCAGCACCAATTGTAGGATCTCTGATAACATTCTGGTTTTGGTTACACTACGAACCAAAGAAATTACGAAAATCAACTTGGAGGGAAGTTTTCACTTTCACCGGATTCGGTTTTGTAATCGCATTTGAGGTATTTCTCTTCGCATTCTTGATTCCTTGGGCGAGGGAGGGCGGAAAGTACGAATGGATACGCCCTTTTATCTGCGTTAATTTGAGTTATCAAAAACTTGTTACTGAACCAGAATCGGACTATCAAGGTCTGTATTGGGGTAATTTAAGTGAGACTCATTTAGAAGGGGCAGAACTCATCAACACGGTTCTAAAACGAGCTGATCTCGGTGGTGCGTATCTTGAGAATGCCCTTATGTATGGTGTGATCCTTCAGGAAGCCAACCTCAGGACTGCTAACCTTAAGGGAGCCGATCTCAGGGAAGCCAAGCTTCAGGGTGCCAACCTTGGGGCAGCTAACCTACAGAATGCCGAGCTTTTCGGAGCGAATCTTCAGAAAGCGGACCTCAGTGGAGCGAATCTTCAGGAGGCCGACCTCCGGGGAGCGAAATCTCTAACGATCCTAGAGCTTTCCAAAGCCAAAACACTCCATAAAGCTGTTTTAGATTCAGAGCTGATTGAGCAAATAAAAAAAGAGCACCCTCATCTTTTGAAGGAACCTGAGCCTCTGGAATGACGCAGGAGCAACAATGGCAACCCCAGTCGGTCCCAAAGAAATCGTCACCATCGAGGGAATAGAGTCTGGGGTCAGGTCTTGAC
>CAYFXH010000283.1:426-672 GCA_964346905.1 uncultured Desulfobacteraceae bacterium | reverse complement strand
ATTGATCGTTACGTCTTCAGGTCACGAAATGGCTGCTTGCATGGTGGATTAAGAGCAAAAGGCAGGGACTCGATGAGTTTTATCTCCTAATGAGAGTTGCGTTTATGAAGAGCCATAAAACCAGGCACCCTCTTTTCATTCGACCCTTCCCTTCCCTTTCAAATTAGCCAACGGGTTAAACACATGATAACTGCAGCAACGACTCCCGCAAAACCCGTCCACAACAAATCCCGTCTCTGGGCACGC
>CAYFXH010000283.1:0-217 GCA_964346905.1 uncultured Desulfobacteraceae bacterium | reverse complement strand
TTGCAAAAAGCATTTGTGCGCTTCGTTCGCCCTTTACAGAGAATTTACCCCGCCAATTGCTCGTAATTAAGAACTTGGGAAAATGAAATGAACTGGATTTAATGTATACAGCCGCCCTCCCAGGACGGTAGCCCTCCATCCAATGCTGCATAGGAGTGCCAAAACCGGGTATTATACATATTTCATGTCCGCCATATTCACCGTGAAATATATGTCT
>CAYFXH010000282.1:0-2008 GCA_964346905.1 uncultured Desulfobacteraceae bacterium | reverse complement strand
ACTGCGTAAGTCGTCTCCCATGTCTTTGTGGGGAGAAAGAGGAGGTGTCAGTGAGGTTTTCTGGCCTCCACCAGACAGTCCATTCTCTCGCCCTTTCTCAACATTAGAACCTCCACGAATCCTGCCGCCTCCAGACCGTTCTTTATTTCGTCAAAAGTGTAGGTATCGCCACCTTTGGTGTTCACCAACATGTTTATGGCAAAGAGGGTTCCCTGGGGAGGCTGGATCCGACTGGGCTCCATCACATGGTCACGGATGAGTAGTTTGCCACCCGATGCCAGGGCTCGGTGTATTTTGCGGTAGAGTTCAATGTTCTCCTCGGGACTGTTCTGGTGGATTATGGCAGAAAGCAGCGCTAGATCACAGCCTTGGGGGAGTTCATCCTTGTAAAAATCTCCCCCCACAAGGTCAACCCGATCCAACAGACCTTCCGCCTCAAGCCTCTCCTCGGCCCAGGGGATGACATCAGGCAGGTCAAACAGCACCGCGCTCATTTCCGGGTTTTTGTTGAGAAACGCCATGGTGTACGTGCCGGTAGCGCCGCCAATGTCTAATAATCTTGTGAAAGGAGAGAGGTTGTAAGACTCTGCTATCTCTACTGATAGACTTCGCCCTACCACGTGCATCGCATCGATGAACGCTTTGAGACTATCTTCACCCCTTTCGGTGACGGGCTTCCTCTGAGGGTTTACCCCGGTTCTTATGGTCTCGGTGAGACCGGTCCAGGTTTCCCAGAGCCCATTTAGATGGAGCACCATGGGAAGTTCGGTTTCAGCATGTTCGGACGACAGCAAAGCGCCTCTCTCGGTGGCTTGGTAGAAACCATCTTCCTTGGAGATGAGTTCCAGAGCCACCAAGCAATCCAGAAGTCGCGTCAAACATCTTTTGTCACATCTAAGCTCCTTGGTAAGCTCATCAACGGAACCGCTCCGTCCGTGCAGCCGGGTAAATAGATCGAGCTCCGCAGCGGAGAGAATAACCCTGCTTTTCAAAAAGCCCCGTACATCCTCCAGAACTTGACCCTCTATCATATCAACTCTCCTTCAATGGAATTTCGAGGATCATTTAACCATATTCCACCGCTTCATTCAAAATATTTAAAGATCAAGGTCTTCAGGTGTGTTGGAGCAGTGATGGGGTATGGTTCGGGGTAACCAGGTGCTGTCTGGTGTTCTATGGTTTCTGCCATCTATGCTCTCCGTGCTCCATCTCAAAGTACCTCTGGACCTTTCGCCAAGGGAAAGGATGGAAGCGAATGTCTCCCCATAGGTGATGCCGTGGCTGGAAAAATAGGGTAAAATGACTATCTTTTACTGCAAATTGTAGATATTGCGATCAAACCGGATTCAATTGCTGTGAAGAGGGACGGATGAAAACTTTTTGGATTGTGCTGGCAATCATTGTGGCGTGGGTGGTGCTGAATCGCTGGGTGCTGCCCAAGTTTGGCATCTCAACGTGAATGAGTGGGAGCTGTGAGATCGGGGACCGATCCAAACACCATGGCGAACACCCAGGAAATCCTGAATAACGTGTATCATACGAGCTTATGGACTTGACCCGCCCGCATGTTTTTCTCAATCCCGCAAACATGCCAAAGGTAGATAAGCGAAACAAAGTTCGGTGGGACTGAAAGGGGAGGAGATCATGGCTGAGAAAGTTCACATGTGTCAGAGCTGCGGCAAGACTACTGAGAGGTTCGGCCACCTCTGTGATCCGGTTGAGGCAGATGAGGCCTACGTCTGCGATCACTGCGGGCAGGCATCAACGGACCCGCGACATATATGCAAACCCAAGCTACAGCAGATCAATTTTGTCTGCATCGCCTGCGGTCGAGTAGCAGAGCTTCCGAGTCAACTCTGCAATCCGAGGGATATCGAGCTCATGAAAAAGCAGGAGCCTCCAACGAGGATCACCTAGTTTTCTCCAGCTATCTTTTGGGGATATTTGCAAAAAGAGGAAAGACGTTACCCCTTACCGTCTCTGGACGTCTCTACCTTAGGGTTACTCA
>CAYFXH010000281.1:0-2078 GCA_964346905.1 uncultured Desulfobacteraceae bacterium | reverse complement strand
GGTCACCACTCATATTATTAAATGCCAGCACGGCAATGGAGGGCTTATCCGGCAGCGGAAAGGCCATCTTCTCCACAGAGGCGACTTGCACTGGCGGGGAGGCAGTACGCCAAATTAGCAAGCCCCCTATTAACGAAAGGAGCACGATTATCACCGCTAAAGCTGCTCTTTGCCCCTTCCTCGGCTCAGCCCTCTCCTCGCCGATGACCTTGCCGATTGCTTCGGGCTCCGTTAAGACTCGATAGGCGCGTACTGGTTCAGCGATGTTCTTTACGGAGTGCTCTCCCAGGTATTCGTAACCAAGCTCTAGCTTGTTTTTCACCTGCTCAAAAGCACTCCCTGAAATACAGGTGGTTCCACCTTCCGCTAGACTTTCTATGCGCGCAGCTACATTCACGCCGTCCCCGTAGATCCGCTCTTCTTCATGGATCACATCACCTAGGTTGATTCCTATGCGAAATTCCATTCTCCGTTTCTCGGGTAGCTCAGCGTTTCTTGTGGCAAGTTCCTCTTGGATCTCCACCGCACCCCGCACCGCATCCACCACACTGGAAAATTCAGCCAGTATATTATCTCCAGGAGAGTCCACCACTCGGCCTCTGTGTTTTTGGACAACCGAGCCTATCACCTCCCGATAGGCGGTTATAGTGCTTACGGTAGCCTCTTCGTCGTCGCCCATAAGGCGGCTGTAGCCTTTGGCATCGGCACTGAGGATTGCGGTGAGCTTACGTTTGAAGTCCTGTGTGGCCATGACACCTCCTGGATTATTGAAAGGGGTAGATACAAGGTGAAACCACCGAGTCTGAGAAGTGAGCGTGAAGGCCAGCGGGAGAGGTGCAAAGCTGAAGTTATGATCTTTCGCAAATGCAATGGAAAAGGAAATGGAACCGATTTCAGATTAGGCCAACCAGAGGGTTGTGTCAAAAATAAGAGTACCACACCGTGGTATGAATTGGAAAGGTTAAAAAGAGGGTGGTGAGTGTTGATAATTATCAGAAATAAAAACTCACCTCGATCGCAGCAAAAGTTTAGATTACATCTCTTAATGTACACTTTGGCTGGAATTTAATGTGGCACAATATCTGGGGAAACATCAAGGGGCGAAACTGCAAGAAAAAGCCACCCATCGTATGACAGCTGGCTTGATAAAAGGCTCTTTCAACTATTCATAGATGCCTGCACCTACAAGGAAATTCTGTCCCGGAACTCTATAAATATAGCTTATTTTCTTTGATAGCGTTTTCCCTCCTGGTTTGAACCACATGTACTCAGTCCATCCCTCGCCTTTGCCTTTCGCAATATCGACCATGTCCTTGATTGGTTGCCTTGGTGGATCGCTCTTGTCCCGCCAGTTCATCTGATTCCTGCCAATGTTTTGCGGCCTGAAGGGATGAGCGACTACGGTTCCCTCGAGGTCGAAGACAAATACATAGGTGTCCTTCCAGACGAATTTCCCTTTCTTGTTGTTGATCTCTTTGAACGCGGCATCCTGCCCCTGATTGGTGATCATTTTAGCGGCTTCCTTAACCTTGGCAATGACTTCTTCTCTTGTTGCACTGTCAGCGAAGGCAGTTGTTGCCAAATAAAGGCCAAGCAATACTGCCAATGTGATAGTTATTATTTTTCTCATGTTCCCCTCCTGTTTGAGTATCTCGATCACTTGATACAGCTTGCTGATAAGCTTCTGGCTACGCGGTCATTGGTCCCCATGGAGCGGCCCCGGAGAAACTCTTCTCGGGAGTCAACCTCCCCGACCAAAGGTCGGGGCTTCCAAAATCTTCCAGAAAATATCTCCTCCCCCTTGAGGGGGAGGTAAGGTGGGGGTGAATGCCCGCTAGCTTCCCCCCTCACCCTAACCCTCTCCCCCAGGGGAGAAGGGATTAAAGGATGCCATTCATCCCCGTGCAAAGCACGGGGCATTCTGGCAGTCTTCGGAAAAAAACTCGTGGGCGTTTTAGGGTTTGGCAATGGGATACCCCGCCTTCTTCCAGCCTAGAATCCCATCGCGAAAATAGTAAACCTTTTCAAATCCCCATTTCACGGCCTTTGCAGAGGCGTGGGGCGAAAGGCTTCACGTC
>CAYFXH010000280.1:0-2089 GCA_964346905.1 uncultured Desulfobacteraceae bacterium | reverse complement strand
CGAGCGGGAGTAGCTCAACTGGCAGAGCATCAGCCTTCCAAGCTGAGGGTTGCGGGTTCGAGACCCGTCTCCCGCTCCAACTTTACAAAGCGGTCAAACCAGATCGCATCCCATCGCAGCAATCCTTATCTTTTGTTGAATCTTTTCATTAAGAGAGCCGAACACTCAGTCCCAAGCGAGGATGGTTAAACAGACGGGGGATTCCCTTCTTCCTTTGCGAAAGACCTGAAAGATGGTAACACCTTGCTATCGACAATCCGGATTAGGTAGTGTGTCAGCACTCCTTCATCCTGTGTGGGATTTCGGCCCGTTTTCTGCTCACCAGTATATGATAGCCTGACGGGATAAGGTCATGCTTGAAAAGGGCAGCGATTTTTATGGCAAGAAAAAGGAGGGGCACCGTGGCTGACAAAATCCTAGTGGTGGATGATGAGCAGCAGATAAGGGATTTACTGGACAACTTTCTGAAGGGTGAAGGATACGAAGTAATTGTGGCTGCAGATGGAAATGAAGCCATAAAACTGGCAGTAACAGAGAACCCTCAGGTCATTGTATTGGACATAAAGATGCCCGAGGTGGATGGCTTGGAAGTGTGCAAGCGGTTAAAGGAGAAGGAAAAAACTAGATTCATTCCAGTTATTGTTATAACCGGGTACGAAGATAACAAGATGGAAGCCCTTGATGCGGGAGCCGACGACTTTGTAAATAAGCCTTTTGACATGGCTGAACTTTCCATCCGGGTAAAGTCGGTTCTCAAGATCCGGCACCTCACCGACGAGCTGGACAGGGCCGTGGCTTATATCGAGGAACTGCGTAAAGGCCTCTCTACATTGCAGTAGAAGTTGATGCAAGAACTCAAACTCAGTTGGATCTTTTCCGTACGGATATGGGAGCTCTGTGTGAATATACAAAAATAGAACTAAGGGGTTAAAATGGACAAGGATAAACGGTCATATCCCAGATCGAAAGTCAGATGGCCTGTTACTATGATTACTCCTAAGGGTAGCATGGAAGGAGAAACCAAAGATGTGAGTACACTTGGAGCATTTATTCACTGCCGGCAACCGTTAAATCCTACCGAGAGCGTTCTCTTGAGCGTCCAGCTTCCTGCCGGCTTACCCCTACAGGTGTTTGCCATAGTTGTATGGACAAACACATCCAGTCTTGAGGAAAAAACCGTACCCCTTGGGATGGGCGTTCGCTTTTTGTGGTGAGTGAAACCTGGTACCCCAAGCGCAGCCTTCAACCCTTCGACCTGCTCTGGGCAGGCAGGCCAAATACCATCCGCAGGTGGAGTCCCCATGTCTTTGCTTGAAAAAGTGGGAGAGGAAGCTTTTCTGAAAAGGGCCCAAGAGATAACCGCTTCACAACCGCTCTTCTCTTGGCTCGGTGCACGGATTGTTTCGGTAGGGGCGGGATCCTGTGAGATGCAGCTCCCACTCAGGGAAGAATTCATGAATGATCGCAATACGCTACAGGGTACAGTCCTATTTGCCCTTCTCGACGCAGCCACCTTTGTGGCCTCTCGGACTCTGGTCAGGAACAGGGGTGAGATTGAGTTTCATCAAGAGATGAAACTAAACTTTATCAAAGCAGTACGAAAGGTGAATCAGACCATACATGCGAAAGGCCGCGCCCTGCACCGTGGCCGCTCCACCGCAGTGGTTGAGGGCGAGGTCTACGATGAGGCTGGAGAACTCATTGCCAAGTCTCTGGGGACCATAGCCATTCTGCGATCCTAGGTCTTAGAGAAGTTCACACGAGAGTCCTTGATACTGTTTCCAGGCAAATTCTAAATCCGAAATCCCAGGGTATCAGCTATCAGCAAAAAATCCACCATCACAAATCCCAAATACCAAGCACCAAATTACAAATAAATCTCAAATACCAATACTCAATGACCAAAACATGTTTGGAATTTTGAAACTGGAGCCCCGCCCGCAGGGTGGGGAGTCTAAGCGAAGCGCGGACAATTTCGGTCATTGTGATTTGCCCTTGGACTTGACTCAGGTGGTGAGTCCTTCGACTCTGCTCAGGACCGTGAGCATGTCGAACGGCTTGTCGAACCATTTGTTATTTGTGATTTGTA
>CAYFXH010000279.1:0-2210 GCA_964346905.1 uncultured Desulfobacteraceae bacterium | reverse complement strand
TCGCTGGCCTTGGCGGCTGCGTAGCCCTCTCCCATACCGGGACCAAGAGCCCCCAAACCCATAGATAGACCGGCTCCGACGAATGCCGCCACCTTTACCCAATCGGCGAGCTCCATGCAGATCTCCTAGTCTACTTCACCAGGAAGATCAATAGCAGGGCTACCACCAAGGAGTAGATACCTGTAGACTCTGCCACCGCCTGACCCACCAACATGGTTCTGGTCAATGCCCCAGCCCCTCTTGGATTTCTACCTATAGCCTCACACGCCTTGGCAGCCACCATACCCTCACCCAGACCAGGACCGAATGCTCCGATCCCCATGGCTATCCCGGCTCCCAACATCGCTGCAGCCCTTACAATGTCTGCTCCGCTAATTTCCACTGCCATGCTTACTTCCTCCTTTAATGATACGTTTCGGAATTTTTACAACCTACTGAAGGTAATGGGTATTGTCCAAGTCCATACCCGATGGTTCGCTCCTGGAACCATGGAATTGTGGAGCGGTTCCGTTCGTTTTCCCCTCGTTACCTGATCTGCACGGAGATATAGACCAGGGTGAGCATTGTGAAAACAAAGGCCTGCACTGTACCCACAAACAAACCGAAAAAACCATACAAGAAAGGCGGCAGTATCACTCCATATATCAGGTGCGTCACCACGATGATGATGATACTTCCACCCATGATATTGCCGAACAAACGGAAAGAAATGGAGATAACCTTGGCAATCTCACCAACCACGTTCAACGGCATCAGGAAAAACATCGGCTGAAAATATTCCTTGAGGTATTGTTTCAAACCCTTCACCTTTATGGCGGTACCATGTGCAATAAAAAACCCCATTATACCGAGGCCGAGGGTCGTGTTTATGTCTTTGGTGGGCTCCTCCATGAAAGGGATAACTCCGATCCAGTTACAACACAGCAAAAAGATAAACAAACCACAGATAAGGGGGAAATAGCGCTCCTCGTAGGCCTCACCAAGAGCATCACGCACCAGCTCTCTGAACCATTGCACGAAAAGCTCTGCCAGTTTCTGCCACGGGCCAGGAACCATACTTCTCTCACGCGTGGCAACCCAGGCGAACGTTAGTACAACGCTCATCACCACCCAGGTCATGAGCAGTGTCGTGCTGTTAACCACCAGCCGGGTATCGCCAAGGTAAAAGACCCAATGACTGACTTTACCGATCCCTTCCATAATGGCTCTTCAAGGCTAAGGGTTCTAGGGTGCTTTGTCCTCTGTCTCAGCTGTTAAGTGGCGGTTGCCCAACAAGAAATGGTAAAAGATAGCAGCCTTCACCGCAAAGATGCCCCCCACTGTGGCGGCAAAGTTGATGGAAGGCAGCTTGATAGCGATAACCAGAGGGATGGAGAGCAGGATAAACCGGCCAATGAGGCCACTATAATCTTTGACGCTGCCTTGGCGGGCAAAACGGCGCTGCAGACGAAGCGCCATCAACTTGAACTCCACCACGGCGAAAATGCTACCCAGAGCAATACCTTTGGCTGCTGATTTTTGATCTAAAGCCAGGAACATGCAGGCAACGGCTAGGGATAATAACAGAGCCTTTTTAATCAGAGCCTTCTGTAGCGTCGCATAATCGCTCATAATCCGTCGAATAAATAGGTCAGCGTTGAGATATCAAGGCTTTTCTGCTTCAGAGTCCTCCAGCTCCCTGATTTGCCGATAGACAGTGTAACCACCGCCGCCGATGCCGAGAAGGATAAAGAGAGTAAGAAAAATACCCCTGGTTCCGAGCCACTTGTCGAGATAGTAACCAATGGCGAAACCAAGGCCGATGCTGCCCACCATGGTCAATCCCAGTTGCGAAACCAGGGTGAGCTGCTCGAAGATCTTGCGGCTCTCTTTACCCAGCATGGAATGCGAAGGATGACTGCGCATCCTTGAAGGTTGTAAAAAGTTTCACTTATGGTGGCCAGCTTACGATAGGGTAAATCTGTTGAAAAGTCCAGAAATTTTTTTGGCTGTCCAAGACCTCTAGATTCAACTTAAATGCAAGGCCCTTAAGGGTTTACTCATCTCTAGTCTATCCAGGTCAGCAAGAAACGTTCTCGTGGTTATTCATTGCTCCGGATACAGCCTGGTGCATAAGGCCACTTTCAGGACTTTCCCCAAAAATGGATCGTTGAACTTTATACATTGAAGCTATTGCTGAGTTGACGCCGAATTTGCAAATGAAAATGTGT
>CAYFXH010000278.1:1014-2242 GCA_964346905.1 uncultured Desulfobacteraceae bacterium | reverse complement strand
CGCACTACCGAGCACGAAGATTTTTTCCTTTGTGACCCCAGACCGAGCTAGTAGCTCTTTTCGTAATTGATTCGGTACAATTATGTAGTCAAAGCGATTGAATTTGCTAAATCTTCTCGTATCCGTCGATTTTGGTTTTGTCACCTCATTGGTATACAAGAAAATCCCATGAGGAAGCGACAGAACGGGTATGGACATCTCTTGAGCTGCTTTCAAGAAAGCATTAACAACGAACAGCCCCGGCATGACGTGGTCAAAACATAGAGCTCGCGCCTCGGTTTTTTCAAGTACGCTACGAGCCCAGGTGAGGTCGTAGAACTTCCTTCTCGTGAGCTTATACAGCAAGATTCCCACAATTCCAGCCATTTGTCGAAAAAATCTCGACTGAATCAAGGGCTGAGTTTCATCATCTGAGCTAAACCTCCTCTCAAGGTCGAAATTCCGCCGGAAAAGAGAATGCATGGATTCATGGAGGCGGCCCAAGTTCTGACCAAAATCATTGTAGATATAATCGACCTTTACCCCTTGTTTTGCTAAGAAAAGAAGGCGGTAATCGGTATGAATATGATATCGTGGATTCATACAATAGATAGCAACAGGATGGCCGTCCTTGTTCATCTTCCACACTATAGGGGCAATGTGGTCGATGTCGTTAAAATGTCTCACGAAAAACAGATACATTCTTCCATGCCCGTATTCGCCAATTTTCCCTTACGATTCAGGCAAAACTCAGTCAATTTCACAAAGGACTTTAAACAATTAACCCTTTCCTGGAAGATTAGATCTTCCTCCTGAAAGCGTGATGATTTTAGGAATATGGGTTATGGGGAAACCCTGCTCAGTTTCGCGCCTAACCTAACTTCTCCCCTTCATTTTGTCAAGAATAGCGGAATCAATGAATGGTAGGAACCCGACGGGAATAGCGAGTCTTAGCCGGTGCTATTCTTCCTCTTTTGACTGTGCCCTTGTCTAGGACCTCAAATCGCCCCTTTCATCTGGTCCGGGATTGTCAAAACGGAAGGAACTAAATACCAGACCCTTTACAACAGGTTGGGAATATAACCTTTTCTCTTCCATCTCTGAACGCTCGTCCCACTGCTGAGCAACATATAAATCTACTGGCTGATCTCTGAACACAGGTTCATAGTCAGAGTTCAGATGGTCCAAAAGTGGAGGCATGTTATAACCGTCCAGGTAATTCTGCACATAACCCTAGCCCCGATGCATA
>CAYFXH010000278.1:0-1004 GCA_964346905.1 uncultured Desulfobacteraceae bacterium | reverse complement strand
AGGTCTTCGTAAGGTCTTCGAGAAGCGGGTCCATATTATGTCCATCCTTGTAGTTCTGGAGGTAACCATAGCCGCGGTGCATGGGCCAGAGTTGGTGCCACATGGATGGGCACTGAGAAGAGTTTTGATTAATCACCAGCTCGTCCACAAGTCCTCGCTTGACCCAATCGCGCCACTGAAGGGCAGCGTTGCCCAAAGGCGGTCCCAGGATATTACCCCTCGGAGCACCTACAGCTAGCCGCAGTCCCTCCCTACTCAGGGCATCACGTAACTCAGCTAGGAATGTGGTGAGATACTCGCCACGCAAGTCGCGCCATTTTTGCAGGTCGAAATCTTCCGTACATATATCGCGTTCATGGCGATTTAGGTAATCATGCCGTACCGGTTCGTTGAAACCGAATTGGTCCGCAAAGTCGGCTGGTCGCGACTGTGAGCGCAAACAGACGAAAAGACCATCAAACTCGGTCCCCTGCAAAAGATCTAGGAAACGTCTGCAAAAATGGGAACGGACTTCCGGATAAGCCAAACAAAGCACTCCCCACTGCCGCTGCTCTCCACCGCGATCCACAACGGCATACTCAGGGTGCTCGCGGCTGAAACCGGTCTGCCAACTTACGTGGTGGTGGTGCTTTGCGCTATGATAACTGACTTGGCGGACTCTTTTGGGCGCGAGAGGCCAGCCCTCGTCGAACAAAGAGACGTAAAGGTATGCTTTCATTCCCATTCGATGGGCAAACTGAGGTACAACCTCGAAAAAGCTCCAGCCGAGACCACGGTCTTGGGCTCGAAACGGATGCTTATACCCTTTGGCAGCATAGTAGTGACCCTTGATGTATGCTCGAATAATTCGCCAATGAAGGATGGCGGCACCTAAATCATCCCTCCAGCGCTCCATTCTTCTCTGGAGGGCCTCAAGTGTTGCGAGCCGACCATCACCCTTACCAACCGTCAGATGATCACCCCACGAGACACTAACTCCGTTGCGCTGCTCCATTACGAAGTAC
>CAYFXH010000277.1:0-2269 GCA_964346905.1 uncultured Desulfobacteraceae bacterium | reverse complement strand
CCTTCGGGACATGGCCCTAGCCTCTCAAACGGCCTGAAAGGGATTTAACCCACAAAAAGTTTTAGCTTAGGACAGATCAACAGGTATTTAACCTTATGCAGTTAATGATATCCTTCGCACGGGCCTATCCACGACAAAGCCTCATCATGCTCCTCGCTCTGATGTTAGCAGGAGCGGCGGAGGGGATCGGCCTGACTGCGCTACTTCCTCTGGTCTCCATTGGCATCGGCAGCCAAACCGGGGCTCAGGGGGATACTTTTGTGGGTGGCTCAGGCCTGGAGCGGATGGTAACCGAAGCACTTGTAGCCATCGGGTTGACCCCTACCCTCGGCATATTGCTGACTTTGATCACCCTCGCTATCACGATGAAAAGTCTCCTGTTACTCGTGGCCAAAAAACGGATCGGCTACACCGTCGCCCAAGTTGCCACTGATCTGCGTCTTTCCTTACTCCGCGCACTCCTGTTAACGAAATGGGAGTACTTTATTTCTCAGCCGGTGGGCTTACTAACGAACGCCATAGCCACTGAGGCCAATCGGACATCCAAAGCTTATTTATCCGGGACCACAATTGCCGCTTCACTTATTCAAGTGGTAGTGTACCTAGGAGTGTCCTTTCTGGTATCTTGGCAGGCAACTCTTGTTGCCCTGGCCGTGGGCTTGTTTCTCTTGTTAATTCTTAGAAGTCTCATCACGAGGGCGCGAAGCGCCGGTCTGCGCCAAACCAAATTATTGAAATCGTTACTTGCCCATCTTACTGACACTCTGCAGTCGATAAAACCCCTCAAAGCTATGGCCAGAGAGGAGCGGGCCGACTCCATCTTGGAAAAAAAGACCACCCGCCTAAACAGGGCACTGCAAAAGCAAGTTCTCAGCAAGGAGACCTTAAGGGCCTTACAGGAACCATTACTCATTGGCCTCGCAGCAATTGGCCTTTACGCCGCCCTCAGCTACTGGCATATACCACTGGCAAAGGTGACGGTATTGGCGTTTCTGCTTACTCGGCTGGTGAAACAGCTAAACAAGGTCCAACAAGAGTACCAGCAGATGGCGATCCTTGAGAGCGCTTATTGGTCATTGCAGGAGGGTCAGTTTTGCCTACGGCGAAGAATGGGTACTCCGGGACGCATCACTTACTTTTCCTGCGGGTCTATTCACTGCGATCGTTGGCCCATCAGGAGTAGGAAAAACCACCATAGTGGACCTGGTAATGGCCTTGCTTCGACCCCAGGAGGGGGAGATATTTATCGACGACCTGCCACTAGCCCAGATCGACGTGAGAAGCTGGCGGAAAATGATCGGCTACGTTCCCCAGGAAACGTTGCTTCTGCATGACACTGTTTTGATTAACGTTACGCTCGGAGACCCTGACTTGACTGAAGCAGACGTAGAGCAGGCACTGCGCGCCGCAGGGGCTTGGGAATTTGTAATGGCTAAGCCGCAAGGGATGTATAGCACCGTAGGTGAGCGTGGGGACATGTTATCTGGAGGCCAGCGGCAGCGCATTGCCATTGCCAGAGCCTTAGTGCACAAACCTAAGTTGCTGATTCTGGATGAACCAACCAGCGCCCTGGATAGAGACAGTGAAGAAGCTATCTGCGAAACCTTGCAACAGCTTAGCGGGGGAATAACGACCCTAGCTATTTCCCATCAATCAATATTTATGAAGACTGCGGATCGGGCCTATCATTTAAAAGATGGAACAGGTGTCTTGGTGGCAGATCCTACGGAAGGCATTTTTGCCTCCACGGGAAATCGAGGGTGAATTCAAGTCAGGTGGAAAGTGAGATCCATTTCGGCATACAGGCCTCGAGCGAAGGGCCCAAACGAGTAGACTGGCCTTATGAAATAAATATCTGCAATTCACATGCTCTACGGTTCTTAAATCAATCTCCCTTTGATTTCCGTGCGAGATCATCTAACAAATGACTTCCAGGGAGATAGAAAATAGTCCGTGACATCAATCCATGGTGAAGCAAAAAACTCTTAGGCTCTCACTGGCGAGTAAGATGATTGGTACAAATTAAAAAAAACTGTGACAGCCTCAAGACTAGGGAGAATAACTGAAATTTGTCTCTTCTCTCCACATTAGAATCTCGGTCGCAACGGCAACATGCTATTTGCGCTGAATTGAAATTGACGCTGCCAAACTCCGCCTGGGCGTTAAGCTTAATTGAGGAGCTCTAAGAATGGTTTCAGACCTGTCGTCGAAATCAAAACAGCACATCTCCGACAAGGAGAAGCCACTACTGAAGCGTGCAAAGAAGGAG
>CAYFXH010000276.1:0-2307 GCA_964346905.1 uncultured Desulfobacteraceae bacterium | reverse complement strand
TTTGAATGGTAAGGTTTTGAATGGTCGCAGCATAAAGGTTAACCAAGCTAAACCACAAGGTAAGCGTTCGCGGCGTAGACATAGATATTAGCGCCCATCAACTCGTCCCAGTCGGACCGGGCAAGCAGCTTCGTTGACTTTCTGGACTGACTGAATATTACATACTTTAATACAAACTCTGCCTCCGGAGATTCGAGCACCATATCTTGCGTTCACGCTAAAATAAAAGGCTGCTTACTGTCTGTAGGCAGCCTCTTCTTTGCTTTGCAAAGCATAGAAAATGGGTGCAAATAGGGTGCAAAATGTGGCAAAATTTCGCACCCTATCAAATGCTGATTGTAATGATTTCAAATACTTACTGATGCCCTAGACAATCTCCCCTTCGGCACCATGGACAGACAAGCTACCTCTAAGGTGGCTTTTTTATTGGAATCTGAGAAACCTGGTCCTTCCCCGTATAGCGGGATCTTCCATGGGCCTGGATTCTTTATTCCACCGCTTTATGCTGCCCACCCTGCCTTACCCCTGGATGCTTCCCGGCGCAAACGGTGCAATTCTTCATTGTGACTCCTCAATCCCACAATTCTCAACGGTGTCGCAAATTGAACGTGTTTGTGATATTGTGAGTCTCAACCCGGTCAGAGATAACCGGAGATAGCGTAGGTCAACAGCGTACTAGACCTCCAAGGACTACAGGGGCAGATGAAAAAGGAGAGTAGCCATGGATGAGGTGGCCAGGTTTTTGGCTAGTTCAGTGGTCTGTAAAGATTTTGACGACGCAGAGATTGCGGAGATCGCCAAGATTTGCAAGCCCGTTCAATTCCAGAGGGGAGAGGTCATTGTCGCTGAAGATGCCCGGGGGCGAGACCTTTACTTTATCATAAAAGGCAGGGCGCAAATCAACCTTAGCGGTCCTTCCGCCCGAGATGACGCGGGAACCATCACCAAATGCACTCCGGGTGAGGTGTTTGGGGAGTTGGGCTTCATAGATGGTGCCCGGCGATCCACCTGGGTGGTGGCGATTGATGAGGTGGAGGCGATTCAGCTGAGTTGGGAGGACTTCTCTCAACTAACCCAGAGCAACATGAACATTGGTTACAAGTTCATCTATAATTTGGCGTTGGTAATTGCTGAGCGGCTGCGCGATACCACGATGTCCTTGAGCAACCTATTGGGAGTGCGGGGCCAGCACTAGGGCTGATGACCTGGGCCATGTGCGGCCACTCGCTTGCACAAGAATCTGGATCTTCCACTACTCCACCAGCATGGCCCAGACTTGGTTTACCTGGGCTTGTATCTAGGGTTAGCATTTTTGACGACGGTGTGTGAGGTGAGGTCCTCCACTGGGAAACCGTGACTTTGCCCTCACACATCACATATCAGACATCCCACATGGAGTATTTCTCTCTGTTTCGTGCTCAGTGTTTGAAATTGTAGCTCACCGCCAACGATGAACCATTACGCTCCAGTCCGGGGTTGAAACGCACCTCATTAGAGGCATACAGAGATATCTCATGTACGGCTTTCTTGCCGATATGGTCATGCTGTTACATTTCGGCTTTATCTTGCTGGTGATCTTTGGAGGTCTCCTGGCGCTTAAGTGGCAGCGATTTGCTCTGGTACACCTGCCGGCGGTGCTCTGGGCTCTTTTCATAGAGCTTAGGCCGGGGACCATCTGCCCATTGACTCCCCTGGAGCAGACCCTGCGACAGCTTGCCGGGGAGTCCTCCTATGCGGGCGGATTCGTTGAACACTACCTCGAGCCCATCATCTATCCAAGGATGACAATTCAGGACCAGTACCTCATTGGGATCGTTCTGTTGCTCTTCACGGTGATAATCTACTGGTGGGTGTGGAGGAGGTGGCGGGCGGCTCGCCGCTCAAGGCAAGTAGCCAGTATTCAGAATCCAGAATCCAGGAGGAAAAAGCATAGGGCATAGGGCATGGAGCATGGAGTTTTTGTTCTTACTCTCTGCCCGCTGCCCGCTGCATTTCCCTATGCTCCATTCCTTTCCAAATCCGAAATCGGAAATCCGAAATCCGCAATCAAAGAATCCAGTAGTCATTTGTCGATTCGTTAATTCGTTAATTCGTCAAATCGTGAAAGTCGTAGATGTCGTCATGGCAGTTCATAGCGGCAGATCTCCCAAATAACGAATACCTAACAACGGATAACGATACTGCCTGCTGCCCACTGTATTTCCCTCTGCTCCATGCCCTATGCCTTTCCAAATCCTCAATCCGCAATCCGAAATCCGCAATCAAAGAATCCAGTAGTCATTTGTCGATTCGTTAATTCGTTAATTC
>CAYFXH010000275.1:0-2321 GCA_964346905.1 uncultured Desulfobacteraceae bacterium | reverse complement strand
CCAGCTTGTTCGCGAATTGGTGGAGCTTCGGCTCCGCTTTTTTCTTTTCAATATCTTGTGCCAGATTAAATTTCAGCAGAGTGTGGATTAAGGGATGTAATTAACGCTTTGCCACTTACATTTTCAGCTAGTCGACGAATCCAATAATGCTGCTTTTTTATTTGACATGAAACGGCTTGTCACCTTATCTTAAAAGTATTAAAAGCTCTTTTCATCACCTATCCTCTAGAGACCATCCTTTTGGTTTTGTAATGCTCTTGCTGGTCTGAAAAACATCCATCGTAGGCATTATGACTTCACAGAAAGCAGAGATTTGTCAGTTTGGTTTTTTGTCCCCAGAGTAATCTTTTTTTGACCCTTAAAAGCAAAGGAGGTAATCGTGAAACTCTTTATTAGTTGCTGCCTTATACTCGTGCTAATTCTTGCAGGCAGTCCCAGCCAAGCATTGGACGAGTTGGTCCTCTACGACAACTTTCGCGGTACGCGTGTAGAATTCTTCAAGGGAAAGCCCATCGACCCGAACAAGTGGGAACCAACCGGAAGTGCAGAAAGAGATAGCCTTGATTTGGTGCGGGAGGTCCGCTGGAATAGCCTGCACATACTTAACCGGATTTATGCAGGAAAAAGCACATCAGTTCGAGTAAAATTCCCTGATCCCAATGCAGTCACAGCCATAATGATAGAGGGAAATGTGAAAGATCTGGAGTTAATAGAGTGCGCTGGAAACGATCGTATCCGAGCTCTGCGCGCAAGCGGGTTCTTCTTCAATACCGGGATTTTTCCTATGCCTGATGGTGCCCAAGGCGATGTGCTCGCCTCTATCCACGTGGAAAGAAGGGGGGACTCTTCAGACCCGCCTGGTGTTCTTCGGGTAAAAGCATCTGTATTTCTCTGCAGTGTTGATCCTGACTGCTTAGACGGTACTTTCATCTTTGACCAAGATTTAGGTGAGTATCAGGTGGGGGAGGAGATAAGACTCTTTATACAGTTGGACGAGGTAAACGAGGAATTCATTTTCCAGCGTGACAGCGAGCCAGAGGTCATTTACCCATACTCCAGTGATGTGACAAACACTGGCCCGCCTAATCTCCCACAAAAGAGGTTGGGCGTCTCTTCCCGTGTGGCGGTCTGCACGGCAGAACCTCGGCCAGTGGCATTCGTTGAGACCCTAATTGACAAAGTGTTTGTAAACGAATCTGCGGCTCCCTAATCACTGACATCAGCAATTGGAAGCTGGTCAACAAAGAAGGCCGCTAACATTCGGCGGTCTTTCTTTTCTCACGTGGGTTTCGAAGCCCTCGTAGCTCAATGAGATTCGCTGGTCCCCATGTGTTTGTGTGTTGTTAATATCTAAAAACCGTGCCGATCTGCGGTAAGTTCACATTCCATACTTTGCACTCCCTCTTTGGAGACCCAGCCGCCACATCCAGTGCCAAACCCAGCCCCTGGTATTTGTGTTTGTTCCACAAAGTGGTATTTGTCTGCACATTCTGTGGCGTTAATTACCCAATATCTCCAGACCTCTTCTTGGTCCTATCAGCTCAAGTATATGGAAATTCAATCATTTTTCAAAACCACTAAACCGGCATGCTTCTTGTTATCAAACCAGATAGTAAGCACATTTCCTACTCTCAGAATGCCACAAGAAGACGATTTTTCAGCTGGGACGTTGATTGAAACACCTTCAGGTCACCAATGGACGGTGATAGAGAAGGGGGCCAGCTTTTCGTGAGAAAATCAATATATCCCGAACCTGATGGCTACCTCAAAATGCGTGTCCGTGACATTTTCGCAGGCTTAATAGTTGTATTCTGCTTTGCCCTAGCAGTACTGCTGAGTAACATTTTGTCAAAGATCGTTCGCAAGACTGGCCGACTGTCACCTATTAAGCTACTCAGGTTAGCTAGGCAGAATAAGTAATCGTTAGCCGAACCCTCCACCTTGCTCATTGTTTGGTCTGGCCTCATCGGTCTAGTGAGGTTAAAGAGAAAGTCCAAGAAAAGGTACTCAGACTCACGCTAAGAAATGTTACAGTGGCTTGAATAGAAAGTTGCGAAAAAGCGGGAATAGCTCAGTTGGTAGAGCATCTTCCTACCAGGAAGAAGGTCGGGAGTTCGATCCTCTCTTCCCGCTCCAAAGCTAAGCTGAGATCGGTAGGGTCAGCAACGGCCCTGCCTTTTTTCATTGCCTATTTTGCGACACCCACGCAGTGAATGACTAGCGTGAAGATGTTAGCTCTCCCATGTTGATTTTTGATTTTTGATTTTTTTTTGATTTGTGGTCGGACCAAGCTAATGTATTGAAGTTCCATTAGAAACGTA
>CAYFXH010000274.1:0-2350 GCA_964346905.1 uncultured Desulfobacteraceae bacterium | reverse complement strand
CCGCTGGTGCGACCACTGTTCAGTTGGTTTGGGGCCTTGCTCTGGCTGGGAGTGGTGGGGACGGCGGTTTTTCTCGCCGGTGTTCACTGGCCAGAGCTTACCAAAAACGTGACTGACCGAGTCCTTGCCCCGCAAAACCTGGTTTTACTCTGGTTGACCTTTCCCTTCGTGAAAGCTTTGCACGAGTTCGGGCACGCCTTCGCCACCAAGGTGTGGGGTGGTGAAGTCCATGAAATGGGGATCATGTTGCTGGTACTGACTCCCATTCCATACATGGATGCATCCTCGGCCTCGGCCTTCCGTGAAAGACGGAAACGTGTTCTGGTGGGTGCATTCGGCATGATCGTCGAACTATTCGTGGCTTCTTTGGCCCTTTTTATCTGGATAAATGCCGAGCCAGGCACTTTCCGGGCGATTATGTACAACGTGGTCCTTATCGCCAGTGTGTCCACCGTACTGTTCAACGGGAACCCGCTGCTGCGCTACGATGCTTATTACATCCTTGCCGACCTGCTCGAGATCCCCAATCTGGGGACCCGGGGAATGCAGTATATGAGCTACCTGATGCAGCGGTACCTGTTTGGGGTTCCCGATGCGGAACCGCCCCTGTCAACCTCCGGGGAGCGCTTCTGGTTTGTGGTTTACACGGTAGCCTCGTTCATCTACCGAATCTTCATATACGTGGCAATTATTCTGTTTATTGCCGGAAAGTTCTTTGTGGTGGGGATGCTTCTGGCAAGCTGGGCAGTGGTGACCATGATCATCCTGCCTGCGGGTAAGAGCATAAAGTTCTTGGCTTCATCACCAAAGCTCGGCCGCAAGCGGACCCGGGCAATCCTAGCAAGCGCTCTTGGGCTTGCTGTGGTGGCGGCTTTGGTGGCTCTGGTGCCTGTGCCCCTTAGTACGCAGGCGGAGGGGGTCATCTGGATTCCGGAAAGATCCTACGTGCGCGCAGGCACTGACGGTTTTGTGGATCGAATCGTTGCCAGACCAGGAGCTTACGTAAGACGTGGGGAACCCCTCATCGAGTGTTCCGACCCGCTTTTGCCCGCCGAAATCAGAGTGCTGGAGTCCCAATTGCGAGAACTCAAGGCGAAGTACGATACCCAATTGCTATCAGACCGTGTCCAGGCCGAGATAATCAATGAAGAAATTGCACAGGTCACCGCTAAACTTAACCGTGCCCGTGAACGGGCTGGGGAGCTTATTGTTCTTAGCCCCATGAGCGGCAAGTTTCTGGTGCCGACAGCACAGGACCTACCTGGTCGGTTCGTCAGGCGAGGGGAATTGGTGGGTTACGTGGTGGACCGGTCCACAATCAGCGCCCGGGTTGTTGTCTATCAAGCTGACGTTGATTTTGTAAGGAGGCGGACCTTGGGAGTGAAGGTTCGGCTTCCGGAGACTTTTTCCGAGATTTCACCCGCTGCACTCAAGCGTGAGGTGCCTGCAGCCACAGATCAATTGCCAAGCAGAACGCTCAGCCAGGAAGGTGGAGGTGAGATTGCCATCGACCCCCGCGACACCATGGGTGTGAAGGCCTTTCAGAAAATCTTTCTCTTTGACCTGGAAATGCCGGCCCAGGCACGCTTGTACAACGTTGGTGGTCGCGTCTACGTGCGCTTTGACCATGGACGGGAGCCCCTTGTTTATCGATGGTATAGAGGGGCAAGGCAACTGTTTCTGAGGAGGTTCAATGTTTAACGTTCCCGCTCAAGTGGGAATTGCAGGCGGCATCTATCCGGAGCGCGAAGAGCCGCGAATCGGCTGGGTAGACAAGGTGGGCGGTTACGTAGGGGGGGTATTTGCTCCCTGGCTGCGCCCGCGTGCTGCACGATTCAGCTGGATAGTTGAGCTGGTCAACGGCCATGCCGGCTCCATGAATGATCTGACTATCCATCAGATTTCACAACTGAGCCGTAGTCTGCGAAAAAGGTTGCGGAGGGAGGGTTACAGCAGGGAGCTGGTGGCGGAAACCTTCGCTCTGGTTCGCGAAGTTGCAGACCGCACAATCAACATGCGTCACTTCGATGTTCAATTGATTGGCGGCTGGGTGTTACTCAACGGCATGGTAGCAGAAATGGAGACCGGCGAGGGCAAACCCATGACGGCAACTTTGCCTGCCTGTACCGCGGTGCTTGCGGGCGTTCCGGTGCACATTGTGACGGTGAATGATTACCTGGCTGAGCGTGACGCTGAGTGGATGGGGCCCATTTATCGAGCCCTGGGCCTCACGGTGGGAGTCATCAAGCATGGCATGGACCATGAGGCCCGCCGCGCTGCCTACCGGTGTGATGTCACTTACTGCACCAACAAGGAAGTGGCCTTCGATTATCTCAGGGACAGGATTGTC
>CAYFXH010000273.1:0-2371 GCA_964346905.1 uncultured Desulfobacteraceae bacterium | reverse complement strand
GGAGGGGATAATTTGGTTCTTCCAGGATGTCCGGAACTTGCACCGCTTCACGCTTAACCCCCGCCCAACCCAGCGCAGTCTCGCCCAAGTGGACCGGAGCCTGTCGGATCGCCTGGATTAATTCCTCACTCATCCGGTGTGTTGCCCGGAGCTGGAACTGCTCGGTGGGCTCATCGAACTCATAGATCGCCCCGGACTCCGTCCCTGAAAGCTCTACAGCATGGGCAACTATGGTGGCGAGGACTTTCTGGAGATCTAGGCTGGAGCTCACCGCCTGGCTGACCTCCCCCAGGGCTTTTAGCTCTTCCACCGATCGAGCCAGCTCCCGGGTTCGCACGTCCACCTTCTGCTCCAAGGTTCGGCTGTATTCCTCGAGTTTGTCCTTGCTCTCGCTAAGCTCTCCAAATAACTGCTTGATCGATCCTCGCATGACATCGAGATGCTGCGCGAGTATGCCAATCTCGTCACGACTGCTTTTGTCAACGAAGCTGTCCAGATCACCATGAGCGATCAATGATGCCGACTCCTGTAACTTCAATAAAGGTCGAGAGATATACCTCTTTGTGATGACTATGGATGTGAGCCAAATCGCCGCAATGATGAGGGCTGTCAAGGCAATTATGCCGTAAATCTGCAAGCGGACCTGTTTCCTCACGCTTTCGCGCGACATCACGATTACAATCTTGCCGACTTTACTTTCTTCAAAGTGAATATCAGAAGATTTCACAATAAATTCCGGGGAGTTTTTGAAAGAGGCAAAATCCTTTTGCTGATATTGCGTATGCTTTCTTTCAGTGATGATTTGATTTTCCGTGGAAAAGTCCGATTGGCGAGACAAGCCCCAGAGGACCTTCACATAGACAATAGATGTATCCAGAAATAAAGCTCTGACAAAATCATCCACAACATCGTTGTCCAGATTCCATAGGGGAGTTGGCAAACTTATCTGCGCGAGCTTCATGGCATTGTTCAGCCGCGTTTCTAGCTCGCCCTCCATGGTGCTGATGTTGAAAAGGATGCCGACTGCGGCAAAAGCAATCAACAATAAGGTAACGACGCCAATCAAGGCGTAACTGAAACGACGGCTGATGCTACTGACTCTTGGAGTAGATGAGGAGGAGTTCTGCATTTTGTTATTCAGTTTTCCATTTATTACGAATGCGGTTTACTGTTCCATCGGCTAACATGTCGTTAAAAGCATTTCTCCATTTCTGTACAATCGAATCTGACGTTTTCTTTGAAAAAGCTATGCTAACGTCAATTTCCCTGAGATGGAAAACCTCCTCCACTTCATTGTAATCAACCCCGGCCAGCTCACAAACCGTTTTTAATCCTGGTTTTTTATATGCCCATAAGTCTACACGCCCGAGAACAAGCTTTTTAGCATTCTGTTGCTCATCGGAAACAGGTTCAAGATTTGTGAATCCGTGCCTTTTGAGTAAACGCTCTCTGGTATCGTCCCGAAGCGTTCCAATTCGTTTTACCTTTTTGGCGTCTTCCAAGCTGTTAATTTTTATACCTGAACCCTTCTTGGCGACAAGAATATCTCTTTTGGTCGCTAACGGACCAACCCATTTAAATTTGTCATGGCGTACTTTTGTATGAGTTGTACCAAACAAAACGACGTTTTCGTTTTCCAGAGCCATTTTGTAAGCTCTCGCCCATGGATAAACCTTGATCTGCTCATGAGACCCCACCCTTCTCTGAATTTCTTTGACTATTTCAACGGAAGGGCCAACCAGTACGCCGTTTTCTACATAGTTCAAGGGCGGCAGATTTTCTGTCAATATTGTTAGTTCTTGTGACAGCACAGGTTGAACTGAAACTATAAAGACGAATGCCATCAATAAAAGTAGCTTTTTCATACTAGACTCCCTATTTTGGGATCTACATGTATTATGCGAAATCGCAGATCCGAAATGTGAGCCAAAGGTGGTCCTGAGCCCTCGTAGGAACAGTGCAGAAACGAAACGTGTGATCTCCCGAAAATGAAGTGGAACGGGGATTGCGAATTATTTTTTAGGTTAATGCAACCAAATCATTCATGTCAATGAGAAAGGCTGTCCAGGAGTTTCCCCAAAAATTCAGGTCCTGAACAAGACGAGCTGGCCTTTGCTGGTGTTTCTTCTGAGTGACTGGTGGGAGGCCTGTGCCACTTCCGCAGCTGTGGGTGGGGGAGCCCCTGGTCCCGTTCGAAAGGAACGGGAAACAGGGAGGGGGCGCCCTCCCCCGCACACGGCTGCGCTTGAAGTGACCAGGCCGGAGCCTCGGAACAACAGAAGAAACACCAGGAAGACATTTTCATTTCCAAATTCAGCCTCAACTCAGCAATAGCTTCAATGTATAAACTTCAACCATCCATTTTTGGGGA
>CAYFXH010000272.1:1207-2504 GCA_964346905.1 uncultured Desulfobacteraceae bacterium | reverse complement strand
CGGGCTCCAAGGAAACAATGCTGGCTATCTCTTTTTGCTGTTTACGCATTGCCTGGGCGATGTCATGCAGTAGATCTCCACGATATACGGGGGTGGAGTCCGCCCAGGCCGGTTGAGCCTTTCGAGCTACCGCAACCGCCTTTTGAACGTCTTCAGCCTGCGATCGTGCCACTCTGCAAATCTCTTCACCGGAAACCGGTGACAATTTGCCAAAAGTATCGCCGCTGATTGCTTCACACTCTTTACCATCAATCCAATTCAGTACAGCTTTGGGAATTCCCTGCTGATCCATAGTTTTCCCCATTCTTTTGCAAGGTTACTACCAAGCGGTAAAGCCGCCGTCGACAACCAGTTCGATCCCAGTCACGTAGGATGAGGCCTGGGAGGCCAAGAAAAGGAGAGGTCCACTGAGGTCTGAAGAAGTGGCCATTCTGCGGAGGGGAACCCGGTCGCAGAATTTCCGTCTAAAGTCTTCATCCTGATCGCCCAGCACCCCGCCCGGCGACAGCGCATTTACCCGGACTCCATAGCGAGCCCAGTGGGTGGCCAGGTACTTGGTCAGGTTGACAACGGCGGCTTTGGAAGCACCATACGCTGGTGGTTTGAGAAAAGGAGGGTCGCTTTGAATGTGATCGTAGAAGCGGGGATCCGGCGAAACACTGGCATAAAGAGAGCCGATATTAATAATGGACCCGCGGCCTACTTTTAGCATCTGGCTCCCAAAAACCTGGGTGACCAGAAAAAGCCCCAAAACGTTAATCTCGAAGATCTCACGATTTTCTTCCAGAGGAATATCTTGTAGGAGGTACCCCTTTTCCGCCTTGTCAGGAGGCCGATCAATGCCGGCGTTGTTTACGAGTATTGAGGGTACACCAAGGGTTTCCACACACTCCCTGCAGACTGCCTCCAACGCTAAACGATCCCTGATATCTGCATAGGATAGTTTGAGACGCGTCTCTCCAAAGCGTTTTTGTATCTCAGCAAATTTCTCGCTGACCTGTTGCCCTGGCCGATCAAGGGCGAATACAGCAGCTCCAGCCTCTAGCAGTGCCTCTGACCAGATTGGGCCTAATTTGCCTAGAGCGCCGGTAACAACTGCAACTTCGCCCTCTAAACGAAAAAAGTCCGTCAAGATGCGGCCTCCACCCAGCCCTCTGAACCATTTAATACCTCAAAGGTGATATCGTCATCTTTGTTTATAGCGCCACGGGTTACCCGGCCGATTACTTTGTCTAATTCGTACGGCGGGAGACCGTCACCTGGTGATTTGATGGTAATATCTTCGCGTCTAATCGCA
>CAYFXH010000272.1:0-1148 GCA_964346905.1 uncultured Desulfobacteraceae bacterium | reverse complement strand
TTGACTATCGGATTCACCTCAGTCTCATAAACTCTCTTGACGCCATCACCCATGGCTACTCTCGTCCTTCGAAGATCACGAACCATTTTCTTGAACCCTATGGGCTCCAGGGAAAAGGCGTGATCAGTCCCTTTCCAGGTGTGATTGAGGGTGAAGTGTTTCTCGATGACCCTTGCTCCCAACATGTATCCCGCCACTGCCATGGCGATCCCATTGTCATGGGAAGACAGTCCAATGATAGTATCGGGAAACCTCTCTCTGAAGCTCGTGATAACTCGCAGATTAAGCTCTTCAAAAGCTGCCGGATATCCTGCGGTGCACTGTAGAAGGCAGAGTTGCTCGTTAATGGGCATGATGGCATCATACGCCCTATGGACATCTTCCATGGTTCCGCCACCAGTGCTGAGAATCATGGGTTTCTGCAATTTAGCAATATGGGTCAGCAGCGGTATACTTTTCAGGTCACCTGAGGCTATCTTAAAGGCCGGGACATCAAGCTTCGCCAGAAAATCGGCACTGGGGAAGTCAAAGGCAGTCGAAAACATAGTGATCCCTATTTCTCTGGCATAGTTCATCAATTCAGTATATTCATCCCAGCCGAATTCCAGTGCTTCTCTGTGTTCACCATAGGTGAGACCAAAGCTGTTTTCGTGGTCGTACGGCTTATCATATGCTGCTTGGGTATAAAGCTGACGATTATCTCGCTTCTGCAATTTGACCGCGTCAGCGCCGCAATCCTTGGCAACCCGAAACATCTCTTTGGCTGTTTCGAGATTTCCCTGGTGGTTGTGTCCCACTTCAGCAATAATGTAACAATCGCCATCATCTGTGATAGTTTTTCCATCTATTACCAGTTTTCTCATCGATATTCCTCCTTTGCAAATCTAATCCCTAACTAGGTTGTTGCCCAAACGAGCGTTATCCTTACGTTGTCGCGAAGCTGATCGAGATCGGTTTTGAGCCAAAGCCTCTTAAGCGCTGATTTGAAAAATCTGATTAGATATTTCCTCCACCTTCAGTTTTTCACTGTATCCGAGTATATGCTGAAATCGCGAGAGTCGAGCACGTAACTCTTCAATGGGAATTCCCGGGTAACGATGGCGCTGGAACGCCGGTTTATTAAATTCGCCTGGAAGGTAAGATTTGTA
>CAYFXH010000271.1:0-2511 GCA_964346905.1 uncultured Desulfobacteraceae bacterium | reverse complement strand
TCCACCGAAGCAACCGCCTTGGCCTACCTTCGTAGAATCTGGTTTGAGCTCAGCCGCGGCGAGGTTAATCAGGTTCGTGCTTACGTTGCCAGGCAGGTGGCCGACTACCTCCTGAACAAAAAACGAGCCGAGCTTCTGAAGTTGGAGAACCGCTACAACGCCAGCATCCATGTGGAGGCGCGCCAAGACATTAGACCTGGAGAGGGTAAGCTGAAGTTCTTGCGGCAGGATGCAGTAGCCGAGTGAGTGGTTGTCCAACTATCATCTTTGCGGTCTAGACTATAATCAACCGCTTCACTGCGGCCACCACCTCACCTGGCTCGTCAAGCAGCTGGATCAGGTCCAGATCCTCCGGCGATATCTTGCCTGTTTCCAACAATCGCTCATGCAACCAATCCATCAGACTTTTCCAATAGTCATTACCCACTAAGATCACCGGAAATGGCTTGATGCGGTCTGTCTGAATGAGAGTGAGTGCCTCGAACAGTTCGTCCAGGGTGCCGAAACCACCCGGAAGCACCACATAGGCCTGGGCGTATTTGATGAATATCACTTTTCGTATAAAGAAGTATCTGAAATCCAACCTGATGGTGGCATAGGGATTCGGCTGCTGCTCCATGGGCAAGTGAATGTTGAGACCCACGGAGTGAGCGCCTCCCTCAGCCGCCCCCCGGTTGGCCGCCTCCATCAGGCCGGGCCCGCCGCCGGTGATGACATGAAAGCCATTTTCCGCGAATAGCCGGGCAATTTCCCTTGCCGTTTCGTAGAGTGGATCCTCCGGCTGAACCCGGGCAGAGCCAAAAATGGACACAGCCGGATAGATGTCCGCCATGGTTTCGAATCCATCAACAAATTCGGCGATGATGCGAAAAAGCCGCCAGCTTTCCTTTACGGTAAAATCATCAATGGGGTATTGCCGCTCAACCATCCTGTACTCCCGTTCGGGGTTACTCATTGGGCATGTTTTTTCATAACGAAGAGCATGAAAAACACACAACCTTCATGAAACCTTTTCAATCTTCGTGCCATTCGTGCCCTTTGTGGTTCGATTTCCCCTGATGTAACGTGTACTCCAGGGCAAACATAAATGAAAAGGGCGGAAAGAGACGTCTTGACTGAAGGCTTCAAGTGAGCCTCAGCCGAACTCCTCGCCACAATCCCCGCCCTTACTAGTATATTGTGTCGGCCGACCCTTTGCCGGAGACCACCCTTACCCTTATGAGCCAGGAAGCTGTTTCAGATCCCGCAAATACTCGTCCACCAGCCGCTGTTGGTCAGAGCTGTCGATCGCTTTTTGTATGCTCTCCTCGGCTATCCTAACCGCAACATTAATCACCTCGCGCCGAAGCTGGGTCTTGGCCTGCTGAACGCTATAGGCAGCCTCGAGTTTTGCCTTCTCCAGCATTTGCTCAGCGGTTTGTCTGGCATTGGCTATGATCTTGTCGCGCTCCCTTTCACCCTGCTCACCAATAATGTGCTGCAGCTTCCGGATCTCTTCGTCCAGCAACTCTAGCCTACTTTCGACCACCTTCAGCTCCCGCTCAGCTTCAAGACAAGCTTCTTCAGTGTCCTGCAGTTGCTCGCGAATCACTCGGGCGGACTCCCGAAAGAAGCGGGTGAGTGGCTCCCGCAGCAGTCTGACCAAGACATAGGCGAGGATCAAAAAGTTTAACACTCGCCAGCTGGTCATCCAGATTTGTCTAAAAAGACTTGGCCCTTCTTGGTTTTCCGCAGCACAAACACTAAGTGCCAGACCACCCACCATGATGAGCACCAGAACGCTCACCAGAAAAAAGAGCACCTTTTTGTTGCTTCGACAACTGCTCATGGCACCTTTCTTCCTAGTACTCTCTCTGCCAGAATCTGCGAAAGTTCTGCTGCCTGTTGACGGAGTTCTCCCCGTAGCCGCTCGGTCTCCTTTTCTATTGCCTCCCGCGTCGAGGCCACTATGTGGCTTGCTTCCTCGGAAACCGCATGCAAATTGTCGTGCTCTTGCTGTTTCAGTTCTTTAGTCAGTTGCTGTTGCCTCTCTTGGGTCTGAGCCTTCTCATCTCGAAGCTGGTTCTCATACCCTTCCAACTTCAAACGGGCAGTCTCTTGCAAATTCTGGGTCTCCGTTTCCCAGGTGGTAATCTTCTCATGGCGCTGGGCAATCACTCGGCTGATGGGTCTGAACAACAGTCGATTCAGGACCAATACCAAGATCAAAAATTGGACAACTTGGATGACAATAGTAAGATTAATCTCAATCATTGCACCACCTGGAACAATGTGCCCCTTCGGGCGCACCAGTTGCTGGATGGTAGCTGCTGGATCCTGGATGATGAATACACTTTGTACCTTGATCGAGCATCAAGTATCCAGTATCCAGTATCGTTTTGTGTAGTCACACTGCAAAGATCAACAACAGAGACACCACCAGAGAATAGATACCGGTGCTTTCGGCCACGGCCTGGCCCACCAGCATGGTGCGAATAATTACTGGCGAGGTCTCCGGGTTGCGAGCGATGG
>CAYFXH010000270.1:0-2541 GCA_964346905.1 uncultured Desulfobacteraceae bacterium | reverse complement strand
ATGTCGGCTGCTGCTATGTCGTTAAACGACATACTAAGTCTAGCAAAAAATCAAGGGGTTGTCAAATGATTGATGGTCAGCAGGTGCTCTAAAAGTCTGTAGGATCATGAACCTCTTTTTTTGATTTTTCCCTAGAGAAGCACAGGTCTGATCAAAAAATCTACAACATTTTAGTGCACCATCTGCCGGAGGATTGTATGTCCTCAGGATGTGATTTTCATCCTAAGCCAGGGTATCATCAACGAAAGAACTGGATAATCTTAGAGTTGTGGTAAGAGGAGCCAGCTTGGGACCAGTGTCAACCTATTCATTTGCAGTCTAGAGACCTTATTTCTCTGGAAAAATGGCGACTGATGGGAAATGTAACCAGCACGATCCTGCAAACGGTGGGTGAGATCTTTGAATTAGATTAATTCACGAATCTTTGACGGTTTTGGGGGAATCGGATATAAGATGGCAGCTGATGATATATCGGAAGACGACCTATCTAGGTAAACGTTCACACAAGTAGTAATTTTGGAAGGGTAGTGTGCCGAAAAACTCAGAAATCCATAGACCTCTCACCGAAACGACTTTCTATATCCTGCTCAGTATCGCAGAAGATCGGAAGCATGGCTATGCCATACTCAAAGATGTGCAGGCGCTCAGCCAGGACCGGGTAATCCTCAGCACCGGGACATTGTACGGCGCGCTCAGTCGCTTGCTCGAGCAGGGTCTAATCGAACGGGTAGAAGTGGAAAAACCTGAGGAAGTCGGCCGGCCACGTAAGTTCTATACCCTCACTCAATCTGGCAATAAGGTGCTAGAAGCGGAAATAATGCGCTTGCGCGCCTTGGTAAAAACTGCTCAGCAACGCCTGCCACAATTCGGGAATTGATTTCAGTGGAAACGCGATTGGTAGCCATATACACCCGTTTATTAGACTGCTTGCCATCCGGATTTAGGGACCGAATTTTCCGATGAAATGGAGCGTGTTTTATCCCATCTAATGTGGCAGGCAAGGTGCTATGGACGCGGCGTGATGTTGCGGGTGTTTGTAGAGGCGCTATTGGCTCTCCCTAGATTATGGCTGCATGCGTACCAATTTGTTGATTACTAAACAATTATCTTATGGACAAGACATGAGAGAGATCCTAGCTGCCGAATTTATGAGCAGTTAATAAGTCTCCACAGAAAAAGGGAGGAGGAAGATGGCGCAGTTTCTTGAATTCTTGCAGATGGGGGCATACTTCTTTCTTATCATTCCTTCGATTGTAGTGGTATTAGGCGCCTGGTTAATTGGTGCCGAAGATCAGAAACAACTGACCAGGAAAAGGTTGCTGCTTTTGTTAGTCACTGCCACCCTATCATTGGCTTTGCTGGGGCTGCTGATCTGGACCAATCCCTATGGTCGGGAGATCAACAGCTCGCTACCGGCTATAGGGATGCTGCCGGTTCTGGTCGCCTTGGTGGTCCTGATCCTGCGAAAGCCTAGGGAAATCGTCCAACTATGGTCGACAGATAAAGCCATTCTGGCACCGCTGGTCCTGATCAGCCTGGTTTTCCTTGGCTTCCTGTGGCTGGCTGAGCCCACAACTTTCTACACCGTAGCGATCCTGACGGTAGCTTTGGCTTCAACCTGGTTGATTGGAACTCGGTCGGGCTTGACCTTTCTTACTGTCCTTAGCTTGGTTAGTGTCGCTTACCTGATCTTTGTGGGTGGCGGTGCCTTCCTCACCCCAGGGTTGGAAGCTTCAGCAAGGTTGTCTACTACCGTGCAAATTCTTGCGATGGTTGTATTATTGCTGACCATCTTTTTGCCTGCAGCCCTCTTGTATGCCAGTTTTCGGGAAGAAACAGAGCTGGATCTGCGGCGTCTCAGCTGGCGTCTGGCGTTGGTAGCCATCCTGGTAGCTGGTAGTGCCTATCCGGTTTTTTGGGATGGCGTCTGGTCGGCTGCGCATGCCCGGGCTTTTGAGGACCACTTGCCCTTTATTCAATTTCTGCTCAGCCTGATGGCCGGAGTATTGCTCGCCCTGTCTTTGCGTGGCTGGCGCCGGCTGGTTGGCCCCGCCTTTGTAGTTCTGGTAATTACGGTCACTACTCTGGCCTTGGTCTGGGGTTGGAATGTCTCTGCCTTCGAGCTCACCAACCGTCGGGCTGCTCGGGTTGACCAGGCGGTGGACCAATTTCATGAAGACAATAACCGCTTCCCCACGGATCTGGCGGAGCTCACCCCTCGTTATCTTCTTTACCTGCCCCCACCAGTGGTCGTACGTCAGGGCAGCTGGTGTTACCAGGGGGGCGGGGATTATTACCGTCTTGGTTTCGTGAGCGGACAGTTCACTTACTTCAGCGCGAAATTCCAGACTGAAATCTACGCCCAGGCCGGTGAACCGCCCAATGGGAGCTGGAGTTGTGATCAATTAGTCGCTAAATTTGAGGCGGGTGAGTTGAATTATTAAGCTGATGAGTAAGATTTATCATGTAATGCGTTGTGAATCATCTAGGATGTTTATCTAGTAGAGGTGAGATTACGTATCTCTGAGAATGGTCAAATGA
>CAYFXH010000269.1:1131-2566 GCA_964346905.1 uncultured Desulfobacteraceae bacterium | reverse complement strand
TCCTGTCAGGGATACTGAGGCCCCCTGAGGAGCACCAAGCATGGAACCGGGGTAGGCATACTTCCTAGCCCATCTCGGGCACAATCGACGGCGCACCAAGCATTCAGACGCCTTTTCGGGTGGAGCGTGGCCGGGGAAGGCTTTTTTCATTTAGTTGCAGGTGTGGCGGGAGGGCAAGGGTCTTGAAACGGTACGTACGGTTGAGGGTTTGTGCGGTTCTGGCAGCGTTGGCAATCCCGGGCGTTGGGGGGGTGGCCGAGGCGGATTTCCTTATCATCCTCCATACTGAACACGAGTTCAAGGTTGAGGCATATGAGGTAGTGGGAGACAAGATTGTCTACAAGCGCTTCGCCGGGAAGATCACGATTCCCAAAGCGCTCGTGGCGGAGATCATAGATCTCAACACGGGCAAGAAACGGGTCTTCAACCGCGTTCCACCAGGGTCGCCGAAGAGGTTACCTCGTTGAGCGCGCAGGACCAACCCGTGACTCTCATCCTGGCGTCTCGGGACACCCCCCCAAACTGCAGCTGCGATCAGAACAATGTGATAACTTGGCATGGGTGCAGGGCCCGGCTTTTTCGGTTGGCCCTTAGGCCATCGCCTATGCCGACCGCAGTATCATTTTACAACAGGATGATTACTTCGTATACCCGCCAAAAACAAATGCCGAGATACGCAGGAAAGACCTCGGCCATGTTGGATACTCTGAAGTTCGCCTCGCCTTGCTTGATCAGAATCTTCAGGACATTATGGAAGGGAAAAGTGAAATCGAAAAACCATTGGTCATCTTCGAAGAAGATCGAATTGCTAAAGAAACGGTCACAATGAAAGGAATCAAGGTAGTTATTGTCGAGGGAACGTATACGACTAATCTAAGGAATGTTCACCAGCATATTTTTATTGATCGGAATTATATTGATACGAGAGAAACACGTAAACACAGGGCAAGAGAAGAACAAGATGAATTTCTTGAAAAGGTACTGGAAATCGAGCACACAATCATCTCATCACATAAGCCCAATGCTGACATTATTATAAGCAAAAACTATACGATGGAGAAGAATGACAGAGCAGGGAAATAGCAGAATTAAGCATGTGTGTATGCTGAGCACACATGGATATTTTGATCCGGTTCCACAACTGGGGAGGACGGACACTGGTGGACAGGTCGTCTATGTGCTCCAGTTAGCAAAGGCTCTTTCTACCCGTAAAATAAAAGTTGATATTTATACGCGGTGGTTTGACCCCTCTCAGCGGCAGATTGACCCCGTCCCGGATTATTCCAATCTCAGAGTCATCCGAATACCGGCTGGACCATGGCAGTTCATTCCCAAAGAGGAGATCTATGATATTTTGCCGGACCTGACGGAGATGTAGCTGGCAAGACGTATTCACTGTTATGTAAGACGCTTGAGGAAACCGGGAAGGTAGGTG
>CAYFXH010000269.1:0-1028 GCA_964346905.1 uncultured Desulfobacteraceae bacterium | reverse complement strand
CATGGAAACGTGAGCAGATGGGGGGAGACCCCACAGAGATGGAAAGCAAGTATAAGTTCAGCCACCGGGTATCAGAGGAAATTCGAATCTTCAGATCGGTGAATGCGCAGACAGTAACAACCAATGTCCAGAAGGAAAAACTCGAGCAATTATATGGGTTTGCATCGGAGAATATCGTTGTGATCCCCCCGGGTGTGGATGTTCACTCCTTCCGTCCTCTTGAGCCAGGTGAACAGAAGATAAAAACGGATTTACCGAGCAAATATATTTTTTGCTTGAGTCGGGTCGACGCGAATAAAGGACACGATCTTTTGCTCAACGCCTTTGATTTGGTAAGAAAGACAATACCTGATATTCACCTTGTGATCGGGGGGGGTCCCCCACACCGCAGGACAGAGAACTGGAAGTGCTGGCTGCGATGAGGAGAATCATAGATGAGAAAGGCATGCACGGAAGGGTACACATCGTGGGTTATGTGCCTGATGAACTCCTGGTGCCTTTCTATCAACAGGCGGAGTTGTTCGTACTGCCATCAATTTTCGAGCCATTCGGGATGACCACAATAGAGGCTATGGCCTGTGGCAAACCAGTTGTCGCTTCCAAATTTGGAGGAATCAGGAATGTGATCTCCTCGGGAGAGAATGGTTTATTAATAGATCCCTCTCATTTAAATGAATTTGCTGACGCCATGATTAGGCTCTTGAATGACCAACAGTTAGCTGAAAACATGGGAAAGAAGGGCAATAAGATCATTCATAGACACTTCGGTTGGGAGGCCATCGCTGAGAAGCACATCGCATTTTATGAGCAGTTCACAAATGTGAAGATATAACAGTAACCTCGCACACACAGAAAAAGGGGACAGCTACTTTTCATACAGACGCCCTCTCGGGCCTCGCAGGCCCCCGAGGGCGTTTCCTTTCGAGGCCGGGGATTCAACGCGCGGAGAGCAAAGCCGCAGGGGTGCTCCCTCAGCCGGGCCCGGGAAAAAAGCAAACCGTCACGGAGACTGGTCGGCCGTCAAAGAC
>CAYFXH010000268.1:0-2649 GCA_964346905.1 uncultured Desulfobacteraceae bacterium | reverse complement strand
TCCTGGGGACGGATCCGTCCGGTCAATCGCCAGCCCTCGCTGTGCTGAACAAAGAAAAGCGTTTCGAGAAAGTGCCCTTCTGTCATCTGCACTGCCACACAATCATCAAGCATAAAGATCTTTTCAATCCGCCATATTCCTTGGCTGTGCGGTGGCGTAGTTACCAAAACGGCTGGACTCGTTTTGGCCAGATACGTAAAGAGAGACTGGTGCGCAGGGGAGAGTTGCTCCTGATTCGGTTGATGGCTGGGAGCGACTAGCGGCAGCACGATTGAGATTGCGCCAGGCTCCACTCCAGTGGTGCGGAAACTGATCTCAACGGTTTCCTCACCAGGAGGTTGGCTGCCACAGCCAACGGCAAGCCAAAATATCACAACAGGCATCAATCCTTTCACCACCCACCGAAAAGCGATAACCATTTTGCCTAAACAGTCATTATCTGCTCTCATAGTCCTCATATCTCTGTGCGGGTTCACGCCTAACCCCCTGAAGGGGTCAGAGGGTAACTATGATCTTGAGATCACTATTTAATTGCCCCGGTGGTCAGCCCTTTCACCAGGTAGCGCTCAAAGATGAGAAACAAGACCACAAGGGGTAATGTGGCAATCACCGCCGCTGCCATGAGCAGTTGCTGTGAGACGTTGATGTTGTCCGCGATCTGCATAATCCCTCGCGAGAGGGTAAACTGGGAGGGACTGTCCAAGAACAGGAATGCGAAGAGGAATTCGTTCCAGGCGATCATGAACGTATAGAAAGATACCGAAACCATGGCCGGCAGGCTCAGAGGTATGGTAATTCGCCACATCACACCCAACCGGGAGTAGCCATCAATGAGCCCTGCTTCTTCCAGATCGGGCGGAAGTGCCTTGAAATAGCTGTAGAGCATGTAGATTGAGACCGGGAGTGTCTGGGCCAGATAGATGGGAACCAAACCGTGGAGATTGTTGCGCAGGCCGATTTTGGTGTACAGGACGTAGAGCGGCACAGCGATAACGATGGCGGGGAACATGTAGATTGCCAGTATGCTCCTTGATAGGAAAGTGCGTCCCTTGAATCGAAGTCTGGCGAGGGTGTAGGCCCCCAGAGCTCCAAGCGTCACCGTAAGCATCACGGTTAATAAAGAAACATAACCGCTGTTGGCAAAGTAACCGCCAAAGCGAAACTGAAGCCAGATCTCACGATAGGCTCGCAGAGTGACCTCTTTGGGCTGTATCCACAGGTTAAGCGGGTCATTCGCCAAAATGACCAATGGTTTTAAGGATGCCACCAACATCCAGTAGAAAGGAAAGGCTACGAGGAAGATGAGCAAGAGGAGCCCAATGCCACGTAACCCAAGCACTGACACCCCTTCGACACCTACGTTGTTAACAGCTCTAAACCTCTTCAACACGTCGCATCACCACCGCAAAGTAAATGACCAGGAGCAGAGCCAATGTGACAAACAAGACCACTGCCATGGCGGCTCCCGCGCCAATGTCAAACTCTCCAATCAAGTAGTCATAGACCTTGATGGTGAGAACCCTCGTTCTCGCAGTGCCGCGGGTCACGAGAAAAACGTCATCAAATTTGTTAAAAGTCCACATAAAGCGAAAGAGAAAAAGCATCGCCAGCACAAGTCTGATCTGCGGCAGAGTTATATGGAAGAACCTTTGCATCCGTGTGGCACCGTCCACAACAGCAGCTTCGTAGAGTTCTTGGGGGACGGCCTGTAACCGGGCCAGGATGAAGAGGAAGTCAAACGGGAAATATCGCCAGCCCTCAAAAAGAATCAAAGAAATCATGGCCCAGGGACTCTGGCCTAACAGGTGTACAGGCTGATCAAGGATGGAGGCACGGAGGAGCGCTGTCATGAACACACCGCGGGGAGCGAGTATGAATCTCCAGGCGAAGGCCACCGCCACCACAGGCGCAATGTAGGGAACCAAAAAGAGTCCCCTGACAGCACTTCTACCTCGGAACCGGCTCTGGACCAACAAGGCCGCTGATAACCCCAGCAAGAGGGCAAGTAGTGCTCCACCGGTGGAGTAAAGCAGGGTCGCCTTGAGGGCCGGCCAGAAGTCATAGTCGCTAAATACCTTGACGAAGTTGCTCAGGCTCGTCTGCAACTCCCACCAAGAGAGACTACGGAGATCCAACAACCGCACCTTATGAAAAGCCAGCCAGAAGTTCCAGATAACCGGAAAGAGTATGAGGGTGAAGACGATAAGAGCTGGAGGAGCGAGCAACAGATATGCCAACCGCTGCTCTCTTTGAGCCAAGGTAACCGCAGGCCCGGAAAATAGCCCACCGAACCAGAATCGGGAAGGGTTTCTCCCGCTGAGGTGAGCTTTTTCTCCTGCTTGCGGACCTCTTGGATCCATTAGTTCCCCTTTGCTGGAGAAAACCGGTCTCAAGAGGTTGTCCGGCAACCTCACTCTCCGGTGAAGAATCTCGAGATCCTCTGTTGAGGTTATCCTGAGTAAATCGAAGAACTCAGGATGACAACCAACAGATTTCGAAGGTTGTCGGCCAGCCTCTCACCTCTCTTTGCAATAGGTCTTACTAGCAGGAGTGCCCCCAAAAAGCTCAGCTGCTCGTTGTTTCACAGCCTCCCCCCTTTTGGCCTTTTCTGGTGTTTCTTCTGAGTGACCTGCCCTGTTGAATAGGGTT
>CAYFXH010000267.1:0-2688 GCA_964346905.1 uncultured Desulfobacteraceae bacterium | reverse complement strand
CCTAGATAAGGAATTGGAGAAGCGAGGGCACAAGTTTGTGCGCTACGCCGATGACGTGCGCCGCAGACAAGCGGCATGAAAGGATGCGCTATAGAGGGTCAACACTAGAGAGAGGTGTTGTAAAGCACCCACCTTATCCAGACCTGGTAACAGGCTGGGGAGTGTAGCATGGTGGGAAAGGCCCAAGTTTTGCAGTCCACAGCAAACGACTGAGGGCCAAGCTAGGTTGGATATGGCAAGAGCTAGACTGCCCAAAGGCCAGTTCTGAGCGGTGCCTGCGTAAACACCAGGGAAAGTGGATTGAAACCCTGGCTACCGTCCCCATCCAGTCAAAGTCGTCGGCTGAATGGCTCTCTGGACGGTAGGCGATCGGCGACGAGCCGATTCAACGGGACGAACGGCCTGCCTAAGTCCAACGATGACCTTTCATGACCGAACTGCGGGATCAACCTAACCAACCCGGCATGGTCCCGTGAATGCATGCCGGAGGGAGCGCCTGAAATGGCGGCTCTGAAAATGACGGTTGACGGAACGCTCGTAGTACTCAAAGTATCACCCGCAAGGACGATGCATGGGGAAGGAGCGTAGCTAACCTCCGATATTCAAACCGAAAGGTGTCATGAAATATGATGCAAGCCTATGACGTACTGAATATCCTGCGGGAGAAAAATTGTAAAAACCCAAAGTGGATCAACCGAGGGTTGTACCGGCAACTGTACAACCCGACCCTACACATCCTGGCCTATGAACGGCTCAAGAGCAAGCCTGGCAATATGACGCCGGGAGCAGATGGTAAGACACTGGACGGCTTCAGTATGGAAGAAATCCACAAGACCATCGAGCTGCTCACCAAGGAGCAATACTGGCCTACCCCCGTCCGGCGGGTCTACATCCGGAAAAAGGCCAAAGGAAAATACCGCCCGCTCGGAGTACCTTCTCCTCGCGACAAAGTGATCCAGGAATGCATGCGGCTGATCCTGGAAGCCATCTTTGAACCCAACTTCCACGACAACAGCCACGGTTTCCGCTCAGGAAGAAGCTGTCATACTGCCCTAGAAAGCCTGCGGCGAAACTGGGTCGGGACGAAATGGGTCATCGAAGCCGACATCACCGAGTGCTTCGAGAGAATTTCGCACCACCGTCTCTTAGATATTCTGCAAGAGAAAATCCAGGACGAACGCTTCATTAATCTAATCCGCAAGTTTCTCAATGCGGGTTACCTGGAGGACTGGGAATATCACAAGACCTATAGTGGCACTCCCCAAGGATCGGTGATCTCGCCAATCCTCACCAATGTTTACCTCGACCAACTCGACCGGAAACTGGATGCACTATGCCGACAGTACAGCCAAGGCCAGTATCGCCGACGAAACCCAACCCATATTCGTCTCATGCAGCAACGCAAGCAACTCCTTCAGCAGGGAGAGGCGAAACCGGAGTTACGGATGGCCCTGAAGGAAACCATCCACCAACTCAATCGACGCATCCTGGAAACCCCAGCAGCCAGATACAATGAGCCGGCTTACACACGGGTAAAGTTTCTGCGGTATGCGGATGATGTTGCCATCGGCGTAATCGGCCCCAAATCGCTGGCAGAACTGATCAGGGAAGAATTGGCTGTCTTCCTGGCGGAAGACCTGCAACTTGAACTAAACCGCCAGAAAACAGTGATCACCCACCTGGCAACAGAGCCAGCCCATTTTCTGGGATATGCCATCAAAACAGCCACCCCTCGCTACCGGAAGCGCAATCTGCGCAGCAAGGGCTCTCCCCACAACGTGGTGCAGACGGTTAAAACGACCTCTGGCAACATCAAACTCCTGGTGCCGCTGCGAGAATTGAACCCCAAGTTGGAAAAGTATATGGCCGATGGACAACCGGCTTGTGTGAATGGGTTTATCAATCAGCCGGTTGACCATATCATCGAACATTACAATGGCGTGATCCGGGGCTGGTACAACTACTTCCAACTGGCGGAAAATGTCTCCAGGCTCAACTATGCCCGCTATGTACTGCAATACTCCCTGACAAAGACCCTGGCGCGTAAAGAGGGTTCTTCGGTGAGCAAGGTTTTCCAGAAATACGGCAAGGACCTCACCTTTGTTAAGCCAAATGGGCGAGCGGTTCACTTCTTCAATCTGCCTCTGAAGCAAGTGAAGAAAGCGAAAGCGGCCGAGCCAAACGTGGATGCACTCCCCACCTGGGGGCCAAGACGAACCCAGAGCAGGCTCCAGGACAACTGCGCCATCTGCAATAGCCCGCAACGGGTAGAAATGCATCACGTCAGACATATCCGCAAGCGTGGTGAAAAGGTGAAAGGCTTCAACCTCTACCTGGCGGCGATCAATCGCAAGCAAATCCCGGTTTGCCATCAATGCCATCGAGATATCCACAATGGGAAATACGACGGGAACAGTCTGGCCGAAATCTTGGACAGGCTGCAAATCCCAAACACCGCATCAGAAGGTTCCTCATCATGAGGTCCATACCGACACGGCGGTATGGGAGCGGAGAGCCGCATACTGAGAAATCCGTACGTGCGGTTCGGAGGGGGGCGGTTGGAAACACAGGTCAAGCTGTGCGCTGGCCGCCTACCCTACTGCAACATCTATGTACGGACACAACGAGCGGGCGAGCGGGTGATGGAGAGCGTGAAGGCGTTTCTGGAAAAGAAGCTCAAGCTGAGAG
>CAYFXH010000266.1:2461-2692 GCA_964346905.1 uncultured Desulfobacteraceae bacterium | reverse complement strand
TGTGCCACCGGGCGATCACCAGCGACTACTTTGAGGGCATCCACGGCCAGATCCCCTGGGGAGAAATTATGGCGGCGGCAACCCTCACCACCATACCCGTGGTCATCCTGACGCTCATCTTCCAGAGGCGCATTGTTCAGGGGCTTACCCGAGGAGCGGTCAAACAATGAATGTTACCTTCAGCAATCTAGAGAAAACCTTCTTTACTCTGCGCGGAAAGGTGGAGGCCCT
>CAYFXH010000266.1:1019-2328 GCA_964346905.1 uncultured Desulfobacteraceae bacterium | reverse complement strand
AAAAGAGCGGAATGTTGCCATGGTCTTTCAGAGCTACGCCCTCTACCCCCACCTCAACGTCTTCGAGAATATCGCCTTTCCACTCAGGGTCGCAAAGCAGAGGGAAATTGAGGAGCCGGTGGCAAAGGGTGCGCACATGTTGGGCATCGAAAACCTTCTGGATCGAAAACCGGCAGAGCTCTCCGGCGGTCAGCGTCAAAGGGTCGCCATCGCTCGGGCCCTGGTTCGCAATCCCGACTTGTTTTTGCTGGACGAACCCCTCTCCAATTTAGACGCCAAGCTGCGCACCAGTATGCGGGCCGAACTCAAACGGTTACAACGGGATACGGGAATTACCACCATCTACGTCACCCACGATCAGACCGAGGCCATGACCCTGGGCGACCGAATCGGTCTGTTTGGAGACGGTGATCTCATCCAGGTGGGGACCCCCGATGACTTGTACAATCGTCCTCGGACCCCATTTGCTGCCACCTTTGTGGGCTCGCCGCCCATGAACCTGATACCCGCTGAAATCAGGCAGGAAGAAGGTGACACCACGGTGATCACTTACGCAGACGGAAGCTTAGAACTTCCGAAAGACAAGGCCTGGATGCTGGAGCGGGTGGCTGGCCGGGAGGGTCTCTTGGGCATTCGACCGGAACATGTCACCATGGCCGCCACATCCGGACCAGCCTCTCTGCGGGGCAAGATAGAGACCATCGAGCCTCTCGGTCGGGAACTCCTCTATCATGTGCATACCGGGGTCGGCAATGTGGTTGTATTGAGCAGTGAGGCAGAGCTGCGAGTTGATGATACTGTTCACCTCTTCTTCGACCCCACCCACATTCACCTGTTCCCGAAGGAGCATGGCTAGCCGGTTGAGTCGGTTGAGCCGGTTGAGCCGGTTTGGCCGGTCTTATTTAGCTGTCAGCCCTCAGCTATCAGCGCTCAGCAAGCAATGTCACTATGCGAGAAAGGCTAGACAGGCGAGAAAAGCGAGAAAGGGCATCCAGTGTGGAGACGCAAAAACCTTTCTCGCCTGTTCCGCTTTTTCCGCTGTAAAGCTATGCCCTCTGGCTTCCCCATCCCACATCCGCAATTGGTCCTTCGGACTCCCACCCTTCGGGCGGGTTCCCGGTTTCCCAATCCGCAATCCGAAATCCGCAATCTCAAATCAAAGGAGTCAGTAGCCAGAATCCAGAACAGAAAACCCTCTTGCTGACCCCTGACCCCTGACCCCTGACTCCTGAATTCTGATCCCTTGCTTTTTCATTTGCTGCCTGCTGCTAGCTGCTCCCTGCCTGTTGCTTTATGCCCTCTTCCCTCT
>CAYFXH010000266.1:0-985 GCA_964346905.1 uncultured Desulfobacteraceae bacterium | reverse complement strand
ATGGCGGGCAGGCAGCCGCGATTCGAACGATTTCAACGATTTCAACGGTTGTAACGCTTTGTTAAATGATAACTGAAAATGTGACCCCAAGATTCATTTAAATGGCTTGAAATTTTGCCATTTGGCATGCTATATTGGCAAAAAATAGGGGAGAACATGATGGAAACAACTGTGGACAGATTCGGCAGGATCGTCATTCCAAAGCGAGTGAGAGAGGATTTGGGTCTGACGCCTGGAACTATTTTGGAGATAGAAGCGGTTGGTGACGACGTGATCCTGAAGCCGATTCGTGAGGAGCCATACGTCGTAGAGAAAGAGGGGGTCTTGGTATTTACAGGCGCAGCAAGTGGCGACCTGATTGAGGCAATCAAGAAGCATCGGAGGGAACGTACCAGGAAAATCGCACGGTGAGTGAGGCGATGAAAATCATCTTTGATACTTCCGTTCTCGTGGCCGGTATGGTTGCAGCGCATCCTATGCACGGTCGGGCGCTACCCTGGCTCAAGCGGGGCAGGGCAGGAGATTTGGAATTCCTCGTGGCGACGCACACGTTGGCAGAGCTCTATGCTGTGTTGACCACCCTCCCGGTCACGCCAAAGATATCTCCCGGCACGGCGTGGAGTCTTATCCGTGAAGATGTGGAAATCCCTGCCAAAGTAATATCCCTCTCACCGTCGGACTATGGTGCAGTAATTCGGCGGGCGTCTGATCTCGGTCTTCGCGGCGGCATCGTCTACGACGCACTCATCGCCAGAGCCGCCCAAAAGGCAAAAGTTGATCGTCTCTTGACCATGAATCCTGAAGACTTCAAAAAAGTGTGGCCGGAAGGAGCCTCCATTATCACTGTTCCCTAACTTTGAATCGAAAGGCTGGCAGCGAGCCACCTCACCTTCACAATGTCCTGTGTAGGAGCAAGCTCCGCTTGCGATTCGAAGCTTTATCGATTTCAACGACTTCAACGACTTCAACGATTTCAACGGTTGTA
>CAYFXH010000265.1:0-2803 GCA_964346905.1 uncultured Desulfobacteraceae bacterium | reverse complement strand
TGCCACAATAACGAGTCCCCCTAGCACCTTCGACTCATTCAGGGTGGCCCAAACCGTAGGCAACCATTTCTGTACAAACTCCATATTCACCTCTTTTTTTCTAGGAAGCGGTAAGCCCCTCGACCCCTTCGACACGCCCAGAGCATGCAGGCTCAGAGCTCACGGTAAGCAGTAAGCGGATTTTGAAGGTTTCATACGCATCATCTCCAATACAAATGGAGGGTCTGCACTGCCCACCTAAATCAACTCGCCAGATTCTTGAGCTTATCAACTTACAGCTCGAGGCTCAAGGACAAAGCATCAAACCTTACCCAAAACTGGTATTACCAGAAATGGGTAATATTACCCGAAAGAGGTACGGCACAAATGGTAAAGATGCTTTACTGGTTGATGCTATTGAGGCTTATGCGGTGGATGGAATGTAAGGCTGCTCAGAGGTGGGTGATTTGCTGGGGCTTTAGGGTGGGAAAAAACAGAGATGGGAAAAGGTTCTTAGGTATTGGTAAGCGGTAGGTTGTTGGAGCGAGAAAGGCGAGACAGGCGAGAAAAGCGAGAAAAGGAAATAAGTTCTATTTTCTGACTTGATCTGTTAATGATACTGATATCTTACATTCTCTTTGTTCAACGACCTCTGCGTAAAGAATGAATGAAGCTTGCTAGTTTCTTTGATAGGAGCTCAGCTCGCTCAATCAGCGCCTGGAAGACTTCTAATTCTAAGTAGCCGATTCGACATGCTATGTGAATGTGGGTCCTTAATTCACCAGCAGATCCTTTGGCAATGTAAAGATAGCGAATTAGTTCAGGGACAGTTTCGCGTTCTTTACCCTCTGCTATGTTTGAAGGGATTGAGACTGCGGCTCTGGCCATTTGATCCCTGAGACCATAGTCCCTGCCGAGATCGCCTTTTCTTGTGACCCTGTAAATCTCTACTGCAAGATCACAACCCTCTTTCCACACCTCGAGATCTTCAAAACTTCCCTTTTTCTTTTTTTCTTTCATGTTGGTGCCCCCTTTCGTTCTTGGCGAGAAAAGCAAGAAAGGTCAAAGCATTGTTCGTGTTACATGACATAACAGTTTAATAACTTTTCTCGCTTATCTCGCTGAATTTCCTTTCTCTCTTATTGCCTTTCTCGCCTTTCCCGCCTTTCTCGCCAGTTTCGCTAGAAACTGTAATCTATGAAAATCCAAAAAATATGATTTTCCTCATCGTCGCCTTTGACCTGGTTCACGTTGTCTATGTTTTCGTAACGGTAGCCGGCCTGAATGCGGAGGCTATCGGTTCTTTGCCAGGTGAAATCTATATCTCCTCTGTTTATCTCTTCGGTGGCGTCGCTTTCGACAATTCTTTCCTGGCGGTTGTAGTCAAGACCCAGGATCAGGTCTGGGGAGAGGTACTGTATTAAACGAATGAAGTAATCCCGGGCTTCCGTATCCATATTGTGGCCCATGACCTCTCCCTTGTAACGATAGCCTGACTGGTAAATAGTATTGTTGTACCAGACCAAACGCTCATCGGGATCCACGTTATCTGCATATTCAAGGATCAGGTCTGTTCTTCCGGTAAGGAAGAGGTCTCCGAATTTGATCCCTGCTACATAGCCTATATCCGCAATCCAGTTTCCTGCTTCATCCTCACCGTAATATTCTCCCCAGATCTCGATGGATTTAAGGACACCTAACCAACGGTCCAGATTGTTTATATACAGTATCCCGTCCAGGCCGGAGATCTGATTAACGTCTAGACTACCGGAAGCGTTTCCCTCAAAGAATATCTTGAGCCAGTCACTGAAATTCAAGTCTGAGATACCCTTAACACCGCTTCCTCTTCCGCCGAGTTGATAGGTTCTCGCGGCGCCGAGTTCGAGAAAAGGAGCAGGTTTTATGTTAATTCTAAAGCCCATGAATTCGGCATGTGGTATAGTCCGATTTCTCTCCAGCTCGGTCCAGAACCAGGTGAATTTGAAGAGGCCCAGGTATTTGAAGATCCAGGGCAGAACCACGGGATTTGGGTTAGATAGTTTGACAAGATCAAATGGGTGGGCATTATCAGTAAGGATCATAGAGCCGTGACGCCCAGTGCCCCACCACATAGTGTCGCGTCCCACTTGCAGCTCGATATTGAAAAACTCCAGCTTGCCATATCCTTCAAAAAGTTCAATTTCTTGGTCATTTCCACCAAACTGTCCATCGGAGTAACGATACTCTGGATTCAAGTAGAAGCCGATATGGCTCCAAAGAGCACCATGAGTGGAAAAACCAAGCCTGATATTCGAGTCCTCGGCAAGTTTCTGTCCCTTGTCATTTTCTATGTTAAAGTCGTTGTTGCCGTAGTAGTAGTGTAAATATGCATCTTCAATGTGTTTCGTTAAATTGATCTTCCGCCTCGAGGATCAGTCTCGCAGTTTCCAACCGGGTCCAGGGTCTCGTACCTCGGATTTCACTCTGAATTAAACCCAGTCCTTTGAGCTTATCGATAGCGCCATAGCTCCAGTGACCGAGGGGAACATTCACAGACACCTTTGCAATAGAGGTGGAGGTCAGGAATAAAAATAAGAAGCCAAGGACAATTGTAAACTTCAGTACAGCGCGCGACATAGATACAAATCCGTTTAGTTACTCAAGCCAAAATTGCTGACCTCTAATTATCCAATACACCTATTAATTAGCACCGCAGGATAACCACCCAGCCTTCCTCCTCCCAAGGGACTGTGTCGCAGCTCGTCATCCCGGCCAAGTCCGACTTCGGCGGACGCGAGCCGGGATCCAGACAACGTCGCCGCGAAGCGGCGCTCGTCCGGAATCA
>CAYFXH010000264.1:0-2914 GCA_964346905.1 uncultured Desulfobacteraceae bacterium | reverse complement strand
AACTGGCTCACCAGAACCTTGCCATCGTCCCCCATCGGCTCTCTTGGTGCCCCGGCCGGTGGGGGCTTTTTTTTATGTGCTCTGTTTCTACCATCATCTTGTGGCAGAGTAAATTGCGGCTGTGAAAAACGGGGGCGTCCATAAGACTATACGCTCCTAATTTCATGGTCTTCGATTTAATCCCGCTGATTCATTCTTACATCCCATCAAAGTTTCTCTCATTTTAGGCAATCAAACCCTCAAGATAGTGAGAAAACCTGTTAGCGATAGAACCTCTGAGAATGGGTAATGGGGAAATCGGTAGGCATCATAATTGCATCGTTTTTGCTGCATGTAGCTAAAGCATAATCTCCAACTGTGGCAGGCAAGTTTGACTCAGCGTTGAGGGTTGGAAGATGAAGTAGGAGGAATTCTGAGCCAGTAATGAATAAAAGGAGATCGTTGTGTGTAAGCAGAAATTTCGTTTCTTAAAGTACTTACTGGGCATAGTGCTGCCAATGTTGCTAATGGCCTGCGCGACCCCGCCTGTGAAGCCTCCACAAATAACGTTGTCTCTTCCCGCGAGTGAGAAGCCACTGGTGCAGGCCAAACTAGGAAAGATCTATATTAATACAGAGAGGGCGATGACGCAGCGATCTTCGCATTATCGGAGAGAGGTGGGAGCCCCGTTCAATGAGGGATTCCACACCTTGCTTCGATCACCAGGCCTTTTCGAAGATGCTGCGGACGATGTCATTGATGTCCGGGCGGAAATTCTTTCCGTGCAAGATATTCATAGCCACGCGTGGCAGTCAGCTAGCGTAAAAGCTATCGTCAAATACGAATTTTTCACCAAAGACGGAACCCTTATTCTTGCAGAGCGAATAACTTCACAGGAGGGGGATGACAGTCTTGATTGGTACAGTCGAAGTCGAAATGGCGCAATTAATTCACTTGCTGATAATATTGCCAAGTTGGCGAGACTAGTTCAAGACAAGCTTCCAGAGTTCTGGAAAGTTTATCAAAAATCGGCTGGTTTGCAGAGAGAAGACCGGTACTTCCAGGTGATCGCCTCGAAGGCAGTAGTCCGCTCACTGCCAGATGCTGAGGCAGGCGAGGTTGCCATGCTGCCTCAAACAGAACCTGTGCATGTAACCGGGTCTTTGCCATCAGGCTGGCTTCAGATAAGCCGGGAAGGAAGACCCCTAGGCTGGGTCCATGGTAGTCTTCTCAGGGAGGATTATGCCAAGGCGCCGTCTTACAGGCCGGATGAACCCCCAAGGGTTGTTGCGCCCGCTGCACCCCCAGCCGCCGCCTCTCTTACTTTAAGCTCTTACCATGCGCTGGTGATAGGCAACAACGACTATCAGAACCTGCCCAAACTGCGCACTGCAATAAACGACGCCAGGACTATGGCCGATCTGCTCGAGGCAAAATACGGATTCGAAGTAAAACGCTTATTGAATGCCACCAGAATTGAGACTCTTAAGGCTATCTACTCTTACCGTCAGACACTGACCAGCCTGGACAACCTACTCATCTACTATGCTGGACACGGTTGGCTTGACAAGGAAGCTGACGAAGGTTACTGGCTACCGGTGGATGCAGAAAGGCAAGACCCCGCTAACTGGATCTCAAACAGTTCTATTACCAGTTCGCTCAGAGCCATGAAGGCCAAGCACGTGCTTGTGGTGGCAGACAGCTGCTATTCCGGTAAGCTGGCTAGGGGGATAAGTGTCAGGCTGAGGACCAGCGACTATTATCAGAGGATTTCTATGAAAAAAGCTCGCACGGTAATGGCTTCCGGTGGCTTGGAGCCCGTGGCGGATGACGGCGGAAAAGGTAACCACTCGGTCTTCGCCTCCGCGCTAATTGAGGCCCTTGATGAAAATCAAGGGATCCTTGACGCCACGCTGCTGTTTAGCAAAATTCGGCGTCCAGTCATGGTGAACGCTGACCAGACGCCTGAGTATTCGGATATCCGTAAGGCGGGCCACGACGGTGGTGATTTTCTGTTTGTGCCCCGATAGGGTTTCGAGCAGCGGTCGGACCAAGTCAAGCTTGGTCTGATAATGGTGAAACTATGAATTAGAGTGTACCATGTATACCCCTGCCTTCTATCAAATCAAAGAAATAAGCCCCAGAGACTTAATCAGAGACATTTCCAATCTGATTAAGAATATCATCATTTCAATCTCTAATTTCTTCGTTTGGGCTTATAACAAGATTCTTGACACTCAGCTAAGTATACACTGGAAAATCCTTTACTGGTGCCTAGGAATAATCTTTGTTCTGGGACTGATTCTCACAGTATACGCTAAGGTAAAAAAACTGCGAGGACACAAGAAAGCAACTACCACTGAACCCGAGCAAAAACCTGAATCCTCAGAGGATATAAATAGATCTGCTATTTTACCTTGTTGGAAATGCCAGAAGAGTGTTCCAATAGAAGAATATTCAGGTCATGTAGACCAATGTGTTCTTCAAAAGCCCACGTATAGAGTCTAAGTTGAGCCTTGGTCGGACCAAGCAAAGTAAAAGAAAAGGCATAAGGCACAGGGCGCAAGGCTCAAGGCATAGAGCATAGGGCAGGTCATTGCTCATCTCTCATTTCGCATTTCACATTGGTCATTTGCCTCCGGCGTCATTAGGTCATTACGCTGCGCTGTCATTTGTTGTAAGAGGGAGGGGTACGAAAAATGGAGCGCGCAAACAGGCATTACCTTCCAGATAATCACATCTTGGCATACTCCAATTGAATAGTCTTCAAATTCAACCGGGCGAATCGTCATCCATCGTCATTATAAAAGAGATGTAGCGTGGTCCGACCAAGGAGTAACCAGCGTCGCTAGTTCACAATCATTTTTGACGCCCGCAAACCTTGTTTTCAGCTCGTGGCGTTTTTTTGTTCTAAAAGCTATGCGACGCAGATAAA
>CAYFXH010000263.1:0-2926 GCA_964346905.1 uncultured Desulfobacteraceae bacterium | reverse complement strand
ATCTTGTGTTTGCTTTCTGAGCCACCAGAGTGTCGATTTCTTGCCAAATCTCATTGTTGAGCTGAATCAGGATTCATTGCAGGATTGTAATGCTAATCCTCTGTTTTTCGGCCTTTCAAAAGTGGATAAGCATAGCAGTAATCCACTATCTCGAGGCATTTCAGACACATACAAGATATAGACATTCCCGCCAAAATCCGCTATCCTGTGAAACCTCACTAAGTTCGGCGACAAATCAACCCAACAACATAGCCCTAACGTTATAAAGTGAGTTATGAGAAAATTCGTCAGAAGGTGGGAGAAGAAAGCCTCGAAAGGACTTGTGTGTTTCTTTAGAGGCTTTTGTATTTAGGAGGTTGACGCCTCGTGCAGGAACGTGCCAAGCGCAAACTCAGCGCTATCCTCAGTGCAGATGTCAAAGGTTACAGCCGTCTTATGAGAGATGACGAACTTGCGACTGTCCGTACTTTGGAGTCCTACCGTGAAATGATGGGAGAGGGCATCAAAAGCTATAGTGGTAGGGTTGTAGACTCCCCTGGTGACAACATGCTTGCAGAATTTGCCAGCGTGGTGGATGCAGTGGAATCAGCGGTAGAAATCCAAAGGGAAATCAGGACTAAGAATGCTGAGCTGCCTGAGAACCGCAGGATGGAATTTCGCATAGGTATCAATCTTGGAGATGTGATCGAGGAAGGAGAGAGGATTTACGGTGACGGCGTTAACATCGCTGCCAGAATAGAGAGCTTAGCTGAAGCGGGAGGTATCTGCATCTCGAGAAATGTTTACGAGCAGGTCAAAAACAAACTGAAATGGGGATATGAGTATCTGGGCGAGCACTCTGTCAAGAACATCGAAGAGCCGGTACGAGCGTATCGAATCTTGATGGAATCTAATCTAGATTTCCCAAAGAAAGGCGAAGGGCTCAAGGTTCCCGAAAAGCCGTCTATTGCGGTATTACCCTTTGACAACATAAGCGGAGATCCTGAGCAGGAGTACTTCAGCGACGGGATAACCGAGGAAATCATCACTGCACTCTCTAAGGTCCCAAAAATGTTTGTCATTGCCCGTAATTCGACATTCACTTACAAGAGTAAGCCTGTAAAGGTCCAACAGGTGGGAGAGGAACTGGGTGTGAAGTACGTCTTGGAGGGTAGCGTCCGCAAGGCGGGGAATCGAGTACGAATCACGGCCCAGCTCGTGGATACCGTTACTGGTCATCACCTGTGGGCAGAGAGATATGAACGCGACCTGAAAGACGTCTTCGCCCTACAAGATGAAATCACTTACAAAATCCTGACTGCCCTTCAAGTGACGCTCACAGAAGGTGAGCAGGTACAGGTATGGGCAACTAGGACGGACAACCTTGATGCTTTTCTAAAGTACTTACAAGCGCGTCGGCACTTTGGACTCTTTACCAGAGAGGGATATGTTTTAGCTCGGCAGGTAGCACAGGAAGCCATTAACTTAGATAAGAAGTACCCGGATCCTTATGTGCTCATAGCTTGGAGCCACTGGTCCGATGGGAGATTCGGATGGAGTGAATCCCGGACTGAGTCATTTAAACAGGCTTATCTAACTGCACAGAAGGCTCAGGCCTTGGACGACGCGCATCCCGGTGTTCATATCTTACTGGGCGGCCTTCACCTGTACCAGAGGCAGTTTGATAAGGCTATAGCTGAAGGCCAGAGGGCCCTCGCCCTAGGGCCTAATGATGCTGAGATTCATGCAATTATGGCTCATATCCTGCGTTTTGCGGGAAGGTTTGAGGAGGCGATTGTTTTGGTCCAAAAGGCCTTGCGGCTCCAACCCAGCTATACAAGCTGGTATTTAGCTGAGCTTGCGATGTGCTACTACTATGTTGGCAAGCATGAGGAGGCAATTAGGGCAGCCGAAGAGTTCTTTGATCTTGCTGTCAGCCGAGGAGAGAAATTCATTTCGTATTATTATTATGCGATCGTAGCAATGAACTACATTAGGTTGGGCCGGGATCGGGAGGCTCGAGAAGCAGCGACAGAGATAATGCGTCTCTTTCCAGGGTACTCCCTGGAGTGGGACAGACAATTTAGCGTTTACAAGGACTCAGAACACCTGCAACGCCAGCATGAAGACCTACGAAAGGCGGGAGTGAAGTAAAGACGCCTTATTATTAGAATTTATTTGAATAAGAACGATATTCCCGATTTATTCCTCCAACAATCGCTTGATGGCTTGACACGTTCGCTCTCTTTCAGCACGGATTGCAAATGACATTATAGGCTCAATGATTTTGATTAACCAGTAAGGCTCCACCTCAACTTTGTGAAAAACCTCAGTGTTATTCTGAATAGACTTGAAGGTATATGCTATGGTCATATTATAAGCCAGGAAACCAAAAGATGTCCTTTGTTGGAATTTGATTTTGAAAGGTGGCTGGAATTCAACAATTTCACCGATAGCTTTGCCAAACCATTTTAGCTTATCAAAGTAGGTTGTGCCCAAACCGATAGGGCCTTCGGATGTTATCTTGTTTTCGATAAAAAACTTGCTTTTCTCTGGCACCCATCTCGAATAATTTGATATGTCGCTTATGAGTTCAAAAACATGAGCTATAGGCTTTTCTATAAGAAAGGTGATTTCAACTTTTACCATCTCATAACCCTTGCTTCTAAACCTAAACACCGGCTCTATCAAATGTGCGCGTACCGCAGTATTTATTTGGGTACTGGAACTACAAGATCATCTAGATTGACTTCTTTGATTTATTATTCCGGGTTCCAAGGAAGTCAAGAATAATCAGATCAAGGAATCACTTCAGAATCAGCAATTTTCGCCTGAAATGGAAAGCGAGAATTGCACAACATCTTGTGGTCGCTTTCTGAAACCCTAAATTGCATGTTTCTTGCCAAAATGTAGAATCTGACTGAATCATAATTCATTGAAGGTTGCA
>CAYFXH010000262.1:0-2928 GCA_964346905.1 uncultured Desulfobacteraceae bacterium | reverse complement strand
TTTCAATGTTCCTCCCATTTTCGCCTAGCGCAAAGAGCATAGCGCATAGCGGTAAGAATAGATTACAGAAATCAATCCTGAACCATATCTCCGAGATTTTCTAATGGTCCATATCGCAGATTACGATTGCCGTCCTTAGTAATATAGTACGCTCTGCGCTTTGCGCTTTGCGACTTATTGCAAACTGAATATCAGGGCCCGTTTGATCTCCTCGACGTGTTCAGGGTCCTCCACCCGCTGGCCTTCCTGCGTGAGAACATAGAAGATGTCGGCCACCTGATCCATCCTGGTGGAGATCTTGGCCAGGACAACCTGCAGCCGCAAATCTAGCATGGTACGGGTAATGGAGTAGAGTAACCCCGGGCGATCTGTGGTGTAGACCTCAATTATAGTGTACTCATCGGAGGAATGATTATCCACCACGACCTCATCAGGCTTTTCCGGTCCCCGCCCTTTTTTTCTGCTCTGCTCGGCAGCGTGCAGAGCCAGTCTGTACTCCAAGGCGAGTCTTCCCTGTAAAGTCTTTTCCAGGTCTGACATCACCTGTTCCCAGGAGATCTCCATCTCCGGTTTCAAACCGGCCACCTCGAAGGTCTGGAAGGCAACGCCGTTTTTCTTGGTGTGGGTCTGGGCCTTACGGATGTCCAATTGATTCAGGGTCAAGGTCCCCGCAACCCTGGTCAAGAGACCGAGTGGCTGTCTGCTCATGAGGGTGAGCTCCCAGCTACCCTGTTTCTCCTCAACTTGCCAGGACAAATCCGTTTTTTCCAGTTGCCGCTCTAATCTGTATTGGTTCACCACCTCCTCGGCTGTTGCCGAAAGGAGGTATCTGGGGGGCAGCTGTTCAAAGTGATGATCCAGCTCCTCTGGCGCCATCTCATCACCCAACAGCGCTCCCACCTGGCGCTTTAAAGATAGGAGTCTTGCCGCCACCGCCATTTCGTCAGGGTCACCCCTTTCCAAGCGGTGCAACAGACACTGATAGAGTTCAAGTATAGGCAGGTTTTGCCAGTATTCCCAAGCCTGGGGCCCGGTGGCGCGGAGGTCAGCATAGGAGTGGAGAACCAGCATATTCAGAAGCTCCACGGATCCGATAACACTACTGCAATCCTGGAGCATCCGCTCGTCTTCTAGATCTCGACGCGCGGCACTGTCTGTGAGCAGAACATGGTTGGTCACCAAGAAACTCAAAAGTTCCTTCTCCTCATCGGTGAGTCCCAACCGGTCCCCAATGAGCACTGCCATATCCCCGCCCCGCACAGCATGGCCGTGGCCACCACTCTTACCAACGTCGTGGATGAGCCCGGCCAGCAAGAGCACTTCCTGATTTCTGATGCCCTCGAGCCATTCGGGAATCTGCGGATAGTCAGCGTCATGTTCACCGTTGAGAAGCTTCTTTAACTCGGCAAAGGTCCGGAGATGGTGCTCATGAACCGGGTAGAGGTGAAAGGCGTCGTGTTGAACCAGAGCATGCACCCCCCGAAGTTCCGGGATGAGGGCCGGCAGTACCTCCGTATCGTAGAGTGCCCGAATGGTTTCAATCTCTACGTTTTCCTCCCGGATAATCTCAAAAAGCCAATCGCGCAGCTCAGGCTTACCTTCCAACCCGCCTGGTAACTGACGAGCTTGGTTCTTGGCCCATTGATAGGTCTCCAATCCCAGACGCAAATCCAGCTGGACCGCCTGCCTGAAGAGTTCCAACAACGTTTCCCCGGAACTGCCCGCTACCTCACCATCTACCCTGAGCCTACCCTGCTCCACCCATATTCCCGGTGCCACTTCTCGCGTGGCCGGCTCAACTACATCCTCTGCTCCAATTGCCAGCCATTCTTTTAACAGCTCCCTGAAGTGATCGGCTATCAAGCGGACCTCGTAGAAGTGGCCCTCCACTTCCTTCATCATCACTTCCACCGCCAGAAAGTCACCTTGATCCTGGTAGCCCAAGCTCGAGGCCACCTCCTCCTGCGCCTCGTACTGTAATCGGGTCTCTTGGCGCTCGCGCACAAGCTGCAAATGATTTCTCACTCTCAGCAAAAAACGTTCGGCTTCTTTCAGCGCTGAAACTCCATGTGAATCCAGCGTGCCCATCTCAGCCAAAGTCCCCTCACCGTCCAGTAGATAGCCGGCCCAGCGTATCCGATTGAGCTCACCCAGACTTCCTGCGCTGTACTCGAGATCCGGCTCCAGAAGACAAGCTGGGTCGCGTTGCCCGGCCTGCCTTTCTTGCCACTCCTCGTGGAAGCTCCGAATTGATTGCCGGTCCCTATTGGCCTCGATTTCCTGGATGAGGGCGAGCCGCAGGTCATCCACCAATGCACGGGAGCCACTAATAAATCTGCTGTCAACAACACTGCTCAGCCAGGAAAAATCACTGAGACTCAGCTCCACAGCCTCCCGTATGGTGGCCGTTTGAAACGTGACCTCCCAGCCGGCCTCTTCAAGGGGCTGTACGATTTCTGTTTTCCAGATTTCCTCTTTGAAGGGGGTTTCAGCTGTTTGTAAGAAAAGCAAGGTAATCGGCGAAAAAATCCCGAGATGGCGCCGCCCGAATTCACCGGTAGCCAGAACAGCTCCATATTTGCGAATTTCCTGGGGACTCATGTCCATCCGGTTGGTCAAACGATTGTACAGAGAAATAACAGCCACGTCGACCATGGCTGATATTCTTCCTGGATCTTCGAGTTGATCCAGTTCTTTCAGTTTTTTCCTCTGACTACTGAGGTGGGCTACGATTTGTTCCATAGTCTCTTACAATCCTTCAAGGGTTCTGAGAATATCTTCTGAGGTGGTAAGAATTCGACGGCTGTGCCGAAAAAGAAATTCTTGTGGAGTGCTGGAGTACTGGAGTGTTGGAGTACTGGAAAAACTTTCAAAAACCGAAAGGACTCCACCTCCTATTTTCCATTACTCCACTACTCCATTACTCCA
>CAYFXH010000261.1:1348-2952 GCA_964346905.1 uncultured Desulfobacteraceae bacterium | reverse complement strand
CGCTCCCACAGGGCAGAGGGCTTTTTGTCAGTTGTCCGTGGTCCGTTGCGAATAAGGCATGGAGCCCCAGTGAAATAGTCGCCATAGGCGAATTTCACGGGGTAAACATAGAGCATGGAGCAGCGGGCAGCTAGCAGCAGGCAGAAGGCAACTGCGGATTGGGGAAGGCATAGGGCACAGCTTTACGGCGAGAAAGGTTTTTGCATCTTCACACTGGGTGTCCTTTCTCGCTTTTCTCGCCTGTCTAGCCTTTCTCGCATAGTGACATCGCTTGCTATCGGCTGAGAGCTGAATCCAATAAAAAAGCCACCTTAACGGTAGCTTGTGTGTCCATGGTGCCGAAGGGGAGACTCGAACTCCCACGGGCTAATACCCACATGACCCTGAACCATGCGCGTCTACCAGTTCCGCCACTTCGGCACGGCAAAAATGGTGTTGCCTATGAAGAAGAGTTAATGTATTCTTACACTCTTTCTTTGTCAAGCCGTAATATCGCGCCGTTCATCCCAAGAATCGCCAGATCTGGGGGCTTGCACCATTCCCATGGAAGTGATTGATGGCATAGACAATATCAGTCGGCGGTTTCGCAATCCAGTGCTCACCATCGGCAACTTTGATGGTGTACATATTGGACACATGAGTCTCTTTGAGCGCGTTCGGGAGTTAGCCGCGACTCTGGAGGGCGAATCCCTGGTCATAGCTTTCAAACCACATCCCATCAAGGTGCTGGACACGAGGAACGGACCACCACTCATTACCCCGCATGAACAAAAGCTGCAGCTCATCGAGGGTGCTGGAATTGATGTTTTTCTCATTATTCAGTTTACCCGGGAATTTGCTCGAATGAGCGCCCAAGATTTTGTCCACAAAATCATCCACGAGAAGATCGGTGCCCGGGCTGTTGTCGTAGGGCCGGATTACCGTTTCGGCCACAACAGAGAAGGAGACATCCCCGCCCTCACCCAAATGGGACAGAAACTGAACTTTGAGGTTCACGTGGTTCCCGATCTCACCGTCAATGGCAGGGAAGTGAGTTCCAGCACCATCCGTAAATTTGTCATTTCCGGTGACTTGGACAAGGCCCGGCAGATGCTTGGCCGCGACTACCAGGTGGCCGGCCGGGTTATCCCCGGCCGCGACCGGGGTGGCCGCCTTCTTGGCTTTCCCACAGCTAACCTCGAACTGATTGACGAACTCATCCCCAAGCCGGGCGTCTATGCCACTGAAGTGTTCGTCGACGGCCAGCGCTACGCAGGCGCCACCAATATCGGCTACAGTCCCACCTTCAAGAATGGAGCCTTTTCGGTGGAAACCCACATCATGGACTTCAGTGGGGATATTTACGGTAAAATTATTCAGGTGCGTTTCATCCAGCGGCTCCGAGACGAGAAGACTTTTTCCGGTCCAGAGGAGCTTTCCGCCCAGATCAGCAAAGATGTTGAACGGGCCAGGGAAGTGCTTGCCCAGCGCCGCAGCGAGTCGAGAAGCAAAACCTAAATCAGAGCGGCCTATACCACCCATAAACCGCCCAGTTTAGCTCAAATCAGAAATCTTTGCCCTCTAGAATTCCGCTCTGCAGACTCCTTTATTAAACCTTTATTGAA
>CAYFXH010000261.1:0-1338 GCA_964346905.1 uncultured Desulfobacteraceae bacterium | reverse complement strand
CCGTCCGCCTCGGCTGAAGCCTCGCGACCCAGCCCGCCTCGCCTTGCTCGCATGGCGGGCGTGGTGCCGGGCGGGCTCGCGATGGCGGGCGGGCCGAACCGCAGAACACGGAACCGCAGAAAGGTATGAAAATCACTTTTACATTCACAGTTCTGTGTTCGCTATGCTGCGGCTCAAGCTGCAATCTGCGAAGATCTGCTCCCTGGTGTTGATACAACTACGGCCGGTCTCCGCACCGGCCGAAAAATTCGGGACATCCCCCAGAGGATCATAAGGCGGGTACGGTGACCCGCCCTACGATTTCTCATATGTAACTGTCTTGAAAATTGGAAAAATTGAAATTAACTCATTCTTAGTTCACTTCGTTGCGACCTGCTCTCCACGGGAACCAACCGCAGCCTCGCCTCCATCGCCGCAACCAGAGGCCGCAGAGTGTCTCCATTCAGGGCAGAGATGGCGATTGCCTGATTACGGTTGCACACATTCTGGACATATGCTTCATCCTGCACCAAGTCCATCTTGTTGAATACCCGCAGCATTGGAATGAGATGCAAATCGAGCTTTTCCAGCGTCTCTTCCACTGCCTGTATCTGTTCCTCGAACATGGGATTGCTCAGGTCAATCACGTGGAGCAAGAGATCCGCATGCCGCAGCTCTTCCAGGGTTGCCCCGAACGCTTCCATCAGGTCATTGGGGAGGTCGCGGATGAACCCGACAGTATCAGTGATTATGGCTTCCTGGTCCCGTGGAAACCGGAGCCTGCGGCTTGCCGGATCTAGAGTGGCGAAGAGCCGGTCCTCCACCCGCACCCTGCTGTTGGTAAGGGCATTGAGCAGGGTGGACTTTCCGGCGTTGGTATAGCCAACGATGGAAATGATAGGGAGGCCGGTGCGCAGCCGCAGCCCCCGACGCTGACCCCGCTGCTTCCTTATTTCGGAAAGCTGGTTCTCCAGTCGGCCTATCCGATCCCGAACACGTCGTCTGTTGATTTCCAGTTTGGTCTCCCCAGGGCCCCGACCACCAATGCCACCGGTGAGCCTCGATAAGGCGTCATCTTTGACCACCAGTCGCGGCAGCATATATTTCAACTGGGCCATTTCCACCTGGATCTTACCCTCCCGGCTTTTGGCCCGCTGCGCGAAGATGTCCAGAATAAGCTGGGTCCGATCGATAACGCGAAGCTCGGTGAAGTCAGTAATTGAGCGTACCTGAGAAGAGTTGAGATCCTGGTCAAAAACCAGCAGATCTACTCCCAGTTGCAGGGCCCGCAGCACGAGCTCGCTCAGCTTGCCGCGACCCATAAGATACTTGCGGTTAACTCTTTGTTGCCGCTGGATG
>CAYFXH010000260.1:0-2969 GCA_964346905.1 uncultured Desulfobacteraceae bacterium | reverse complement strand
GCGACTTGATGTGTTGCCATTTGACTTTCTCCCAGAGCTAAGCTTCTGCAACATTGCTCACCGGTCAAAAATAGGTAATAGTCAAGTTCTTACCCCACATACACATATGGTTTTTGCCAGGGTAGATGCCACGTATCGATACTGTTACCATTGGCGCCGCATCCATTATTGTCTATCATTTATTCAGATTGGGAGAATCTTCACCTCAGTACGATTCCCTAACGATTCCTCCCAACCCATAAGATTTTAGATTTTACCATTGACAGCACGCAATTCCAGGGCTAATTTCGCTGCTGAGATTTGGTAACGAATTAACATATGATTGTCATGGTGGCACAAAGCTTGCTGATTTCCGAGAATGTGAATTTCAGGTAGCTGTTTGTCAGCAATGGCCGATGGCAAGCTCGGCGGGCAAACAAGAACGCGTCAAAGGTTTTTCTTGTATAAGGAGTGCATTCTTTGAAACTTAAACCACTTTAACTCATTATAGTTCGTTTCAGATACGGTTTGCCATGTTCAAATTTCTTTTTAAAAAAGAACAACGGGTTCAAGAGCTGATCTTCAGATATCTGGATAATTTGAAAATGACCCAAGAGCATTTTGAGAAAGCCATGGACTGCTATTTTGACTTCGGCTTGGGGGAGAACTGCGATTTTCTTATAGAGCAGACCCACAAGTTCGAATCCAGGGCTGACGACATTCGCCATGAAATCATAGAGATGATGTACTCCAAAGTCTTGATACCAGAATCCCGCGGCGACATTCTCAGGCTTCTCGAGTCCATCGATCTCATTCCCACTCATTTCGAAAAAATTCTTTTCATGATCCAAGGTCAAAAGCTACGACTTCCGGATTTCATTACCCTCGATCTCCGAGAGCTCATGCGGGTGTCTCTAGAATGCTGCGATCTATTGATCAAGCAAGTTGAAGCTCTATTCAGAAAGACGGAGGACATTAAAGAGCTGGTCTTCACCATCGACAGCCACGAAAGCCGTTGCGACTACATTGAGCGTGAAGCAATCAAGAAGATCTTCGACTCCGATCTAGACCCTTTTCAAAAGATGCAGCTCAAGGAATTGGTGATCCAAATGGGTGAGATTTCAGATCAGGCCGATGTTGTCTCCAGAAGCGTTTACATATTCAGTATCAAGCGACGGGTATAATGTTTTCTCTTCTCGGTGGTATCTTTTTGGGCTGGTCTCTGGGAGCCAATGATGCGGCCAATGTTTTTGGCTCTGCTGTGTCTTCCAGAATGTTGAAGTTCTGGACCGCCGCAATCTTGGCCGCTTCGTTTGTCCTCATGGGCGCTCTTCTCCAGGGCCAGTCCGGCATTGAGACCCTTAAGGGTCTTACCCTTTTCACCTATAACCAGGCAGTGATAGCATCGGTGGCGGCAGCATGCACCGTGACCGTTATGACGCTGTTTGGGCTACCCGTTTCCACCTCCCAGGCAGTAGTGGGTGCCATTTTAGGCGTCGGAATTCTGAATCGCCAGCTCAATGTCGCCGGTTTGGGAAAGGTGGTGCTGTGCTGGGTTGGCACGCCTGTGGGTGCCGTCATTATAGGGATCCTTGTCTACAAACTTCTGGCAGCCATCGCCAATAGAATTGATTTGAATCTTTTCCAGTCTGATATGCTGTTAAGGTTGTGTCTCATCGTTGCTGGTTCTTACGGTGCTTTCGCCCTCGGGGCCAACAACGTGGCCAACGTGACTGCAGTCTTTGTTGGAGCCGGAATGTTGAATCTCTTTTCTGCTACTCTGATCGGAGGACTGAGTATCGGCCTGGGTATCCTCACCTTCAGCAGACGGGTAATGGAGACTGTGGGGAAAAAACTGGTGAGACTGGACCCTTTTTCCGCCCTGGTAGTGGTACTGGCTGAAGCCATAACTGTCCATATATATGCCGTGGTGGGGGTTCCGGTTTCCACCTCTCAGGCGGTGATCGGAGCAGTGTTGGGAGTTGGAATTGTCAAGGGAATTAATACCATCCAGCGACGAACCCTGGTGCATGTCTTTCTCGCCTGGTTTATCACGCCTATGGTGGCCTCTATCTTTGCTCTAGCCCTCGACTTTGCAACACATTTGCGCTACATTCCCAGCCATTAAGCAAGCTTCCTATTCGGAAACGATTATCTAGTTTGCTCCGTGTTTTCGTGGCCTCGAAAGGTCTCGTTGGAGATTTGCCACAGAGGCACAGAGCTAATTTAAATCCGAAACTCGAATATCGAAATCCGAAACAAATTCGAATTTTCAAAATCAAAATGACCGAAACAACAGACAAGTCTTCTTAGTTAGTGTCCATCCGGAAACACCATAATTTCCTCCCCCTTGACGGGGGAGGATTAAGGTGGGGGTGTCCCCCTCCCCTTTATCCCCTCCCGCCAGGGGAGGGGATAAAGGAGGTTTTCGGATGGAGACTAGTTAGTTCCGTTTTGAACATTTGAGAATCTGCCCTGTGGAATGCCGCCCGTTGGCGGCCCTCCTTCGGAGGATTCCGCAGGGTGAAGATTTTGGATTTGTTTCGTGCTTCGAAACCGGGGACCCGCCCGCAGGGTGGGGAGTCCGAAGGACCAATTTAGTATTTCGAATTTGAGTGCGAACAAGCCCGCTGTGCTCCCTGCCCGCCATCGTCCGCCTAAAATGGACTCAGGCGAGGCGGGCGGATCCGTGTCTCTAACGAGCGCAGCGAGTGAGTGGTTAGTAATAACAGACAGTAGACTCTGCCATCGACAGTTTGCGGAGCTAAAGGTATAGGGGCTTTTAGGAATTCAAATTTTATATATCCAGCGTCCAGCACTGCGCATCTGGCACGTTGTGGTAGCAACGTCCTCGTTCGACCATCGCGGCGGCCTCTGGGTGGTCTCAGATCCAGCTTGAGAACTCTCGACTATGAAACAGAGCAATTCTGACAAGAGAAAACTCATTGAACCGGTGGACCGTGGGACGACGGCGGAGAGCTTCATTAGTT
>CAYFXH010000259.1:0-2984 GCA_964346905.1 uncultured Desulfobacteraceae bacterium | reverse complement strand
ATCTTGAGACTGAATTATTGAACAGTCTCAAATTGGCAACAAAATAAAAATATTTTAGAACTCTACAGCAGATGGACCGAGAGTCAATACGAAAACCGCCAGGAGTTCCCCCAAAAAGCTCAGGTGCTCAATAAAGCGAACTGGCCTTTTGCGGAGCAAAAGAAATGATCGGTAAAAAAATAATGAACAGTCACATTCTGTGGAGATGGAGGGTTACTGGGTCTGGGTTTCTTCTTGGATAAGCCGCTTTAGATTCTCTGCGCTGGTTGAGGTGTTATAGGAGTATTGAATTGCCTCCTGGCCCGCATCCAGGTCGCCCAGAAGATAATACATCGCCGCAAGCATGAAGGAACGGCCAGAATCCCTTTCAGAAAATTGCCTTGACTGTTCATAACGCTCAGCCAGTTTTTCCACCATCAGCCGAAGTTCCTCGTCAAGGTTCACGTAATGTAGCGCCTTTGGATCAATGCGAAGCGCCCGACGCATGGCCCAGATGCCTTTGTCAAGACGGCCAAGCTCGGCTGAGGCCAGCGCGTACCCTACCTTCGGTGTGCCCTTGGAGGGATTGGCTTGCGCGAGTTGGCCGAAAGCTTGAAGTGCCTCAGTGGGCCGATTCTCTCTCAACAGGTTCCATCCATAACTATCAAGATCGTTTCCCTGATCTATGGTAGTGTACTTTGAGGAGCCCCCGTAGCCGTCAGCATATGCATGGCCATAATACCTGCTCGCTTTGTAGGATTTGTGGTAATACCCTTTACGATAGGGATAGCGGTAGTAGCCGTAAGGACGATAGCGGTAGTAACCGTAGGGGCGATAGCGATAGTAACCGTGCAACCCATAACCTGCATAGATCCCGATACCGCGGTGACGATGACGATGGCGGACATGGTGTTTACGACCATGGCGGTAAGGACTGTGCCGGATGTGATGTTTATGACCGCGGTGGCCATAGCGGGAATGATGCTTGTGCCCACCTTTGTAACCATGCCGGTGTTTATGACCATAACCTCGGTATGTATAACCATAACCCTTGTAATGACCACGCCATGCTTCAGAGGGCGAGCTCAAAGCGAGCATGAGCAAGGACGAAAAAATGGCCAAAACAATCTTTGTTGTAACGTTCACTGCAGTATCCCCCTTGGAGGGTTAGTCGGAACAATCGAGAAAAGATTACATGTTTACGACAGAGAAAAATCACTCCGGTGTCGCTTCCAATAGCTGCCGTAAAGCTGGCTTGGTTACTTTTCCCAGGGGGTTGCACGGGAGGTCCTTGAGAACAACAAGTCTGGTGGGAACTTTATAGGGAGCGAGCTTGGTCTTACCCCAGCTGCGGAGTTCTTCGAGGGTGAGCTCTAGTCCACTGCGGAGGATGAGTGCGGCGCAAACGCGCTCACCCCAAGTGGGATCTTCCAGGCCGACAACAGCACACTCCCTTACGGCAGGATGGCTGCGGAGCACCTCCTCAATCTCTAGTGCCGAAACCTTGTAGCCGCCTGTGTTGATAATATCCGTACCCTTTCGACCCAGAATGCGATAGCTGCCTCTTTCCACCACAGCAATGTCGCCAGTCCAAAACCAGCCGTCGCTGAACGCCTTTTCTGTTTCCTCCGGTTGTTGCCAGTATTCCATAAATACGTTGGGGCCTCGAACCTGAATCTCACCTTGGATTCCCGGGGACACAGGATTCCCTGCATCATCAACAAGCCGGACCTCAACACCGGGAAGCTCCGTGCCCACATACCCGGGCATTCTTTCTCCATGCAACGGATTGGAAAGAGCCATACCAATTTCCGTCATGCCATAGCGCTCTAGGATGGTATGTCCGGTGACGCTTTCCCATTTTTTTAACACAGAGACCGGAAGCGCGGCAGAACCGGAAACCATCAGACGAAGCTTACCGCAACCTGCCAACATCAGGTTTTGTCGGCTTGGGGAGCCTGTTTCCCAAGCCGCCATGAGCTTCACATACATGGTTGGCACTGCCATGAACAGGGTGAGGTCACGCTGGATAAATGTGTCCCAGACCTCCCTGGCATCAAAGCGGGGTAAAATTTCGCATTTTGCCCCTGCCCACAGGGCGCATGATAGAACATTGATGATGCCGTGAATGTGGTGGAGTGGCAGAACATGCAGAATGTAATCTGCAGCACTCCATTCCCAGGCCTCAATGAGAGAGGTGATCTGAGCTTGAATGTTCAGATGGGTGCTCACAACTCCCTTCGGTTTTCCCGTGGTGCCGCTGGTATAGACAATCATACCCCGTCTGGAGGGATTGATCTCGGGCAATGAACCGGCGGCTGTCTGGAAAAGCTCTTCCGTGAGAAGAAAACGAACACCCAAGGGTTCTGCGATGGCCCGCAGTAGTGACTCGAACTCCGGGTGGGCAACAACGATGCTGCAGTCAGCATCCTGAATAACATAGTCCAGCTCAGAAGGTGGATACAGCTCGCACAGGGGGACGGCGATGCCCCCCCCACGCCAGATGCCCCACTGCACCGCAGCATACCCAAAACCCCGCGTTGTGAGAAAACCGACCCGCGCTTCGCCAAGATCCGTCCTATCCTGGAGTAGATTCAAAGCAACGCGCCCAGAGAGATCCAGAAGGTTTTGATAGGTAAAAGAGCCATCCTGCGCTATGATGGCGGTTCGGTCTCTGTGCTTTTCTGCGCGTCCGATCAGAGGGATTCTGGAAGCTCCCATGGACTAACCCCTTGTATAGCTGTTACCGTGAACCGCAAAGAGTAGACTCGCTAACGTTTTCTTATAGATTCTGCCTGCTACCCGTCAACAGGTCAAGTTTCATAAATTCCCCCAAAAAGCTCAGGTGCTCGTTGTTTCACAGCCTCCTCCTTTTGGCCTTTTCTGGTGTTTCTTCTGAGTGACCTGCCCTGTTGAATAGGGTTCCCTTCGGGAAATTCAACAGGGCTGACGGCAGGTCTGAGCCACTTCCCCGTCTGTGGTTGGGGGAGCCCCTGGTCCCGTTC
>CAYFXH010000258.1:0-3063 GCA_964346905.1 uncultured Desulfobacteraceae bacterium | reverse complement strand
TGCTTTTGTGTTTTCTCCTGTGGCTCAGAACCGTTGATGAACAGAAAAAATACCTGTTCATGTTTTTGTCAGGAATGTTGTTATCATTCGCAGTTCTGACTAAGTTACTGTTTTTCTTGGCCATATTTGGATTGATTCCCTTGGCAGGATGGGAATTATTCAGGTACCGTAAACGGTCAGTTCTTAAATGGATGATGTTCGTTGCAGGCTTTATCCTTCCCATCATTTTATTTGAATTGTACCGCTACATGTCCATCACGACCAAATTTGGCCTGGAGGCCTGGCAGGCCAACAATCAGGCTATTGTATATCAGTTCGTGACTCAAGGGAGCGGGGTGGAAAACCGGTTGGGTTTTAATGTGGCCTTCATTGCCGAGAAACTTAAGATATGGCCTGATGTCGGCATAAGAGATTATCACGTATTTTGGCTCCTTTTCTTGGTCTCTCCTCTTCTTCTGATAGGACACGTGGGAAGAAAACAATGGTTTCTTTCTCTGGTTATATATGGCGCCGCGGTACCATCGCTTCTCTGGTTTGTTTTGGCTTCTCCAACTGGCTGGACGAGACACGCCTGGCAAGGATTGCTCCTAGCAATGGTGCTCATCTGCGGAGGCTTGGGGGTTGTGCTTCGGGCGAGTATCACATCTTCCAGGAGGAAAACTCTCGGTTCGTTATTGGTGTTAATCCTCGGCTTAAGTTTGGTGGTGAAATTCGATTATGTGGAGATGAAACCATTTCTGGACGAAAGATCAATTGACAAGTGGCACCTCACACGCTCTTATCGGAAGCGAGGTATTCTCTTGCTTGGATTGCCGCACGCCGCGATCTTCTCATTTTCCGATCAACGGGAAACGATCAAGTTCTTCACAGATAACATTCATCGGTCAGACCGCATCTATTACATCGAGCCATTTTTGGTGGCTGAACTATCGCCGCTGCTAGATAGGGTCTTCTACCCCCTCGGGAGATACTTTACCAACAACTGTGAAAATCCAGATGGGGGCACATCGTACCTTGTTATTGGCCCGTATCAACAAACTCGCTGGTCATGGACTCCCGATGTTTATGCTGAAAAGAAAGTCGCCGAATATTGTGATTCTGTTGTTTTTACCAATGCATCATACATAATCTGTAGTCTCAAGAAATGTGTCGATGACCATTAGTCGTATAACCCTCTCAAATCATTAAGACGGATCTGAATAAGATCTAGGAAAGATCTGATCAAGTCATGGGGGAATTTTACTTTCGTGTGCGGGTCATTAATCCAGACCACCGGTATTTCCTTTACAGAAAACGTTTTTTTCTTTGCGATATAGAGTATTTCGGCATCGAATCCCCAGCGGTCTATGGTTAGTTTCTGGAAAATCTGCTCGGCTGATCTTTTTGAGAAGCATTTAAAACCGCAGGTAAAGTCACTCACAGTCAGGTGAAGGATGAGATTCGAAATAAAAGTAAAGCCTTTGCCCAGGGTCTCTCTGACTTTGGCTTGATGTTGCAATACCTGAGCACCCTCAATTTTTCTAGACCCCATGACGATATGGTTCTTGTCTATATGAGGTAAAAACTTGTTGAATTCTCTCAGCGGGGTTGAAAGGTCAACATCGGTGAACAAGCGAACATCACCTGTTGCTGCAAGCATTCCCGTTTTAATGGCATATCCCTTACCACGATTTTGATTATAGGAAATCAATTTCGCATTCGGTGCGAGTGACAAACCTTCTATTCTTTTAAGGGTTTCATCGGTACTGCCGTCATCGACGATAACTAGTTCACTGGTAAAAGAATGGTCCTGAAAAAAAGCGGAAAGGGTGGAAAGATTGTGGATTCTCTCGCTCTCATTGTAGATTGGCACAATAATTGAGAGAAAGGGAGATTGTGCAGTCATTTTTTGTAGAAGCTGTTTGAGACCCTGATAATGTTCTTACTATAATTTATCTGTTATGCGTGAGGAGCCAGTCTAAATGGGTCACTATAGGGTGACGAGCGCTCTGGCAAAGCGTTTTCTAAGCGCGTGGAGGATATCATAGGGTTAGGGATTAAGCAACGGAAGAAAGAGAGTCTATGTTGGTGTGTCTTTATCTAAAGAAGAGAACAAGAGTGTAGTGAATCGCGCCATAGAAAAATTAGCATTGCACCACAAAACTCGGGGAAGAAGTAAATGGGTCTCCAGGTGCTAGAGCGGATCCTGCAAAGAAGGAAGATTCTGCCACGTAATCGGAGTCAGAGTCTTCCAAATAGGTGGTTAGCCCTTTATTTTACTCTGACTATTTCATTTTTTTTCGCTCGGGTTGTTATATTTGCTGCAAACCATGGTGGAATTGAAACAGATGATGGGTGGGCTTTAGGGGTGGCAAAGAACTTGGCTCATCGTGGTATCTACGCATCTTATACAAACAGTATCATCGAAGAAGGAGCTGGTGTCTATCCTAGTCTGTTTCCTGGTAGAGTACATATACAGGATGAGAAAGGTTTCATCTATTTTCCTGTAGTGGGACCCGGCTACGTTCTTCCACAAACACTCATACTAAAGCTGTTTGGAGATGGGTGGTGGCAATACAGGGTGTGGCCCTTGATTACCTATGTAGGATTACTCTTTTGTGTTTTCTTTACAGCCTGGAGTGTCGGTGGTATTCCATTAATGCTAATTCTGCAAATATGGTTGTGGGCTGTTCCTCAAGTGACAACCACCTTTGCGTATACGGCATATTCCGAACATACAGGGCTTTTTTATGTCCTGATAAGTTTTTTGATGTATGTGAAGGGAACTGCAAAGACACAGAAAAATTGGTATAGTTTTTTTTCTGGATTTTTTTTAGCTTCGGCAATACATACAAAACTCATTTATCTTCAGGTATTGCCAGTCTTTATGCTAGTAATAGCTTGGGACATGTACGATTCTCACAAGCAAACATCTGCATGGTATTTGCGAGGACTAATATTTACAGTTGGTTTTATAGTACCATTAATTTTCTTTGAGTTTTACCGATACATCGCGCTGGTTTCGCAGTTTGGGGTGGAGGGATGGCACGCTAACAACGGCCATATACTATCGAGGTTCACACA
>CAYFXH010000257.1:912-3089 GCA_964346905.1 uncultured Desulfobacteraceae bacterium | reverse complement strand
TGGAGAGGAGACGTTGGCGAATACCTGGTCTGAAGGTCGCTCTCTGACCTTGGAACAGGCCATAGCTCTCGCCGGGCAATCTCCACCTGGTCAACCGGAAATACCCCATCCGCCTTCTGAGGAGAGGACACCCTCATCCAAATTGCCAGATAGTGCCAAGCAGTATGGATTGACCAGGCGCGAGGTCGAGGTCCTTAGGCTGGTGGCCTCCGGTCTGACTGACGCTCAGGCGGCTGAAAAACTCGTTATTAGCCCGCGGACGGTCTCCAAGCACTTGCAATCCATTTACCGTAAAATCCAGGTTAATTCCCGCAGCGCGGCTACCCGCTTCGCGCTTGAACATCAGATCGTCTAAACATATCAAGCCATCGAATAGCCTCTCGAGACACAGCTTCTTGCTTTTTTTAAAAGGTCGAACACGCCTGCGGTCTCTTACGCAATTTTGCGTAATTTCCTCCTAAACCAGGTTCTACCACTAGAAAAAAATACGCAACGAAATTACGTAGTTTACGTGATGTGCGCGCGAGATGTGCGGGCTAAACTATCATCATCCAATAGAAACCCGTGAAAGGTTTCAACCACCTAAATCAATGGAGGATGAGCGATGACTACACAAGTCGAAGTTACCGGTTCGAAACAGATCGTCCAAAGCCGCAGGGATAAGAGAAAATTAAACTGGCCTTGGGTAGCGGTCATTGTCCTGAGCATGGTCCTGATCGTCACAGCTTTTGTGGCTACACTGCCCGCAGAAAAAAGCAATCAACGTGCTCTTGAAGCCATCTCCGCCCGGTATCAAAGTATGGCTGAATTATACGAGAAAAGGAGCAAAGCCGATTCACGGAGCGCCCTCGAGGCGATTTCCACCCGCTACCAGGGTATGGCCAAGCTCTACACAAAAGGGAACGGGTCCAGTTCGCTGCATGCTCTTGAGGCTATCTCCAATCGCTACCAGGGTTTAGCTGAGCTGTACACATTAGGGAGCGAGGGCGATACGCAGCGCGCTCTCGAGATCATCTCCGCCCGCTTCCAGGCCCAGGCCGAATACGCCAAGTCTCAGGAAAAATAAGATTCCTCTGTGATAGGTCACCAGGAAGCAAACGACACCTCTCGGCTGGTCAAGTCTTAGATAACCCTCCACCCATCAAGTCTTAGTCCAGTGGCAAGGTGTCAAGGATTTTGGACAACCGATAAATAGCCCGAAACAGCCCAACCATTGCGGGTTTCGTCAAACGGAGCAACCAGGTACCACCATGAATGCCCGTCAGCCTCTTGAGGCCCCTCCTGGACCTCAAAGACCTCCGACTCAAGTCCAAGAAAGCGGACTTCACTGGACAAACTTGGTGCGATCCTTAACCGCAAGCCATCCCCCCCGGTACCGGTTATTTGCACAAATGCCCCTACGGCGATCTCACCGGGGGGTGCTGGCGGTGGCGGAGTCTTGGTCGGGGTGGCAAGGTCAACAGGAGTGGGCGAGGGCGTCTGAGGCGTAGAAGTGGGTAGTGAAACAACCTTTAAGACTGCTGTTGGCACTCCAATAGATACCGAAGTGGAGCGGGTCGAGAATAAGAAGAATATTGTTATTAGAAATAGTGCCAGCCCCAAGGCGATTGCTCCCACGATCACCCAAGGATCAAGGATGGCCCGAATCAGTCCTCGGAATTCCATGCGCGATCTACGCAGGCCACAGGAAAAAAGCCAGACTAAGGATAAGATAAACCGCCAGCAGTTCAGCCCCCTCTAACCAGTTGGACTCCCCATCCGCGGAGACCAGGGCAGTGATAACCACTCCGGCAACCAGCGCCACCAACTCGAATTCATTGAATATCAACTGCAGCGGATTTCCAAAGAGCAGACTGATGAACACCAAAACTGGCGCGACAAACAGCGCGATCTGCAAGCTGGAAGCGATGGCAATTTCTACACTCAAGTCCATTTTGTTGCGTATCGCTACTTCTACTGCCACTAAATGCTCGGCGACGTTGCCGATAATTGGGATGAGAACAATCCCCAAGAAGAACTCTGAGACACCCAGACTAGCCACAACTGGCTCTACCGAGCCTACAAAAATCTCACTGGCGATGACAACGCCAAGGGTTGCCAAAACCAGGACTACTAAAGACTTCCGCACAGACCATTTGGATGAGTGGATCGGGTCTTCACTTGGCTTGTGTGCCAGA
>CAYFXH010000257.1:0-902 GCA_964346905.1 uncultured Desulfobacteraceae bacterium | reverse complement strand
CCGCTCTGAAGCTATACAACAAAGCAAGGACGTAAAGTACGATCATTACAGCCGCTACTCCGAGAGTGAACGCTTCAACGCGCAAACTGGTCTCAGGACCTATGGAGGTGCTGAGCAAGGAGGGTATGAGAAGGGCCAATACCGCAAGAATAAGAAGAATGGCGTTTCGAGTAGCCGAGCGCTGATCGAAAGACTGTAGACCGTGGCGTACACCTCCCAACAACATAGCCAGCCCCATTACAAACAGAAGGTTGCCCAAGATCGAACCAGTAATTGAAGCTTTAACCAGCTCTAAAAGGCCCTCCCGGATGGCGAAGATGGTGATGATCAGCTCGGCGGCGTTGCCCAGCGTGGCGTTAAGCAATCCGCCCAAACGTGGGCCGGTGTGAGTGGCAAGCTCTTCGGTGCCCTGGCCAATGTATTCGGCCATCGGGATGACACTGAGCGCCGAAAACACGAACACCCAGGTCTCTCCCCAATGTCCGATTTTGGCGAATATCGCCAATGGCAACGCCAACACGAGTAGGCTTAAGGGATTTTGGATGACATATCTCAATATTTGCTTCATTGCGCATCCTTTTTTGAAGAAATTGATAAGAGGTTACGCAGTTGGGAAGGTAATGGAGGGATCGGGCGGACGTCGCCCACCCAGGTCCCCCCGCTCTTCTCCATCAACGGCGTAAGGCCTATTGGCTTCACCTCGGAGTAGAAACCTTCATAAGGCTCTCAGACGGGCTCCCGAATAATTTCCGGGGTGTCGCCTTAGGCAACAAGACCCGCAGAGCCTTTGGTTTTACCTCGATTATAACTTTCCCAATTCCCTCTACGGGTTCCCCATCCAATTGTACATACAGAGGAGAATCTGACTCAAGAAGCGCTTGTTGGAAGGGAATCCGCTGAAC
>CAYFXH010000256.1:1961-3227 GCA_964346905.1 uncultured Desulfobacteraceae bacterium | reverse complement strand
CATACTTTAATTTACACTCTGCCTCTTTCACATACACCTACTACATTCTGTGCTAGGATATCCGCAGCCGCATAACGTTCGGTGAATACACACAAAGATCTGGTGAATACACCAAATATTGAGAAATAAGAAGTAGCCTTTATATTACTTTGGTTCGACCTCAAGATCAAAAGAGAACGTCTTCCATTCCCTGCTATTCTTCCTTTTTAGGGGCTCGCAGGGTCAACTGAAAAATTAGCACAAATGCCACGGTAATGATGCCGAGAAGTCCTACCCAATGGACTGACTCAAGACTTGGCATATTATCGAAGTATCTAAGCACAAAGAACCCGAAAACATAGAACCTTGGATTCAACTCCATAGCTCTGTTAAATTCAGCCTCTGAGAGCTCATGTTGCCCTAGTTGCCAGTAGATCTTGGCGCGGGTGGCATGAGCGCTGGCAATGCTTAGAGAATCTCCACCCAATTTAATAGCCACTGCGGAATCGCGGAGAGCCTCTTTCGTGATCCCCATAAGACGATAAGCCTCTGCCCGATAGCTATAAGCACTTGCTAGTTTGGGATCCAACTCAATCGCCTCGCTGAAATCTTCAATGGCATTTTCCAGTAATGCTCCAGACCGCGGCAACCCTTGCTTGCTGAAATATGATCTCAGGCTGTCTATTTCTGCCTTAATCCAACCGCCTTTTTCCTTTTTCAGGTAGGTCAAACCCCGCATCCGGTATGCGGCCGCGTCGAGGGGCTTGAACTCTATGAACTTGCTGTAATCGTTGATGGCCTTGTCGTACTTTCGCTGATAGTAGTAATGTAGCGCCCGTTTCTCATAGGCTGCCGCCAGGTTCGGGTCCAACTGTATCGCCTTGCTGAAGTATTCGATCCTCTTGTCGGCGAGAGAGCTCTCCAAACCACGGTTGTAAAAGTCTCTGGCATCCTGGCTCCAGCCAGTTGTAGCGGTCAAAGCCAGATATGCCAGTGTTGCAACAACAATTCTTTTCACGGTTCTCTCTCCCTCCAGCTTTATATTCTACTATAGCCTCTCTCGGAGACCTAATGACTAATCGGGCGCACCAATGATGCCTTTCATCACCTTGCTCACGTGGCCCGAGCTCCTCTGGGCAGTGGCAAAACTGGTCAGTGCGGGCTTTTCTTTCCCAGGTGCATACTCCTTTGAAATTTCCTCATATTTTGCGACAGAGTAAATTCCAGCAAACTGTGCATTAAGGGAGTAACTGTCGATTAAGCTGTTTGAGAGGAAGGCAATCCTGT
>CAYFXH010000256.1:0-1951 GCA_964346905.1 uncultured Desulfobacteraceae bacterium | reverse complement strand
GATGTAATCTCCACTTTTGCCCATTCCCTTCCTCCTTGCACAAATCAATTCGTGATTGTGCCTCGTCTTGACATGGACCGATGCGTCCACCTAATATGAAGTTAAGTCCAATTTCTGGCTCTACGCAACCTCAAGAAATCATATCTTTGCATTTGAACTGCCCCGACCACGATTAAGCATGGACTGATCACCCCTGTTGGTTGTCTCTGGTCTTGGCCAATAAAGACGTAGAGATCATGAGTAAATCGTCTCTTTCCCAATATCGAGTTGATAATGTACCCTTTACTCTTCGACCAATTTTCTATCTCTATGGCTACGGAGTGGCGATCCTAATATTTATTCTCGGTTTAATCTTGAGGATGATGATCAAAGTTGAGATTTCAGGCCAAGAGAACCTCAGGAAACATTCGAATCACATCTTTTGCCTTTGGCACACCTTTGTTCCATTGGCACTGATTAGCACATTACCAAACATCCCGAGGGTCCTGGACCGAGCTTCTCACGCCTGGATGCAGCACCCCAGTTGGTACATGAAAGCGATTCATGTTGTGCTCCGATTGATGGGCGTAGATAAAATAATTCTGGGTTCTACCGGACATTCTGGTCGTGAGGCCGCTGATCAGCTCGTTGAACATCTGAGAAGAGGTTATTCCACTATTCTAATACCGGACGGGCCAGCTGGGCCTCCTTTAGTACTCAAAAAGGGCATTCTCCATATGTCCATGCAAAGTGGGGTTCCAATCGTTGCTATGCAATTTAGTGCTTCAAAGTTTTTCGAGCTTAAAACTTGGGATCGAAAGAAATGGCCGTATCCTTTATGCAGAGTAAAAATTAAACTCGGTATCCCTACTCAAATTGCCAGCGATAATTTTGATGAAGCGCAAGACACAATCACAGCAGCGTTAGGCTGACACAATGACTCTCTATTTTCCCTACATGTTGTGCAAATATCTTTGGACCCAAAGTTTAGATTAAGGGATGTAATTTAAGTTTTGCTGTGATAGTGGTGATTTTACTTTTCTTATCATTATGTGCACCTTCCATTTTCGGCCTTGCCCCTCCCATGAATCGCATCATGGCTCCTAGCTAATTAGGTAACTAAATGAAATTTCTTAGAATATATGTAGAAATATCTCTTTTTGCCCTCCCTCAATTATGCTATGGCCTGATTCTTGCTGCTTCGTACTTCTAGTCTCTTGGGAAACTCCTGTCTTGGCAGAATTTTACGGAGTGGATGGGATGAACCAGGGGATGACCTTGGGCAGAATTCCATACTCTGCTGAAGGTTGTTCCACAAATTCAGCCACCAGACACCAGCACTCCAGAAGTAACATGCGTTAGAGTGCGAACGGTTTCTTGCTGACAAGCCGACACATGCTTGAAAAGGATGTTCAAGGTGCGAGTATGACAGAGAGAAGAAAAGAAGAACGCTACAGGAAAAGACTTCGGCTAAGGCTCAGTACAGAGAATAGGTCCACCATGGGCTTTACAGATGACATCTCTGGGGAAGGTATTTTTGTGAGGTCAGCCTCCGTCCAGCCTGTCGGGTCTCAGATAAGGATAGAATTGACTACGCCGGATAATGAAAAAGTGGTTTTAGGAGGGACTGTTCAGTGGGAAATAAAACTCTCACCCACTTTGTTGAGACAGGGTAAAAAAGGTGGAATGGGAATAAAGATATCCAATTTTGTCTCAGGGGAGGAGTCTTACCGAAAAATTTTGGAATCTTGTAAGATGGAAGCAGAAAATAAAGTCAGCGTCTTATTATAGTGCTTCTTCGCCTTAAGTTTGACGCCAGGAATCGTTCACTATCCACCATTTTCCACCACCTTGCTAGGAGCCTACATATCATACTTTAATCCCCACTTTCCCTCTTGAGACCAAGCTACAATATCTTGGTTTAAACTAAGAAAATGCGGAGTTTTTGGCTCCGCTTTTTTCTTCTCAACAT
>CAYFXH010000255.1:2768-3240 GCA_964346905.1 uncultured Desulfobacteraceae bacterium | reverse complement strand
GGGGATAACTATCCATACTATGGTGCTGCAACTAGTTGAATCATTTGATTAAAAAAATATTGAACAGTCTCCATTCGTGACCGTAACAATCTCCACGGTGACCGCTCCCAGAACGTTCACGGTAGAATCTTGACACCTGCACGGTTGGGCCCTTGACCTTGCCCCTGGAGCCTTATGCCTGAAGCAGCTACACCTCAATGATCTGTGCTTCGATGATGTTTTCATATTCTTTGAGTGCCTGGAGAACCTCTGGCAACACGGGATTGTCCACAGTAACCAGGCAGATGGCCGTTCCCTTGCTGAGAATTCGGCTCAGGTGCATGTCGGCGATGTTGACCTGATGGTTGCCCAGCGTTGTACCAATAAAGCCGATGACACCTGGCCGGTCGTAATTGGAAATGAGCAGCATGCGTCCTTCCAGAGGAGCTTCCATACGATAGTCGTCGATCCCGACAATCCGGCATTCCGGCAC
>CAYFXH010000255.1:0-2737 GCA_964346905.1 uncultured Desulfobacteraceae bacterium | reverse complement strand
GGGGAAAACCGTTCCGGCGACGTGAGATACCCCCTTGTCCGTGGTCACCTCCAGGCTAATCAGCCCCGTATAGCCCCTCGCTTCAGAAGTGGTGGCCTCTTCTATCTCGATTCCGCGGCTGCGCATGATCACCGGCGCATTCACCAGGTTAACCTCCTCAGCCAGGGCCCGCTCCAGAAAACCCTTCTGGGCTGCATTGGTTACTGGTGCCAACTCCAACTCGCGGAGATCACCCCCATAGCTGACTTTCAGGCGGCGCACGTTGCCTCGAAAATACATGGAGAGAAAACGGCCCAGCCTTTCGGCCAGCCGCATGTAGGGTTGTATCTGCTCGATCATTTTGGGGCTCATGGAGGGCATATTCACCGCGTTTCTGATCAGCCCATTTTGCAGGTAATCTACCATCTGCTCAGCAATGGCCGTGGCCACGTTTATCTGGGCCTGCTTACTGGAGGCCCCCAGGTGGGGCGTAGCGATAACCTGAGGTAAGGATAGAAGTGGATTGTTCACCGGCGGCTCTTCCTCGAAGACGTCCAGGGCGGCCCCTGCAACTTTCTTTTTCTGTATGGCCTCGTAAAGAGCCGACTCATTGATGATGCCCCCCCGGGCGCAGTTGACGATACGCACTCCCCGTTTCATCATCGTAAAGGCAGCTTCGTCCAGGAGACCCCTGGTTTCCTTGGTGAAGGGAGTATGAATAGTGATAAAGTCAGACTGGCGGAAGAGCTTCCGCGGAGACACCAGCTCCACGCCGAGCTTGGCGGCCGCATCCTCTGAGACATAGGGATCGTATGCCAGCACCCTCATTTTCATACCCTGAGCTCGATTGGCCACAATCGAGCCAATCCGCCCCAGGCCAATGATACCCAGGGTTTGATTGTAGAGCTCGGTACCCACGAACTTCTTTTTTTCCCATTTGCCAGCCCGCACCGATTCATCCGCCCGGGGGATATGTCTGGAAAGCGCCATCATCAGGGCCAAGGCATGTTCCGCTGCGGCCACGGCGTTGGCTCCCGGTGTGTTCATCACCAGCACACCGCGATGCGTTGCTGCCTCTATGTCTATATTGTCCACCCCGATGCCAGCCCGACCGATAACGCGCAGACTGGATGCCTGTTCCAGAATTGGTCCATCGATCTTGGTGCGACTGCGCACCACCACCCCTTCACAGTCACGGATCGCATCCAGCAACTCCTTGGCTTCAATCCGATCATGTACCTCCACCTCAATGGATTTGGCTTTCTCGAAAATCTTCACTCCCTGCCGATGCAGACCATCGCAGACAAGAACTCGCATAGAAGTCTCCTCCACACCCTGATGTCCAGCTCTTTAGCGCTGGATCAAGGATATGTTAGGAAGATCAGTTCCGGAAGGCAAGTGAATAATTAAGAGAGAGTACGCTCGCCAAGGCAGGTGCGTCTCGCTGGAGCTTGTTATGACCACTATCCAAGGAAATAGTGGAATGTTGGTAATACTTTTAGATTGGTAATACTTTTAGAATAGTTAAACTTTTAAAACGCCGTTACCTAGGAGCGTTTCTTTTGGGCAAAGCCGCCAGCCTCGTATCAACCCTAAAATAGTTTTGAGACTCGCTGAAGTGAAATTCCTTATAAAATGAGTAGATGTATGGTAAGTATTCGGTGGACTCCAAAACTTGCGGCCGGCGAACGCATGGTAAATCAGTCGGATCACCCATGGAGGAGCACCGTTCTCGTTGCGATTCGGTTTCTCTTTTCTTCGCCACGTGATCGCGACCTGCCTTCCACCTCGGAGAGAGGGGACGTCGCTCCTCCAGAGATCCGGCTTCGTGGAATTCTACCTGGTGGCTAACAGTGACTGGCGGCACATATGCACGGGCTAACGAGCCCAGGGGCAAACTGGTGAATAGGGTAACCGAATAGAATTACAAGGAGAGAGGTTGAAAATGGCACCTTTATTCGAAAATGGAAAAATCTACACCTTCTATTTCAGGAGAGAGCAGGAAGATGTAAACGTTACCGGCCAAGTCATCTCATACGAGCCTCCCCTGGTTAAGGTTGAAACCGATGGTTTGACCCGCATTATCAATTGCTCTTCCGCTGCGTTTGTGGAGGCTGTGGCGCGCCTGGAAGATGAGGAAATTGAAAGCTCAGCCCCCGAAGAATAATACATCGGCAATAACTCCAGAGGATGGATGTGAGATGGGCGGTGTGGGATTTCTCACCTCTCCACTACCCATCTTTATCCCACATCTCACATCCCAAATCGAGGATTTCTCTTTGTTTCGTGCTTGCTGCTTGGGATTGCAGGAAGACCTGACCAGATGATTTTCATCGGCGGCATTGGCCCCAGGAAGAAAAAACTCGAAGGCCAACCACGCATCTGTTCCAACTGCGGACTGAGCCAGGCCTACCTCATCCGTATGGATGATTATCTATCCCTTTTCTTCATCCCCCTCTTTCGCATTCGTCAGGGTCAGCCTTTTGTCGAGTGTGAACGATGTGGCCACCGTACCGACGAGAGCGGCAAGGTCTATCAAACCGGTACGGACCTACAGGTGGTCCGCTGCCATCATTGCGGCAAAACGCTTGCTAAAGACTTCCGTTACTGTCCTCACTGTGGAGCAGAACAATGAAGGAGAATTTTCGATCTCCTCTTTGAGACCATCATCAAGCAGAGAGCAGAGGGCAGAGGGATTTGGGATTTCGGATTGCGGATTGCGGATTGCGGATTGCGGATTGCGGCTTTGGGAAGGCAT
>CAYFXH010000254.1:0-3247 GCA_964346905.1 uncultured Desulfobacteraceae bacterium | reverse complement strand
AGCAGAAACAGCATACTCGATCAGAGGGAAATGGAGCCGAAACCATGATTGAGATCAGATTTCATGGGCGAGGTGGTCAGGGTGCTGTGACCTCAGCGGAGCTCACGGCGCTAGCAGCAATTGAACAGGGAAAGTACGCTCAAGCTTTTCCAAGCTTTGGTCCGGAAAGACGGGGGGCTCCGGTAATGGCCTTTGTGCGGGTTAGCGATGAGCCCATCCGAACCAGAGAAAAGATTTACGAGCCGGACATTGTCGTGGTTTTGGATCCCACTCTCCTGGACATTGTAAACGTGGCTGCCGGGCTCAAGGAGAATGGGACTGTGGTGCTGAACACCACAAAAAGTGCTAAAGAGATTCGCACGGCCAGTGGCATAAAGGCGAAACTGGCGCTGGTGGATGCCAGCCGCATAGCCATGGAGACCATGGGGGTTCCCATTACCAACACCACTCTCCTTGGCTCAATGCTGAAGGCAACCAATTTGTTGCCCACATCAGCCCTGGAAGGCCCTCTGAAGGAGCGCTTTGGTCGCATTGCTGGCAAGAACATCAAGGCCTTTCAACGGGCCTATGAAGAGACTGTGGTAGAGGAGTAGACAGTGGCGAAAGAGACTGGGATCGTAAGCTGGAAAGATTTGGCTCTCGGATGCTCCATTGTAGAGCCTGGAAGTTCCGCTGAACTGAAAACAGGTGACTGGCGCTCAGAACGTCCCGTGACCGATTACGAGAAGTGCGTCCAGTGCGGGCAGTGTTACATTTTTTGCCCCGATATGGTCTTCACTCAAGACGAGAAGGGGTTTTATCAGCCGAACATGTTCTACTGCAAGGGATGCGGGATCTGTGCCCGTGAATGCCCTGCCGATGCCATCAGTATGGTTGAGGAGAGTGAATAGGTATTGTGTTGTAAGGGATGGGCTACCTGCACCCGTGCGTGGCCTGTTGATAAAAACCAGAATTGTGGAGGAGAGTAAATAATTATGGCTAAACGAGTGGGTATTGAAGTTTCGCTTGCTATCAGCGAGGCGGTGAAACTTGCCAATGTTGATGTGATTGCCGCGTATCCCATCACACCCCAGACTCACATTGTTGAGCATTTGTCCGAGCTGGTGGCTGACGGCCACCTGGATGCAGAGTTTATTCCGGTGGAATCGGAACACTCGGCAATGAGCACCTGCTGTGGCTCTTCGGCGGCAGGTGCCCGAACGTATACCGCCACCTGCTCTCAAGGTCAGGCGCTCATGCTGGAAATCTGTTATATCGCCCCTGCCTTGCGGCTGCCCATTGTGATGACGGTGGCCAACCGGTCGCTTTCGGGCCCAATCAGTATCTGGAACGACCACTCCGATATGATGATGAGCCGGGATACCGGATGGATTCAAACGGTGGCCGAAAACGGTCAGGAGGCCTTTGACCTGACCCTTCATGCCTTCCGCGTGGCGGAAGACCCCCGGGTTTTGCTGCCGGTAATTATCAACGTGGATGGCTTTACCTTAACTCACGTGATCGAGCCAATTGAAATGCTCGATCAGAAAGAGGTGGATCGCTATCTGCCGCCCTATAAGCCACAGATGCGGCTGGATCCGGCAAACCCGGTCAGTATCGGCCCGGTGGGAATGCCCGAGGTCTACACCGAGGCAAAAAAGGCGCAGGATGAGGCAATAAATGGTGCCAAACCGGTAATACTCGAGGCCTGGCAGGAATTCGGTGACATGTTCGGCCGCTATTACAAACCGGTGGAGACTTATCGGACAGACGGTGCCGAAACCCTGCTGGTAACCATGGGAAGCCTGAGTGAGACGGCGATGACCGCTGTGGATCAGATGCGTGCTGACGGCAAGAATGTTGGCCTGGTGCGCTTGCGCTTGTTTCGGCCTTTCCCATTCGAGGAATTTCTAGCTGCCGTAAGAGGCGCCAAGCACATTGCCCTAATGGACCGCGCCCTGGCCCTCAATGGTGCCGGCGGACCGCTGGCCACCGAGGTCAAGGCTGCGCTTTATGATGAACCGGAACGGCCCTATATTTGGAACTATGTTGCGGGTCTAGCTGGCCGGGATGTGACCATTGAGAATTTTGTGGAAATGGCCGATGGGGTAGAGGCTGCAGCCGCTGATGGACTTCGGCCTGGCTATACTCTAATCAATGTGAGGGAATGATGAAAAGTGCAACTGAAGCATTGAAAGATTTCGAACGATTCACTCCGAAAAAGCTGCCGGTTGAAGAACCGTTAGCTCCGGGACATCGGGCCTGTCAGGGATGTGGCGAGGTTGTTGCCTTGCGCCAAGTGATGAAGGCGCTGGGCAACAATGTGATTGTCGTGAGCGCCACTGGCTGTATGGAAATCATATCCTCCCCCTATCCCCAGAGTGCCTGGCGGGTACCATGGCTGCATGTGGCCTTCGAGAACGCTGCGGCAGTGGCCAGCGGGGTGGAGGCTGCTCACAAGGCCATGATCCGTAAGGGAAAACTTGAGGACAATAAGACAATCTTTCTGGCCATCGCCGGTGACGGCGGCACGGCTGATATCGGCATCCAGGCTCTCTCCGGTGCGCTGGAGAGAGGCCATAACTTCGTATATGTTTGCCTGGACAATGAGGCCTACATGAACACCGGGATCCAGCGCTCCAGCAGCACTCCCTATGGGGCTGGGACCACTACCTCACCTCCGGGCAAAAAAAGCATCGGCCAGCAGACCTGGAAAAAGAACATGCCGGCCATTGCCGCAGCGCACGATATTCCCTACGTGGCCACAGGCTCGCCAGCTTACTATGTGGATCTGATGAACAAAACAAAGAAGGCCTCTCTGGTGGAGGGTCCGGCTTACCTGCATCTTTTTTCACCCTGTCCCACGGGATGGCGCTGCGCCGTGGAGGATGCGATTCAGACTGCGCGTCTGGTGGTACAGACCAAGATCTTTCCCCTCTACGAGGTGATAGACGGCAACTGGAAACTGTCGCGCAAGATTAAGAAGCCCAAACCGGTTAGTGACTACTTAAAGATTCAACGCCGCTTCAGCCATCTCACCGAAGAGGATATCGCCCTTATCCAAGAGAGAGTTGACCGGGATTACGACCGCCTCCTGAGACTTTGCGAAATAGCAGAGGAGGAAGAAGACTAAGCTGATTTGCAGTTGACAGGACCAGAGGTCTCTGCTATAGACAGACGCCTCCAGCACAAACCGATCCCCGGTAGCTCAGCTGGTAGAGCGGGTGGCTGTTAACCACTTAGTCGGCGGTTCGAGTCCGTCCCGGGG
>CAYFXH010000253.1:0-3252 GCA_964346905.1 uncultured Desulfobacteraceae bacterium | reverse complement strand
TCAGGAATAAAAATAAGAAGCCAAGGACAATTGTAAGATTCAGTACAGCGCGCGACATAGATATCAATCCATTTAGTAATCAAACCAAAATTGCTGACATCGAATTATCCAATACACCTATTTTAGCTCCGCAGGATAACCACCCAGCCCTCCTCCCCCCAAGGAGTTGTGTCGCAATCCGTCATCCCGGCCAAGTCCGACTTCGGCGAACGCGAGCCGGGATCCAGACAACGTCGCCGCGAAGCGGCGCTCGTCCGGAATCACGGGTTCGGTGGGTTGTGGCATGGTTTCCAAGGGTAGAGGAGGTGCATTACCCAAATCTGGTTTGACCACAAATGGGTAAATTTACCCATTTGTGGTTTGACCGGAAATGGGTAAAGGGGGGAGACAAGGGACCAGATCATAAAAGTCCCCCTTGTATAAAGGGGGATTTTGAGCCAGTCAGATGAGGATTTCCACCGGGGTATCTGTTTAATCTATGTTCAAAACCTCTGTGCCTCTGTGGTCAATCTTTTCGTCCTGTTAAATGGCGACGAGAATTCCAACCACAACAGCGATCTGGAACATGATCTGGGTTATATCTCTTGCCTCCTTGACCCAGTGGATCTTGACCAGCTTTCTTGGTACCAGCACCGAGTCTCCAGGATAGAGTTGCGCAGAACTGAAACTACCAGAGACCCAGCGGTTGCTATCAGGATCCCAACTGAGGGATGAACCGCTTTGAGATTTACTCAGCACGGAGCCGTCGGCGCGAATGATGTACATCTCACCCTTCTCTGCATTTGCCGTCGGTCCGCCGGCACGACTGAGGTAAAAATTTGTCCTTTTACCCTTTTCGTAGAGAAATGCTGTGGGGTTGTACACCTCGCCCAGAACGTTGACTGACTGAGGTTCTTTTGGAATCACGAGCCGGTCCCCATCCTCCAGTCTCAAATCAAATTTTGAATCCTTGAATGCCTCCAGTTGCGCCAGTTGTATTACCATCCTACCCGTAACTTTTGCCTCTCTGAGTTTCTGGAGAAGCCCCTTTTTTGCTTCCAGCGAAAGCCTGAACGCTTCAACCTCCTCTTTAGTCATGGCCCCCGTTGCTTCCAAACCAGTTTCGGCGGAAATCTCCTGTTCCATCCGGGAGATCAGATCGTCCAGCCTCTGACGTTGAACTTGACGCACGCTTTCCCTGGTGAAGAAAGCCCCACGAAGATAGGCATCTTTAGTAAACCCCCCTGCCCTTTCAATGAGCGAACTGAGCCTTTCATCATCCCTGGCATAGTAATCACCCGGATACGTAACCTCTCCATCGATGCTTACCCTGATTTGCTCAAGCCATCCGGGAATCCTTTTTATAAAGACCCGGTCGTATTCCTGAAGTTCAAGATTCTCTTCCGGGTCGCCGGCCACCGCCTTGGCCACACTGAAGTTGAGAACCTCTTTTCTCATAAGATCCCCATCAACCAACTCGAACCGCACTAACTCCGCTTGCTCTCTATACGCATCCTTGCGCAAATTGCCCCCTGCCATGATGAGGTCCCTGATGGTCATGTCCACTGCAAGCGGATACTGCCCTGGGTTATTAACCATCCCATAAATGCTTACTGTCTCCTTAGGTTTGTATTCCCTGATGCTGTGAATCACTACCTCGTCTTGATCCTGCAGCAGCAAGTTGTTGCTAGGATCGTCCTCGAGAACTCTCTCGAGATTGAACATTATCAGGGTCACATTCTTGGTCTGGGGATCGATCCGAAAAATGTGGCTTTTCCCCATATAGGCTTCACGATTCAGTCCTCCTGCCGCAATGATCAAATCTCGTATCCGCATGTTCTCCTGCAAGGGATAGGTCTCTGGCTTTCTTACCTCGCCCTTGATTCTGGCGTATGGCTTGTAGGAAAACAGCCACTTGTTGAAGATATAGATTTCGTCATAGGGTTTCAGCCTGAGGTTGCTTTGGTCGTTCCGCGCAATAATTGCCCTACCCACGTTAAACGGGATCAGCTCGGCATGCATGTCCGGTTCCACATATCTTTTGATCAGCCCGTAGCTAAAATCAGTATCGCTTTTGAGTTCTGTTTCATCCCTGATCACGTCTGAGACTCGCATGCCCAATCTATACGAATAGCTTCCCGGACGCAGAACATTGCCATACAGATAGACCGCATCAACCTTCTCTGGGGCGATTGGAAAAACCTTCACGATATCTCCATCTTGGAGCGTGAAATTTCCCGCAGTGTTACTGCCCTCATAGGTCACATCCAGAACCACCTTTTTCTTGTGTTCAAAAGACCGTTCGATCTGCAACCTCTGCTTGTGCGCGCTCGGTGCCAATCCCCCTGCCAGAGCTATCAGGGTATTGAGACTCAGATCTCCCCTCAGCTCGTAGATTGCTGCGCGTTTTACGTTACCGGCGACGGCGATCAGGTTTTTTGCAGCAGGAACAAAAATCACGTCGCCGGGCTGGAGCCTCCTGTCTTTCGAGGTTTCGCCCGCGAGAAGGAACTCATAAAAATCAACTGTCGTTATGATCTTGCCGTTTCTTTTGAGTTGGACGTTTCGCAGTGAGCCCAGGTCTGAAGGCCCGCCGGAGATGAGCAGTCCATTGATTACCGTATCGAAACCACTCACCGTGTAGGCCCCAGGCTTTCTTACCTCGCCCACAACAAATACCGTGATGCTCCTGAGCCTCCCCATAGTTACACTGATAGTTACGCCGGTGATACTTTCGGCCTTTTTCTTTAGCAGTTTTTTCATATCCCTGTAGGTCATGCCTGCCACTGCAATAGTACCGATCCTGGGAAACTGTACCGTACCGTCCCTGTTCACCATCAAGGAGTATTCGGCATCAATTCGACCCCACATCAGAACCTTGATTTCATCACCAGGGCCTATGAGATAATCCTCGGTAACCGGCATACTGGTAGGCGGGGCAAAAGTCTCGGAAGGTCTGGAAAATATTTCATGGCCAAAGAGTTTCAATTCCTCCACCGGCTTAGCGTATGGCAACTCTTCTTCATAGGGGCGAAAAATATCTTTCACCGCCCACTTGAGGGTGAAGCTGTCAAGAATCTCTTTTATGACCCTATCGATGAATTCCTGAAAGATAGTTGCCAGCGGATCTGCGGCCGCCATGGATGCCCCTCCAGCGATCTCGGTCACCTCAGTCGACTGGACTCTTTCAGTTTGTGTCGAACTTTGCATCATATCAGTGAAGGGTAGTTGACCATTTTTTATTTGCATCAAAACATATGTTTTTATCTTGAC
>CAYFXH010000252.1:0-3266 GCA_964346905.1 uncultured Desulfobacteraceae bacterium | reverse complement strand
ATCTTACCCCAAGGAGGCCGCCTTTAATAATTATCAAGATGTACTATTGCGCCCCCGAGGTGATCGAGAAGTGTTTATTTGCATCTCGAATAAACAGAAACTCCTGGAGCCAAGGAGCACATTCCGCTGAGATAGCATCCTTTCGATGAAATCGGCTCTGGTGTCTGCAGGGTCCTGGATGATCAGATCATAAGCCCATGCAAATTCGTTATAAAATGGTCTGTTCATCCTTTGCTCTTTTCCCAGTCGCTTCTGAGAATCCCGTAGAGTTCCACATCCTCAAAAGCATCCCATTTCTTGACATGCTGTCTTCGGCAACCCTCATGTTTCATGCCGAGCTTCTGCAGGACCCTTCCCGATCTGGGATTGCGAGGGAAGTGATTGGCATGGATGCGATTGAGCCCCAGCGTCTCGAATCCGTACCGCACAACGGAACGGCCTGCTTCTGTACAAAAGCCTTTGTCCCAATAGGGTCTTCCAATCCAGAACCCTATCTCTGCGTGGGAGTGCCGCTCACTTATCCCCATCAAGCTGATCGCACTAATGAGCTTCCCATCCGATTTCATAGTGATTGCAAATTGAACCTCTTTCCCTGTATCGAATTTCTCCTGGTGCTTTGAAATCCACTCCTCCGCCTTGCCATCTTCGTATGGGTAGGGGATATTCAATGTGGTTGAGACGATCTCTTTTGCCCCTGAGAGACGCTGAACTTCTTTCCCATCTGATAGCTGAAAGGGCCGGAGAATCAGACGCTCGGTTTCAATCGTTGGACGCTGACCCATGGTTTCCCCAGGCTTGTCGATCTTCTTTGTCATCGAAACGCAATCGATTTCAAAGCCACTCTGAAGTTTATGCTTTATAGGCTTTTCTCGGGTGTATCCTAAGCGTTCATAGAAAGCGACTGCATTGAGAGAGGAGTTAAGCCTAAGGATAGAAAGCCCTGCCTCCTTGGCAATCCGCTCAAGTCTGTGAAGCAACCTAGAGCCAATGCCTTTTTTTATGTGAGAGGGGTGGACATAAATAGCTTTGATCTCAGCCTCCTCAAGGACGATACTACCAAACCCGACAAGCTCCCCACTTTCTTCGGCGACAAAAAAACGCTCACCAGCCTCCATGGCACGGACATAATTGGCTGGCACCTTCCCATCGGCCCAAGCAGCAACCTCCTTATCAGAGTAGTGAGCGGCACCTAACTCTCGAATAGACTGCACATGCACTTTGCAGATTGAAGGTGTGTCCTCGGGAACCGCTTTCCCCACCGTAATCAAAGAATATCCCCGCTATTGTTATACTGCTCTCCGAATCGCTTCGTATAATGCTCTTACCAAGTCCTCCCCATGACGATAATTCTCTTCCCCAGCCCAGCTGCTTCCTGTCATTTGATGCATATATTCAGTCGGTATAGGTGCTGACCTATACCACTGACTCCCTTCGTCATAGAAGAGGTAGATATCCCAAGCCACCTGGCCTTTCTCTCCCCCAAGAACCTGTGCCATCGCTTGGCCTGCAAGCCTCTCAGGATCATAGAAATGACAAACCTTGGAATCACCAAAGATGCTCCCAGCCGCCTGAGATGCCGCTTCTTTGTTGTCAGGAGGGAGTACATTTATCCATACGATGCTCACTCGGATCATTGGGTCTTGAGTTGGTTCAAGGATAGACTTTCGGGCCGCCCGGGCACCATCCAAGCACACCGATCAGGTTGGAGATACGATCGCAATAAATTGGCGATACTTGTTATTTTTATTAAAGTGGTCTTTCAGTGGTTTCAGTGAACCGGAGAGAGAAATCATGTCAACTGATCCAGGTAGATCCACTGTACTTGTCCTGCTCCCTTGCTGTAACTTCCTTTGCCATTTAAAGGGAAAGATCGTTCAAAGTCAACAGAAACCGAATCCCGCTTTCGAATTCAAGATGCAATCAACAGAACCGAACCTTGGCAAAAACTGTTGATTTCATCCGCCATTAAACACTCACCACCTACTCATGTTTCTTTTCTGTCACTCCTGGCCTTCCGTTGGGTAAATAGCCCGAGCTAGAATTCACATTAAGTATCTGGAAATAAAAGGTTTTTTAGTTTCAGCAAACTCAAAAGTGTCCAAATAGGGACCACTGAACGCGACCTATTTGGACCGATTGTGACAGACTTTGATGGCCCGTGGGCACCGATTGGACACCGGACGGGTGATGATTTGAAACACAAATCAACAGAATTCCTGGCGATGGATTCTGCGTATTCTTGAATCATGCATTTCTATTAATGACCTCTATCTGATGAATTGGTATCGATCCCCTTGGTGATATCCATTTGAAATCTTCACTCATGAGCAGTGCTATTGACTGCGCATATGTTTCACTGTTGAAAATATCTGGAGGTCTTATGCATATAATGGAAATCCCATTAGTTGTAGAAAAATGCCGCAATCTTACTCCGCTTAATTTAGAAATTCGATAAGGGTCATTATGATTACATGGATGCTCAGTTTTTAAAATGATTTGCTTCAGGGAACAACATTTAAACTGATTAGTAGATAGACCGGCGGCTAACTCACTAATTTAATCTTAAACTATCAAAAATGTTTTCAGACACAACGTCTATCTTTTCACCTGATCCACCATGAATTTGGATAGAAATCAACCTGTTATCTTTAGTCAGCACTAAAATCCTCGATTCTACAGGCCATCCACTTAAATTCTGCCATTTAATCACAATGAGTTTTGCTGGAGTTCCATCTTCTAGTATTTTTGGCTGAGAAGAAATGACATCAAAATCAGTACCAATTTTGTACTTCGTTAGATAATTAATCCAATATTCGGAGTAATTTTCTAATTTTTCTCCCGGTCGAACGTCGCGCAGCGAAATATTAAAATCTGATTTTCCAAAGGGCATGTGTGCATAACAAACCTCGATTTGTGATCTAGGTTTTAATTGTTTATAACATCCTGGGTATGTGATTGAGAAAGCTGGTGGGCCCTTATACATAAATACTTCATGTGAAGCTAGAAATTGAAGGCATTCTGCAATCCCCCCTGCCTTGCGCAAGCCGTCTATTAGGAGGTCTGTGTCTGCCTTATTCTTGAAGGGAAGTGTCGATGCAAAAACCTCGGCAGAAAACTTAGGCTCTATCCTGAGAATTTGCGCGGCTCGTGCGCGGGCCTCCTCCTCCCGTCCCGACAAACCATAGGTAGCGGCTAGGCCTATGAGGGAACTGATATCCTCGGGATTGCGATGGAGCACTTTCGTGTATACTGCGATCGCCTCCTCA
>CAYFXH010000251.1:3033-3291 GCA_964346905.1 uncultured Desulfobacteraceae bacterium | reverse complement strand
AGCGCTCGGCAAGTTTTCTCACCTCTTGAGCTACAACCGCGAAGCCCCTTCCTGCCTCCCCAGCCCGGGCGGCCTCAATAGCCGCGTTTAGGGCCAAGAGGTTTGTCTGTTCCGCAATATCATCGATGAGTTTAGTGATGTTCCCGATGGATTGCGATTTCTCACCTAAAGAGAGAATCTTCTGTGCGGTATTACCAACCTTTTCATTGATTTCCTGCATCCCCGCCAATGTGCGTTCTGCTGCCTTTGCCACATTTT
>CAYFXH010000251.1:0-3023 GCA_964346905.1 uncultured Desulfobacteraceae bacterium | reverse complement strand
CAAGTTCTTCAACGGTGGTTGAGGCCTGGCTGATCGCAGAGGAGATTTCGACCCCGCCGTCCCGGATATCTTTAACCATCCGCTTCGTTTCCTCGTACAGCTCCGCGTTGGCGATGGCACCGGCGATTTGCGATCCGATACTCTCGGCAAGCTCCACATCCGCCGCCGTATAGGCTTCCTGCTTGATCGATCGCAAGTGTAGCACTCCGACAACCTGATCTCTCGAGATCAAGGGAACCGCCATTAACGATCGAAGTCCGGCCTGAAAAGTGGGCACCAGCGAAGGGAAGTGCTCTAGCACTTCCTGTGTGTCTTCCGTCTGTACGAGAGTGGTCGACCGTTTTTTCATTACCTCCCCGGTAAATGATCCGGCCAGAGGAGTAACGTCCCCAGACCTGCGCCCTTCAACGTCCTCTCCCAGGACGTAGGCATTGGAGAACGTGCCCGTTTCGGAATGGATGATGTTAATGGAAATCCTATCAAAGGGGATGAGCTTTCGCACTTCCTCGGCGAAGAGCTCGTATACTTTGTCGATCTCCAGTGTTGAGCTGATGATTCGCCCGATCTTCGCTACTGCCTCTCTTTCCTCGGCCAGCCTCTGCATCCGTTCCTCCGCCTTTTCTTTTCTCCTCCTCCGCAGAGGGAAAGTGGAAAAAGCCAACGCCAGGACCAAAGGCGAAGGGGTAAACTGATCGATGTTCATTTCTTCGTATATTCGGCACCACTCCACAAACATCTCAACTCCATCAAAACCAGATGCCAATACGAAGGGAGACATGGAGATAATGCAGATTATGACCACGTCTTTGAATGTTCTTGTAAATTTGCCATACATGTCTGCCCGTTTGTAATTCATCATTTTTCTAGGCATTGTTCTCGCCCCTCGTTTCTCTTGCTTCCTCTCCTCCCAACGTAAACTCCCCTATCGCACTCTTAAGCTCCTGCGATAACGTACTAAGCTCTGTTGCGGATTCCGCTGCTTGTTGAGTTGAAGAGACGAACTGTTTCGTTACTGAATCTATCTCCCTCATTGCCTGCACAACCTGCTCCGATGCGGACTTTTGCTGTTGCGTGGCAATGGAAATCTCTTTTGCGGATTTGGCTGTCTCCCCTACCATCTCCAGGCCTTTTTCCACCCACTTGGTTGAATCTTCAATTCCCATAATGGTGGAGTTCGTTTCCCCTTGGATTTCGGCTATGACCTGACGAATCTCCTCAGTGGATTCGGAGGAGCGCTCGGCAAGTTTTCTCACCTCTTGAGCTACAACCGCGAAGCCCCTTCCTGCTTCCCCAGCCCGGGCGGCTTCGATAGCTGCGTTCAAGGCCAAGAGGTTTGTCTGCTCAGCAATGTCATCGATGAGTTTCGTGATGGTTCCTATGGATTGGGATTTCTCACCAAGGGAGAGAATCTTCTTTGCGGTATCACCAACCTTGGTATTGATCTCCTGCATCCCTGCCAAGGTGTCCTCTGCCATCGTTGCCACGGTTTCAGCATTTTCAGCGATACGAGTTGCCGTAGTCCCCAGTTCCTCAACGGTGGTTGAGGCCTGGCTGACCGCTGAAGATTGCTGAGTGGCGCCCGAGGCCTGTTGCTCGGCCGCAGAGCTAATCTGCGCCGCAGATGAACTGATCTGAAGACCTGCGTCTCGAATTTGCTTAATAATGTCACGCAAGCTTATTATTAAATTATTAAAGGCTCCTCCAAGTTGCCCTATTTCATCCAGGGTCTCTATGCCCTCGACCTGTTGGGTAAGGTCCCCTGCTTTTTTAGCTATATTAGTAGCAGCGGTAGTAAGTTTCCCGAGAGGATTAACTATCCCTCTAACGACAAAATAGACAGTCCCCGGAACTAAGACAAAGACCACGATAAAAATGCTCAGCAAGTTGTATTTCCATGCATTGATCGGGGCAAGCAGTTTCTCTGAATCGACAAAGACAAGGCATGTCCAGTTAAAAGGTTTGGTGCCCTGGAATTCTTGAGTCCTGTGGAAGGCCACGGATTTATTGAAATTATGTATTTTGATTTCACCCGATCCTTCCCTTTCGCCCCCGAACGGGAGGTCGGAAAAGTTCATGGACAGTACTTCCCGGAGCGGTCTGCCGAGAAAAGAAGCGTCATGATAAGCGATGATAGTGTCTCCATCATTGCCCAACAACATACCAACCCTATCCTGATCGCCCCTGATTTGATCACCGGTGGCGAATTCTTGAACAGTTGCCCAATTTATGAACAGGGTTATGATTCCTATAGGTGCTCCTTCCTCATCTTTGACCACAGAACTGAAACTCACAGTATAATTGTCCATTAAAGGAGAATATCTGAAATCACCGACAGAGACCGGGCCTTCCGCTTTGGTTCCTTTTAAGTATTCCCGGTCAAACTCCATCCGTTGTTCATCTTGGGATTTGAGCAATATTTTCTCATTGCTGGCGGCCAACATGTTGCCTTCCTTATTGAAGGCGACTATCGCCCTGTACAGCTTATTCTTCGTCGTTAAATTTCTGAAGAGTTCGTTGGTCATCCCAAAGTACCCATACAGTAACGCCTCTTTTACGTTATCGAGCTCAGCCCATTGCTGTACGTCAACATAGGCGGTATGCATAGCCTGGCCTATCCTATCAATAGCACCGTAAGCTACATCTTCTAACCCGGACAGGATTTGCTTCTTCAGGGCGGCCTTGCTCTTACTATAGTTGAACACACCCATGCTTACTATCGGCACCAGCGCAACTATGAGGAAATAAGCAATCAGTTTGTTCCTTAACTTCAAAAATGGCGCAAACCTAAGCATTTTTAACTCCCCTTACCCATAAATATCGTATCAACCCACCTGTATCCATTGGAGGGTGGCAACAATGAGAGGCCCCCCATCTTTATGAGATTTGACTTTTGATCTGTGGGCTTTTGGATCAAATGTGAGGAAAAGAGCCCCCGGATACATCAATGCCAAGGCAACCATCTATCGCCTTCTTCATCTACACCCTGCTCTTTAGTATTTTCTCTACGTTCAAGATAGCAATTA
>CAYFXH010000250.1:0-3330 GCA_964346905.1 uncultured Desulfobacteraceae bacterium | reverse complement strand
TCCAGTACTCTTACAACAAATGACAGCGCAGCGTAATGACCTAATGACGCCGAAGCCAAATGATAGCGCAGCGCTACCTGCCAGCTGCTAGCTGCAATCTGCCAGCTGCATTTAGCCCTCTGACCTCTGACCTCTAACCTCTGACCTATGATATTAGGGAACGCAATAAATCTAAGAACGTCCCTCTTTTTTCACTCGGTTCCACGATTGGCCTTTTTTTTGCAGCTTTCGTTTTGTTGATTGGTAAAGGCATAAGCCGGAGGTAATAATGAAAAAACTGAATGCATTGTTTATTGTATTCTTCTTGATTCTTATTATCACTGGATTAGCAAGTGCTGAAATGTATAAATGGGTTGATGAAAACGGCGTAGTACATATTTCTGATGTTCCACCTGAAGACGCTGGACCATATGAAAAGGTGGAATCCAAAACACCCTTAAAGAGTGATCCAGATGTTAATCCCTCCCCTCCCCCAAAAAAGGCAACACTAATCCAAAAGCTGCTTGATAAATTTCGAAAAAAACCTAAAAAGCGCAAAATCTCTCGAACTAATGTTACCCAAGCGAACCGCACGAGTCCGAAGGTCGAGCTTTACACCACTAGCTGGTGTTATTATAGTAAAAAGGCTCGTGAGTTTTTTCGTTCGAGAGGCATCCCTTTCACAGAATACGATATTGAAAAAGACAAAAACGCTGCTGCGCGTAAGAAGCAGCTGGACAAACGGGATGGAGTACCCTTTGTTGTGATCAATGGACGAGGAATACACGGATATTCAGCAGCAGTTTATGAAAAAGCATTAGAAGGACATCCATAACTTACACTGAAACAACAGCAAACTAAAAAACCAGGAGTCAGGAGACAGTAGTCAGGAGTCAGGAGCAAAGCGTTATCGAGCTCCGAATATATCAAATCCCTAAATCCCTCAATTTCACATCCCAGATCTACAATCCGCAATCTGCAATCTAAAATCTGCAATCTACCCTATGCCCTATGCTCTATGCCTTCCCCAATCCGCAATCCGAAATTACTTCCCTCTGCACTATGCCCAATGACAGCGTAGCGGAGTGACCTAATGACGCCGGAGGCAAATGACCAATGAGAAATGCGAAATTAGAGATGAGCAATGACCTGCTCTATGCTAGGCGCCTTGTGCCTTGCGCCCTGTTCTTAACTTCAGGCACAGCCCTTGCAATCGATCTCCAATACTTTTGAGTCTTAAAGCGTGAGGGTTGTGAGTGATGAAAACAATTACTTCCAGAGTATGGCTGGCAGTCGTCTCCTTGCTGCTGGCTGCTCTATTCCTATTCTCCCTTACTGTAGGAAAACAGCCTGTGTGTCTTGCCGAAACAGGCACTGAGGTAGCCACCACAGTACCAGCGCGGAAGCTTATTTCCGAGCCTGACAAATATGACGGCAGGCGAGTATCGGTCATCGGTTTTTACCAGGCTCTTTTGGAGCTTTCCAGCTTGAAAGAAGGGAAACATAGCCTCTGGGTTTCAGAGCCGTCGCCGTCTGCCGACATTTCTCAACTGAACGAGCGTAACTGGAGCTGGCTCAGGATCGAAGGCATTTTTCGCAAAGGCCGAGCAGGCCATGGTGGCATGTGGCGGGGAAAGCTCGTTGATATTACCCGTATAGAGCACCTGTGTACTCCCCCGGAGATGGAGGAATTCAGCCCGCTAGGGGGCAAGCTCAAAGGCATCATTAGCACTCCTAAGGGTAAGTTAGCGCTTGTAGTCCATTTTGACGACAAGGGATATACCATCCAAGAAGGATCTTATCTACCGGGCATCATACCCAAGAGGGTGTCAGCAATATTGGAAGACAGAGTGGTCATAGACGAAATCTTTGAACGGCCTTCCGGCAAGAAACTGATCCGCAAGAAGGAAGTCACATTAGCAGACTCTAAGAAAAGACCAGCTCAAGGTCGAATTGCTCTTTGGGAAGACCAGCTGGATACAAGTGACAACCTGATTAGGAACTACCTGGTTTGTAGTATACGAAGTGGTCTCAAAGAAATGAGATCTTGCTATCAAACCCTGTTGGAAAATGGCTCCAGGCAGAGCGGGCAGGCCCGATTGAGGCTTAGCATTAACCCCAAAGGAAACGTTGTTGATGCCACCTTCATTTCCAGCGAGATTCTCAACGAGAGGTTGATTAAATGCATTGTTGACCAAGCACGGCAGTGGTCCTTTATTACCACAGACGGAGGTGCTGCATCGGCTGAATGCTGGTTAGAATTCAAATTGTAGCAATTGAAAACGAAACAACGTCCCCTATCGTTCTTTATTCCTCAAAGAAAAGTTATTCAACTTAGTCACCAACGTCCTCCTGTTCTCGACCACGCGCTATTACGAATCGGTGCCAGAATCTAGTTCCTCTATTTCTGTGACAACACGTTCCAATTCATCAACCATCACTGCTGGTCCGCCAGCATCACGGAAGGCATCCACCAGGGCTCTGTAATGTTTTAATTGGTCATCTTTGCTTGCTTCCGGATTAAATCTGTCCCAGACCTTGTTTCCAATTCTGCGCAATTCCCGGAGAGTTGAGCGGGCATTGTGCAGTTTGTCCGCAAGAGACACTCGCAGAACTTCGGAAGAGACATGAGGTATATTTTCTATATACTGTCGTTTGCGCTTTTTCCATGGCGGCTTCGGGGTTGTTTCCGCATCCGTGCAGCCATCGACAATCTCGGTAACCCTTTCACCAAATCTGAATTCGATTGCAGCACGTGCAATAGGTCCCCCTTGATCTTCAATAGTGTCATGTAACAATGCAGCAATAGCCTCGTCCTCAGTTCCACCCTCTTCAAGGACCAGGGCAGCTACGCTAAGCAAGTGTGCAATGTATGGGATATCATCGGATCCCTTCCGTTTTTGCTCGGCGTGAAGCACAAATGCAAAGACAAGTGCCTGCGCAAATCTCAGACCTAGTTTTCGTTCATTTGTTGGGCTCGTCACCATTTCATCTCTCCCACGGACTTAGCGAATATTTCTTGGTATTTTGTCCCTGGTTAATTTTGAGGCCGGCGCAATCTATCCGTCAGTTAGCAACTGAAGTGACATTTACGAAAGTTGCAAGAATCAAACCAGAGTCTATAAGATTAATCTGGGATGCGGCTTCTGTAAGGTGGGATGTAAAAACAAATACGCGGGAATGGATTGAGGGTTCAAAATATACTGCGGAAATATATGATTTTGAGGAAGATAGGGTCAGCTCTCTATGCTCTATGCCCTATGCTCTATGCTGGGATAGCTTGGTCCGACCACCGGCTGCAACAGAGCCAAGCAGTTCACCTCGCATCTGGTTTTTGGAAAACTCGTCGAA
>CAYFXH010000249.1:0-3399 GCA_964346905.1 uncultured Desulfobacteraceae bacterium | reverse complement strand
TTGCTCTCTGGTATCGGGCAGACGGTGATCCGTCAAGATGTTCCCCGTGAAGTGGTGGAGGACGGAGTTAGGGGTCTGGTAGTGGCTTGATCAGGAAATTCCCCTGGAATCCACTCTCTGCCTCGCTCGAGGATACATACCTCATTGCCTGCCGCAGCCAATCTCGCCGCGGTTATTGAGCCGCCATAGCCTGAACCGATCACCACAATTCCGTAACGGTCTTTTATCTGACCTGGTGAATTCGACAACCTGATGTTCATATATGCTTACTCCCAGTAGCGATTTCCCGTTGTGTCTTTGCATAGGGAGAACAGCCAACACTCCTAGCTCTACTACAGTCTCTTTAATCGCGACCTCAGCTTTTGGGCGCGGATGTACACCGTGCGTTCGACAATTTCAGAGAACTGGCGAAATACGTTCGCTTTCTTTTTCAAGAGCTTTTCTATCCTGTCGTGAAATGGATTTGCCTTTTGACCGGCATGGCTGGCTTCTTCCACCTTTACCTGGCACCCCTCCCGATCTTCAGATTCGTTGTACATCCTGAGGGAGGTAAGATTTAGACTCTCGTCAACGAGCACCACAGCGCCCCCACGGATCGGCTCACGCAGGACAGTCTCCACTACCCAACCGCCGGTGTTGTATACATCCACCCACTGTGGGTAGTTGTGGAATTGCAGGTCCTGTTGGAAGGGCTTGTGGGTGTGCCCAAAAACGATGCTGACTTCAACCGGCATTTCGCCGTTGCATTCAGTAAGAATCTGATTTCTGAGAGGCCCCTCCACGTAGGTCCACAAGCCATCTTCTGCATCCTTGCTCAACGGCAGAGCTGTTTTCTTTCTTTCCCTCTTGGAAAATTTATCCGCCAGCCCATGAAGAATGTTTTCGAGAAATTTAGTCTCCATCCAGTCTCCCCATCCTGGTAGATCGTATTGCTCCGCAACATTCCTGGCAAACCTGGAAAGGAGCTTCTTGAAGTGGTCCCATTGCAGCATGTGTTCGTAAATCGACTCCATGGCCACTCCTGCTTCCCCTGAACGTCCCAAGGTTGACCAGAGAAAGTCGATCCAGGCAAAGTTTTCAGCCTCTATTTCTTCTACTTCAGTGGGCATTTTACGGCCGAACAGGAGCCGCTGTAATGTGCTCATCAGCTGGTAGATGGATTCGATGAAATGGCCATGATGAAAAATAACGCATCTCTTGCCGTCATCTGAGCGTAGACCGAAGTTGGGATAGGCAACCTTTATTTCCTTGTTTTTCAGATGTGGGTATCTTTCCACCAAATTCGTCAAAAAATAGGCGGGCAGCAAATCGTCGGCTGATTCAAAGAACATCTTGGTTGTATGGTGAGGAACATCCAATTTCTTGCCCGGTTTGACCGTTTCGATGTAATGGACATACTGAGTCTCCCTGGCGATCTCCCAGATGTGGTGGTCATGATTGCCAGGAATGTAAATGATGTGCTCAAAAAGAGGCTTGCCATCCTTCATTTTGATTGTTTCTATGAAACGTTCAAATGCCATCGCTGCCTGGTTGGTTGTGGCCAAAGCCATCTCAAGGACGTCGCCGTTTAAAATCAAGATGGGTTTTGCCTCCGTTTCGTTTTCTTGAATCAGCTGTTTCAAACAGCTTACGAGACTATGGAGAACCGGACTAGGTTTACTGGGATCAGGCTCAGATTTGGCTGTTTTGGTGTTGGTTAACAGACTGTCTTCCTCACCCAGATGCATATCTGACAGACAGACATAGCGGATATCAGGCATGTTGTCACCTCCCACCCATGAAACACTCTGTTGGCTCAAAACTATTTCATTTCACTCATGTGAACCGGGTCTACGTCCTCCGGATTGCCCCCGGCAATTCCATCACACTTTCGGCCAGGTTATGCCCAAAACTGAAGCCGTTATGGGCCCAACGATCCCATCATCAGAACTTGGTCCAAAGGTGGCCGTCTGAAAGTCCAACAAGGCACGCAGTGTTCTCGGTCCGAAATCACCGTCAATCTTGCCTTCGTAATATCCTCGCTCTTTCAGCTCCTTCTGCACCTTTTCAACCAGCGTTCCCCTCGAGCCAAAGCGGAGCCTTGCTGACATCTTCTTGGAGTTGCTCACTGCAACCCTCTTTGCCTCCAGTCCATTCAGCAGCATGTACGGAAAACTTTTACGTCGCAGGCCATAAGCGTTTTTTTTGAATATCTTCCAGGGACCCACATCAGGTTCGTCCCCACGTCCTGTGCACCTGGGATAACCCACCACCACCTGGCAACCGGCGCTGGCGTAATCGTTGTGGTTTACTCCCATGCTCCAGGCAGCATGAATATTGTCGTAGGGATTCGTGAACTCGACGCGGTCATCACCATCAAAGTCGAAGTCGTCAGCAGTTCTGCGAATGGGATGCCCTCTGGTTTGCCTGAACGCTTCATGGCCGCTCGCGCTCCCCATCTTGTGCATTCCCTTGCGATAGTCGTCGTAAAACCCGGTCATCAGTTGATTGGTGCCCCGCCCCTCTTTCTCCAACGAGGTTTTTACGTACTTTCGGTGAGGAATTGTGCTGCCGGGAAAAAGAGCGATTTTGCCAGCCTTGGGACGCCATTGCCCGAGGGTACAGCGGGGATGGATGTAATCGGTGGCTACGAGGGTGAGCCGGTACTCCTTCTGGAACTCATGCTCATCCACATCTACGGGCAAGCAGCCGCGCAGTCCAAAGAAAACAAGTCCTGTATTTACAGGCGGAAAACCGTTTATCTGGCAAAGGTGATGCAAGTGTTCATCTGTAAATGGAAAAGACATGGTATTTCTCCTTCGGATAGAACGTTCAGCTGCAGAGTAATAGCGATAACCGTGAAATACGGCAGCTGGTGATTGAACCAAAACCGGTGTTTTTTGCCATCCCCATACGAGAACTCAACCTTCACTCAGGTTTTTCCAAGCGGCTGACATCGCGGCGATGTCCGGATCTTGGCTGATCACCTGGTACACCGCGGCAAGCTGCTCTTCGGGTATTTCAGAGAGTTTGGCCAGTGTGCTCAGCCCATCCTCTCCGCCGACTGCTTGAAATTCCAGAACCGTCCTGATGCCTACTGTGCGGAGGCCAACTACCTGGTCTTTAAAGGCAATATAGAGTTTGGCCTGGGCAATCCAGTCCAGCAAAAGGCGAGGATTGAACGGTGTTTTCAGGATCAATTCCTCGAGGTTCGCTTCAGCAAGATTCTGTGCATTGTCAATGCCCACCTCGGCTAGTCGAACTTTGTTGAACAGGTTCATCCCCTCGATCATGTCAAGGGGCAACTCGTGGGCACCTTTTCCTAACTTTCTGAAGATAACCAGCTTTTCCTGTATGTATCGCATGGCCCGTTGTGGGAACATGCCGGTGAAAAATGCAATAACGGGGAGCAAGTCCAGC
>CAYFXH010000248.1:0-3444 GCA_964346905.1 uncultured Desulfobacteraceae bacterium | reverse complement strand
CAAGGCTTTTTTCAACACTCCGCTACTCCAACACTCCATGCAAAGTAAAGTAGGGTATCCATTGTCCATCGATGGGGCTAATGACTCATGAGAGAAGATAGTAGTACCGAGAAAACCTTGGGGGAGTTGGCTCGCTGGGTTGAGGGTGAGCTTCACGGTGATGCTGAATTTAAGATTACTGGGGTGGCGGGGTTGGCGGAAGCCAAGACCAGTGAGATTTCCTTTGTAGCTGGCCCTAAATATGCCCGGAAGGCCCACCAGTCCCAGGCAGGAGCGCTTATTGTACCACCCGGATTGAGATCCATAGAGAAACCTCGTATAGTCAGCGAGAATCCTTACCTGGCCTTCGCTAAGATCCTGACACTCTTTTCAGTTGAGCTCCACCCTCCATTGGGTGTGAGTACTGAGGCTCACCTGGGTGCTAACGTGAAACTGGGTGATGAGATTTCGATCCATCCGCGGGTCTACGTGGGCGATGGGGCGGTACTTGGAGATCGGGTCAGATTGCACGGTGGCGTCTATATTGGCGCTGGCGCTCTCATTGGCGATGACACCGTACTCTATCCAAATGTCACCGTTCTAGATCGCTGCATCATCGGCAGCCGGGTGATTATCCATAGTGGCACTGTCGTTGGAAGCGACGGTTTCGGTTTCGCCCAAAATGGCGATTGCCATTTCAAGATTCCCCAGGTAGGCATTGTTCAGATCGATGATGATGTGGAAATCGGGGCCAACTGTACGGTAGATCGGGCCACCATGGGTAAGACCTGGATCCAGCGGGGAGTCAAGATAGACAACCTGGTGCAGGTGGCCCATAATGTGGTCGTGGGGGAAAACAGTGTAATCATAGCGCAGGTGGGGATTTCCGGAAGTACCAAGGTTGGCAAGAACGTCATCCTGGCCGGGCAGGTAGGGATAACTGGGCATTTAGAGATAGGCGATAACGTTCGGGTGGGCGCCCAATCGGGGGTTGCCAAATCGATTCCTGCGGGGCAAAGCGTCTCAGGCAGTCCCGCAATTGCTCATCGGGACTTTCTGAAGAACTGTCAGATCATAAGCCGTCTTCCAGAGCTGCGGAAAAGGATTATGTCTTTGGAGCAGAGACTAGCTGCACTTGAGCAGGAGATAGATCTCTAAGAAAAGGGGTGTCCGTGATGATAGATGTCAGAGAGATTATGAACATTATGCCGCATCGTTATCCTTTCCTGCTGGTTGATCGGATTGAAAGCCTCAAGGAAGGTGAGGAGATTGTGGGGATAAAGAACGTTACTATTAATGAACCGTTCTTTGTTGGCCACTTTCCCGGCAATCCCATTATGCCCGGAGTACTTATCGTTGAGGCTATGGCCCAGGTGGGTGGTGTTCTTGCCTTTCGCTCAAGTGCTAATGAGTTGGCGGGTAGCCTCGTCTACTTCATGGGTATCGATAAGGTGCGATTTCGCAAACCAGTGGTGCCTGGTGATCAACTGCGGCTTCGGCTTACCATGATTCGCCAAAAACAGAAGGTATTCAAAATGCGAGGCGAGGCGTATGTTGCAGACGTGCTTGTTGCTGAGGCTGAGTTGATGGCTGCCATTGAAAGCAAACAGGGAGAGAGAGATGCAGTTGACAGCTGAGGGGCACCGCACCCAGATTCACCCTACGGCAATCATTCATCCTGGTGCTGAGTTGGCTGCCGGGGTGGTGGTTGGACCATACGCGGTGATCGATGAAGAGGTGAACATTGCGAGCGGTTGCCACATTCATGCCCATGCGCATATTGCTCCATTTACAACCGTTGGCGACCGCTGCGAAATCTATTCCTATGCCTCCATTGGCACGCCACCCCAGGACCTGAAGTTCGATGGCCGTCGCACCGAGACCATCATTGGCAACGACAATGTTATACGTGAATTTGTCACTATCAACCGAGGTAGCGTTGGTGGGGATGGGGTTACCAGAATAGGCAACGGCAATCTTTTCATGGCCTATAGTCATGTGGCGCATGACTGTGTTATTGGTGACCATGTGACCATGGCTAACGCGGCCACCCTGGCCGGACACGTGACTGTCTATGATCACGCCACCCTGGGGGGGCTCTGCGCCGTACACCAGTTTGTTCGCATCGGCACCCATGCTTACATTGGTGGTAAGACTGGGGTCCCGAAGGATATTCCTCCATATATGCTTGTCTCCGGACATCGCGCCAAGCTTTATGGGATCAATACGATTGGCCTGAAGCGCAAAAACTTTCCAGCAACCGTGCTCAAGATCTTGAAGCAGTGTTATCGTATTTTGTTCTTCAGCGAGAAGCCTCTTAAAGACGCACTGGAGGTGGCCGAAAGTCAGTTCGGGGACGTAGAAGAAGTGCAAATACTCGTGGATTTTATTCGTAACTCACAGCGGGGAATTACGCGATGAGAAATCAGGGACTGTTTTCTCGTCGATGGGTGGACCTGATTCAAACCAACTGCAACACACAGTAAGCAGATGAAGAAGATTGGACTTATTGCGGGTGGAGGTCAGTTTCCCATCCTTTTCGCCCGAGCTGCACGGAGCAATGGAGTTAAGGTGGTGGCGGTGGCGCTTAAAGGAGAGGCCGACGCACGTCTGGAATCGGAGGTCGAGGTATGCTCATGGGTGAGCCTAGGGAAATTGGGCCGCATGATCGAGACCTTTCAGCAAGCTAAGGTCTCTGAAGTTGCTATGGCAGGTGCGGTGGCCAAAACGAGGCTCTTCAGCAAGATCAGACCGGACTGGAAGGCTGTGATTTTGCTTGCTCGGATGCTCCACAAAAAAGACGATGCCATCTTACGGGCTTTTACCGAAGAGCTGGAAGCGCATGGAATCAAGGTCAGACCCTCGACTCTTTTCTTGCCAGAACTGCTGGCTCCCCCTGGAATACTTACACGACGTAAGCCCAACATCAGAGAGAGGAGAGACATTGAGTTCGGCTGGGGCTTGGTCAAAGAGATCGGTAAATTGGATATCGGCCAGTGCCTTTTGGTCAGGGATCAGGCGGTCCTGGCAGTGGAGGCCATCGAGGGAACCGATGAGACCATTCGTCGCGGCGGTCGTTTGGGCAAGAGCGAAGTGGTGGTTATCAAGGCAAGCAAGCCTCAGCAGGATCTCCGCTTTGATGTGCCGGCTGTAGGACTTCAGACCATCGAGACCATGAAAGAGGTGGGTGCTTCGGTGTTGGTTGTTGAAGCAGGGAGAACCCTGATGTTTGACAGGGAAAAGATGATCCAGGCTGCCGATGACGCCAGGATTGCCATCCTGTCTAAATCCCTAGAGGAGAAGGTAGTTGCAGAACGAGATGACTCACGGCTGGAATCGGCTCCCCTTGCAGCAGAGGTGGGCGGACCCAGGCAAACAGTGTTGGCCACGAAGCCTCGAATCACAGTCAGCGACTCAGCTCTGAAAGTGGCAGTTGTGGGTGTAGGCTATCATGGTCAATTTCAT
>CAYFXH010000247.1:0-3497 GCA_964346905.1 uncultured Desulfobacteraceae bacterium | reverse complement strand
CAGCAAACCCCACAAAGGGTGCACCATTGATCTGTTGGAAGCGCGTGTCTTATGCCATCCAAGGGGATACAGGTAATACTTGCGGGATCAAAAAAAGTCCGGATATCCAGCCGAATCCTCAGAAATGTTTTCGACCATTCCATCAGTTCAGCAGCGAGCACTGACTCCAAATCCGGCCGATTTTTATTGATATAGAAACGCATCCCGTCCACATCTGAAAAAAGCGTCTGTGCCAACATTCCCAGTGGGAGATAGGGATCGAGCAGAGCCCGTTTCAACATGGTGGACTCAGTCTCCGGTGAGCAACGTGAGAGCAACTCATCCAGAAAACCGTTTACGCGACTTTGTTTTTTAGAATAGTACCCCTTCAACAGCCGCTGCTGCTCTCCGGCAAAATGCTTAAAAAGCGTCGTGATATGAAGATTCTTTGTGTCCATGAACGCTGCATCTCTTTTATGTATAGATATCGTAAAGCCCAAGCATTGTATACCACATTCACCTGGACTAATCATGCCCTTCTCCCTCTTCTTTTCCTCTTGACATTTCCGGCAGGAACCGGATAAAACCATGTGCACAAAGAGCCGACTGTCAAGTGCGGCTCAATGAAGTTTTGAATCGAGTTATGCTCTAGGTGAAAGCCATCCAGACTCGTGCTGGATGGCTTTTTAAGTTAGGGCCATCTGGAAATCGCCACACGTATAGGTCATTCTGAGGAGTCCCGCCAAGGGCGGGACGACGAAGAATCTCGAGATCCTTCGCTACGCTCAGGATGACAGAAGTGGGGGTTTTTTCGCGGAGTTGACCCAGAGTAAATCGAAGCGCTCAGGATGACAGTGAGTGATTTCCGGATGGGCACCAAGTTAGGGGAGGTGAACTCATGAAAAGTCGAGGTCTTTACATTGGGCTAGCTGCTGTTTTGATATTAGTCTTGGGAGCAGTAGTATTCATTTACCTACGCAAGCCCCCTGCCCCAGATGCCATTAGGGTGGGAGTAACAGTCTCCGTTTCAGGCAAGTTTTCAACTGAGGTCGGTCCCTTTCAACGGCTCATTAAGGCCTGGGTCGATGAGGTGAATCAGCGGGGTGGGATCTATCTTAAGGAATACGGGCGGAAGTTACCATTGAAACTGATTACCTATGACGACCGCAGTGACGCCGCCACTGCGCGACGCTACTATGAACGGCTCGTCACCGTAGATCGGGCTCACATACTATTTGGCCCCTACAGTAGTCCCCTCACTTTTGCCGCAAGCACTGCATCGGAACAACACCAGATTCCATTCATCGCAATCTGCGCTAATTCGCCGAAAGTATACAACCGCGGTTTCCAGTGGATTGTTTGCGTAATCGATGCCGCACCCCGGTATACGTATCGTTACTGGGAGATGATTCAGGCCGAGGGCAAGGCTCGCTCTGTGGGGTTTGTGGTGGAAGATACTCTCCACCCCGTGGGCGTGTACAAAGGTTCGCAGAAACTAGCCGTGCAGGCAGGTCTCAAGGTTCTGGTCGGTGAGATCCTTCCTCCGGATACCAGCGACTTCACCCCCATCATCCTGAAACTCAAGAAGCTCGATCCTGACATCGTATACGTGTCCTCCAACATCCCTTTTGCAGTGGCCTTCATGAAGCAGGCAAAGGAATTGAATCTCTCGCCCCGGGAATTTCATGTCATTCACCATAGCGGCGTTTTCCGCCAGCCCCTGGGAACTGGTGCAGACTACGTGGTAGGACAGTCTTACTGGGAGCCTGGCATGAAATATAGCAACCCGGAGCGCTTCCTGGCCCTGCTCAAGGAATCGAAAATCGGGCTCGACGATTATCCCTGGTCTCCGGCATACATGATGGCATTTGAAATTGCCGAAGAAGCACTCACCAAGGCGGGCACTTTGGAGCCTGAGGTCCTCATGAAGACCCTAAAAGATTTGAGGATAACAACCCTCGGCGGGCCTGTCTGGTTTGCTGAAAACGGTGTGGGCACCATTAATACCTATCCTTCACAAATACAACATGGAACGTATCAAATCATCTGGCCGCCGGAGGTGGCAACAGCGAAACATATCTACCCGACTCCAGCGTGGAACGAACGTTAGTCCTTTGAATGAGAAAACTGGTTAGTATAGTCAGGTACTGCTTCGCAAGCTTGGAAATGAGTAAATCCGAAATCCGAAGCACGAAGCACTACAAATCCAAATTACCAAATTCTCCAATGTTCCAAACGGAACTAATGAGTGTCCATCCGGAAATCAGTAAATGTCATTCTGAGCGAAGGGAAGAATCTCTGCGGACCAAGGAACCACGAGATTCGTCGTCGCTACACTCCTCAGAATGACACCCAGAGAGCTGGTTTCCGGATGGACACTCATTCAAAAGACTTGCCTATTGTTTCGGTCATTTTGATTTTGAAAATTCGAATTTGTTTCGAAACTGGGGACCCGCCCGAAGGGTGGGGAGTCCGAAGGACCAATTTCCATATTCGATATTCGGATTTTGGAGGAGTCCCTATTTTTCAGATTAGAAACACCCAATCACTAACATAAGGACTGTGACTTGGACCTGGCAACCTTCATTCAGCTCCTTTTGAGCGGTCTGCTCCTGGGGGGTATCTACGCCATGGTTGCGGTGGGGTTGGCTCTCTGCTTCGGAGTCCTTGGTCTTTTAAACCTGGCCCACGGGGCATTCCTTGTGCTGGCCGCCTTTACGTATCAAACCATTTACGGTTTGTGGCCAGCTGGCGCCCTCGCTGGTGTTCTATTGGTACCGCTCATGTTTGCCGCTTTCGGCTGGATCGCTTTTCGCTTCCTCCTCCAGTCAGCCCTCAGCAGTTCTTCTGAAGACTTCCTGATCCCGGCACTGCTCATCACTTTAGGCCTCTCTTTTATACTGGAGGAAGGGACCTCCGCAGTATGGAATCGATCCATGGCCGGCATAGTGAGCCAATTCGCAACTATCCAGTGGCGGCAGCTGTATCTCCCTGGCAGCCGACTATTCGTCCTCGCTCTCATGGTGGCTATCTCGGCAGTTCTTCAGCTATGGCTCAGTCGTACAGACAGTGGTCGCCGGCTCCGGGCTCTCTCCCAGGAACCCATTGGCGCCACTCTGGTTGGGGTCTCTCTAACGCGTGTCACTGGAATTACCTTCGCGATGGCCACTGGCCTTGCTGCCATGGCGGGCCTTTTTTACGTCACGCTATTCACAGTCAGTCCTCATCTCGGTCTCCCGCTGACCCTAAAAGCGCTCTTCATAGTTGTCATAAGTGGAAGCGGTTCCCTGATCCGGCCACTCGCTGGTGGGTTGGCGCTCGGTACCCTGGAAACCATGCTGGCCATACCTTTTGGGGCTCATTGGGCCAATGGGCTCTCCATCGGTTTACTCCTCATCTTCCTGTGTTGGAGACCTCAAGGTTTATTTTTGAAGAAAGTGAACGCTCGCAGTAATTAGTGGGCAAGAATCTAAAGTTTCATAGGGGTGGGGACTTCGGCGCGTGTGTCATCGCCCAGT
>CAYFXH010000246.1:1268-3595 GCA_964346905.1 uncultured Desulfobacteraceae bacterium | reverse complement strand
CCGCAACCCTCAGCTTGGAAGGCTGATGCTCTGCCAGTTGAGCTACTCCCGCTCGGGTTGAATTATGGGCCACTTTATAACACGGGAGACCTTGGCAGATCAATAGCGAATGTGTTGAGACGAGGAGCCGTTCAAGAAGGCAGAAGGCAGTAAGAATATTGCGGATTTCGGATTTCGGATTTCGGATTGCAGAAGGCACAGGGCATAGAGCAAGGGGCATAGAGTAAAAGATTTTAATCTACCCTATGCTCCATGCTCCATCCTTACATGACAGCACAGCGAATCCGGGGCCCCGCTTGTCGTAGATGCCGCTTTGTCGTAGATCCCGCTTGCGGGGCGGTGCGGGACTGAGCCGCCAGCCCATAGGGGTTCTGGCCCGGTGGGCGGAGCGAAGCAAGCGCGAATAAATGACCGAATGACGGTGAAGGTAAATGACGGGTTCGCTAAGAGCTATGCGGTTTTGCCTTGCGTTAAGGCTTGACTCGCATCTTGCTCAGTGATAGAGATAATTGAAATGGCGGCATGGCCAAGTGGCTAAGGCAACGGTCTGCAAAACCGTTATTCCCCGGTTCGAATCCGGGTGCCGCCTCCAGACTAGTGAGGGGTTAGATCATTCGATCTATCCCCTTTTTATTTATGGGCACGCAACGGGGGTTTTCCTTGACAAGCGGAGTACGCACCATTAAGTTGAGATCGCCTAGTATTCAGCAGGCAGCTTACCTTGGGGTGCGGCAAGGTGCTCCCGGAAGAACAACCATTTGCCCGGCCCTTGCAACGCTAAACTTGGAACTTTGAATCTGTGTAATGGAAGATCATGCACCATTCAACTCTGGCGTCCCGGAACCCGTGCAGCCAGAGCCTTCAGGGGCCGGGCTCATCAGAGGATTTTTAGGGACCGCCAAGGCGGTACTCCTAAGCCCGCGTGGGTTTTTCCCGAGTATGCCAGTAGAGGGTGGTCTTCTCGGTCCTTATGTTTTCTTCCTTCTCTGCACCATGCTTTCTTTCACAGTCTCCCTGGGTCTGACTTTAGCAACAGCCGGGAGCATTTCCCCCTGGATGTTGCTCATGATGTTTGCGGCACTGTGGATGCCCTTCGTCAGCGCCGCCATTCTTAATCTCATTTTCACCAAGCTATTGCAGAGTAGTGGATCATACGAAGCCACATTTAGGGTGATCTGCTATGCCAGTGCGGTGAATCTGTTCGCTTGGATCCCAGCCCTCATTGTTATTCTTCTTTTTCAATTCTATGAGATTTACCTGTCAGCCTTGGGACTGAGCGTTGTGCATAGAACCAGCCTTGGACAAGCCCTGCTGGTTGTAATCGGCATGCTGCTTGCCGTTTCTGTCACTATAACCTTCATAGCACGGATGTTTTTTCCCTTCTGATAAAGAACACGATCACACCTGCGGTATGGTGCATCAAGAGTTATCCTGAGAAGCAAAAGGAGCTCCCACCTGGAGATACGGCAACATCCAGGGACAACAGAAACCACACAGATCACAATGTAGACAAAGAAAATAGTGCTTAAACAAAACAACTCTGTGACGTGGCGCTCTTATTGGTGAAAACTATAATCGATGGGAGAGCTGAATGTCGGATGGTTCCAAGTAGCGATTGGGCCGAGAGTAAGAGTGGAAATCGGTTGCCGATCTATTGGCGTCTAGGCGGTGGAATGCTTGAGGCCGTCACAGCCCCCCGCTCATCTTTCCGCATTCTCAGCCAGTGGCGCTGCATTGCTTGCGGTCGCACCTCAGGAAAAAGCATCTCCATCATATGAATATATTCCTGGGGCTGCTTGGATCGCAGAAACCGGATGCGTTGTCCAAGCATTGAGTTACCCTGTCCTTTGACAGGGGTTTTGTGGAGCATTTTCTTGATCTTGTGTCCCGTCTTCGGATCTCTGGCCTGAACTCGACGGAGCCGTTCAATGAAGACTTCTACATTATTTAATTGTGGCTGGATGCGAGTCATGAAGGTAATGTAGCGATGAGGATGCTCATGTTTCAGACGCAACAGTTGCCGCTGGGCAGCGAGCCGGTCCTGTTTTGAGAGCCCAGGCCGTACTACGGTGTCCGGGAGAGGAGTGGGTTGAGTTTGGGATGGCTGGTCTTGCACAGGGGAAGTGGATATTTGGGGTTGCTCCGGGATAGTGTTGAGGTCGGCAAATTTCACCTCCGCTTCTAACTGAATGTGGTAGCGGAGCGTTTCCTTGTCCATTTCGTCCAGCAGAATTTTCTTGCTGGTGATAACTCCTTTAACTTGGCTTCATCCCACAAAATGGCCAATAGTGTCTCCACCGCCGCTTCCACATTCCCGGGAGGAATTA
>CAYFXH010000246.1:0-1258 GCA_964346905.1 uncultured Desulfobacteraceae bacterium | reverse complement strand
TTTGATCTCATCAGTGGTGACCTGATAGTTTTTCACTGTGGTTTGGGACTCCAGGTAGGAATAGGAGCCTTGTTCAACCGCATTCCGCTCCGCTTCCGCCAATGCTCGTTCTCTGGCCGTCTTGATCGTATCGTTGTCACCCAGATAACTGTAGCCATCAGCGACAACGGTAACCGTCTGCTCTTGTGCCTGCACCGTCCTGGTTGGCGGATTCAGGCAGAGGACAAAAAGAGCCAGGACAACCATAACTGGGCGACGCATGTCACTTCCTCCTTCATCGGCTCGAGTTGAGTCAGTTTGAAAGCAATTCTCGTGCCGGGATGGCAGCAGAGGTCCGTAGTCGGTTGTCAGTCGTCCGTCGTCCGTTGAGCCGGTTGGTCGGTCAGTTGGCGCTGATTTGTCATTGGTTGTAGTCCATGAGAGAATCTCGATGGGTATTTTTTTAGGAGCGAACTCCCCTCTCGTGGAGCTGTGGGCTCTCTAAGCCGGAAGTTGGCTTGCAGGCTCTTCCGGGCCGGGGGCAGGGTGCGATAACATAGACAACTTGCCCAAAAAGGGAGAAGGATCGCGATGAGGACCTTGCTCCTACATCAATAATCATGCATTCCTCATGGGTGAAGACCAAGCCAGCGAACCGGCTAAACTGGCTAAACTGGCTTAACATAATGTATCTCAATACATTGAGGAGGATGTCATGAAGTGGACCATCAACGACAAGCAACTGACACTTTTGCAGGGGGATATCACAGAGATGGATACGGATGCCATCGTCAACGCTGCCAACAAGGATCTGATTCTGGGAGCCGGTGTAGCTGGTGCCATACGAACCAAGGGAGGCCCAAGCATCCAGGAAGAATGTAACCGTATAGGTGGCGCTCCCGTGGGGGGGGCCGCAATAACCACAGGAGGCAACCTTAAGGCGAGATATGTAATTCATGCTGTGGGGCCGCGAATGGGGGAGGGCGATGAGGACCGGAAGCTGGCGGATGCCACCCGAAATAGCCTGTCCCTGGCCAATGAGAAAGGATTGACGACTATTGCTTTCCCAGCCATAAGTACGGGGATATTTGGATTTCCCAAGGACCGATGCGCCAGGATCATGCTGGCCACGGCGGCGGAAACCTTGAAAGAACACTACATTTCCCTGCAGGAAGTGGTCTTCTGTCTCTGGGGCGAGGAGACTTTAGAAATCTTCCAGAAGGAGGCTGAGGAGTTGTTTCCAAGGGAAAATGTGAGATCTGAGATGTGAGAGGTGGGG
>CAYFXH010000245.1:676-3800 GCA_964346905.1 uncultured Desulfobacteraceae bacterium | reverse complement strand
GGTCACGTGGAGGCCGTGCAGGTGGTTTACGACCCGAATAAGGTCACCTACGAGGAGCTGCTCGAGGTGTTCTGGATGCATGTGGACCCCACAGATGGAGACGGCCAGTTCGTTGACCGCGGCTCTCAGTACCGTAGTGTTATCTTTTACGCCAACGATCAAGAGCACCGTTTGGCCGAAGCCTCCAAGGAGAGATTGGCGGCATCGGGCCGCTTCGACAAGCCGATCTTGACTGAAATCCTTTCCCTGGGGACCTTTTACCCGGCCGAGAACTACCACCAGGATTACTACAAGAAGAACCCAATCCGCTATCGCTGGTACCGTCACGGCTCTGGCCGGGACCAATTCCTGAAAAAAGTATGGGTAGACATGGAAGGAGACATAAAAGAGACAGGCATGCCCGTGGACACGACGAAGGAAAAGATGGACAGTGACATGGCGTCGGAGATGAAATCCGGCGGCATGTACACCCGTCCTGACGACGAGGAACTGCGCCAGCGGTTGACCCCAATGCAGTACAAGGTTACCCGGCAGGACGGAACCGAGCCTCCCTTCAACAATGAATACTGGAATAGCCACGAGGCGGGCATCTACGTGGACATTGTCTCGGGGGAACCGCTCTTCAGCTCCAGGGACAAGTTCGACTCTGGAACGGGCTGGCCGAGCTTCACTCAGCCTTTGGAGCGAGATAATATAGTAGAGAAGACTGACCGGAGCCTTTTTATGACTCGCATCGAGGTACGCAGCAAGCACGGCGATTCGCACCTCGGCCATGTATTCAACGACGGGCCCAAGCCCCTGGGCCTGCGCTACTGCATCAACTCAGCCGCCCTGCGATTCGTCCCTAAGGAAGACCTGAAAAAAGAGGGCTACGGGAAATACCAAAACCTGTTCGAGTAATTGAAATGGGAGAATCTAATATGAAAGTCAAATTTGCATTATTTATCCTTTTGGTGATGGTCGCATCAGCCTGGGGCGGGCCAGTTGAATCAAAAGAGCCGTCTCTGTCTCAAATTGTTTTTTACGTAAGATGATATGATGTCGGCAAATCAGCCCTGGAGGGGCTGGAAGGCGTGAAAGAGGTGAGGAAGGATTTTCGCGGGTTCCGGGAGATCAATACCGTGGTCTATGACCCGCGCGCTATTACGCCGGAAGAAATGGTAGCCGCCCTGAAAGCTTCCTCCACTTACCTCGGAATAGCTGAGTAGCAGTGGGGTCACATCTTCATTTTTCATGTATCATCACGATGTATAATGATATATGAAGATGTGACCCCAATCCCCTGACCACTTGATGACAAAGCTAAATTGGAGTAAGCTTCCACACTTGTGCTCAATTTTAATCGGACTTAGACCTTCGCCAGTACACATAATCAAATCATTTTTGGGTAGGCTTTTCATCCAGCGAAGTCGTATTACACATGGCATGGCTGCCCTTGGGTGGATTTGCCAGATAGCTCTGCAATGTAGTGACCGTAATTGTGACCATGACGATCTTTCCAGGAGTGGTTCTTGTGCGGGCAAAGCTGATTCCAGGGTTTCATCCTCAGGGATCTAACCGGATATGAAAGCCCAAATGAAACTAGTCAAGCGAATCCTTGCCGCAGCACTAGTGTTGCTGGGTGTTGTACTTCTGGCAATAATCGCCATCTATCTCCTGGTTGACGACGCCACCCTGGTCTCGCACCTGGTCAAACAACTGGAATCGTCGTCAGACATCCGGGTCCTCAGCAGGGGTGATGCCAATATCACCCGCACCTTGACACCGACCCTGACTGTAGCTGACCTTGTCATGGCGGATAGAGGGAGACAATTCAGGGTTGAAACCGGTTCGCTGGAGGTGCAGATCAGCCTGCCCAGATTGCTCCTTGGGCAGTTGGACATACCACACTTATGGCTCGGCCATACCCGGATCGAAATCAAGGAAGATACATCGCCCACCAAACAGGCGGCCGCCTCCGAGCTGAAATCTACCCCAAAGCTCTCGCGACTACCACTCAAACCAGTATTGCATCATCTCCGGATTGCAAAACTGGAGATCATTCATGAAGGTGGTACCCTGCTGCTGCAGGACAGCAATGTACGTGAATTGACCTTGGACATTTCTCCTGACAACGCTGTGGAATTAAGCGGCCGGGCGGAGCTTGCTGATCAGAATATCGATGTCAAAGCTGTACTCAAGGATGTGGACGAATACTTTGGCGGACAGCCCCTGGCCTTCTCTGTTGGAGTGCAAAGCAGGCTATTACATTTTTCTCTGAAGGGCCAGATCGATTTTGAACAACCCGATCCAACCATCGAAGCGGCTGCCCGTGGATGGACACCAAATGCTGAAAAGATTGTAACGGGCCTCCAGGATATTGAGATTCCAGGCAAATTAACCACTGAAGCACAAGTAAAGGGGACACTTTCCCAGCTTGCAATCGAACAGATCATAGCAACATGGAGTGGTCCCGAACAGTCCATTGTAGAGCTGAAAGGGAGCATCGCAAATGCCATCAAGCTCGAGGGCGTGCAACTCAACCTGACCGGCAAGGTAGCTAATCCGGACTGGTTAACGCCACTACTTCCGGAAACCATAGGCGCAGTAAAAAGTGCCAGTTTATCGGCGCAGATCTCCGGCAGTTATCCGATCCTTGCGGTTAAGGATTTCGATTTTCATGGCAAAACGGAACACGATCTGGACCTGTCTCTGTCCGGAGAGTTTGATCTGGCCCTTTCCTCAACCGGCCTGGAGCCGGCAAATATCCAGGTTAAACTGGCGTATGTCGCCCCAAGCACCCGGGCAGCACAGTTCTTACTTTTTGAAGGGATACCGCACCTTGGCGCCGTTTCCGGTGGGGGCGATTTCCGCTCCACTGTGGGTGACCCCTCGGTGGAAAACGTGGCGGCTCAGACCAAAGACCCCAGGGGTATTCAGGCAAACCTGAGCGGTAGGATTGACACATTTCCCCTGGCGGACCGACCCAACAGCGGCTACGACCTGGACGTGTCCATGCAAGCGACAGAGGCCGCGGTCCCGGCTAAACGGGTGGGCTTGGAACTGCCAACCTTCGGGGCCGAAGCTTCGAAGGGTGTAGAGACCCAGTCGGGGCGCGCCGGTCCCTTGGCGGGACGATCTCCTC
>CAYFXH010000245.1:0-666 GCA_964346905.1 uncultured Desulfobacteraceae bacterium | reverse complement strand
TCCCCTGGATCTGGACTTGAGAATCGAAGGTTCCACCCAGGCTTTGCAGCTCAATAAGATCAGGCTGGCCGCCGGCAGGGAAGACGCTGTCAGGATAGCTGTCCAGGGACAACTGTCTTTTGGTGACTGGGACCAAGTAGACCCCCTCAAGACCATCGACCTGAACCTTAAAGCACACAGTCAAACTACCCAGGCACTGGGTACATTGATTTCGCAGGAGTTGCCCGAGCTAGGCCAACTCAAGGGTGAGGCCCGCTTGCACACGGTCTCCGGCCTCCACCGGCTCGATCAGGTTCTTATCCAGACCACCGAGGGTGCTCCTCTGAACGTCGCAGTCTCCGGTTCGGCCGAGCATGTCACCCTGTTGCCAGAGTTGCGTATCCGGAAGATCAATCTAGATGCCAACGCTAGCGCTGATGATACTGCGAAACTCAATACGGTATTCGGTTTGAGAGATGAGATCCCGCCCATTGGGCCACTCAAGGGGCAGGCACGGATATCCGGCGATGATCAAAATCTTCTTATCTATGGGGTCTTCCTGGAAGCCGGTCAGAAAGACCTGCTGCTGGTAAACCTAAGCGGCCACTTGGGTAAGCTCAGCCCTGCCAATCAATGGCAACCGCAGAATACCGGTCTTTCCATCCAGGCCAGTTCCAGCAGCAGCCG
>CAYFXH010000244.1:0-3803 GCA_964346905.1 uncultured Desulfobacteraceae bacterium | reverse complement strand
TGGAGCCACTGCGGCTTGCCAACTTGTCACCAGCCTCCCACAGGGGACTGAGCTCTGCGAGAGCGTGGGATGAGGGAGTTGCTTGGGTGCCGTACTGGTCGGTGGCTGAGACTAAACGGCGCTTGAACCGAGTCTGACCGCTGGTTTCGTCATAAAAAAAGGTGACAATGGGGTCAGTCCCTAGGTCAAGGATACCGTCCGGGATGGAATTACCACCAGCGTTCCAGTCCTCCCGCAGGTTACCGAAGGCGTCCACCCAGAGGCTCTGGATGTAGCCGGTCCAGTAGACCTCCTCGGTGTCCACGGTATACTTTGGTTTGAAGTTGGCCTGGTACACGGCGCCCTCCCCCTCACCAGAAGTGGAAAGGACAGAAACCACCGTGCCCGAGGCAGTGCCCAGGATTGCACTAATAGCCTCTCTGAGTTTGTTTTCCAGCGCAGAGGGGTCCGACGCTTGGTAGAGTACAGTCCCGCCATTTTGGGCAGCACTTGTCAGAAGAACGTCAGGACTGCACTCGTCAGAGCCAGTGGAGCGCAGAGCGCCAGCAACAACGATATGGGTGGTAAGATTCTGCTTGTCCATACCATCAAGCTGGCCTTGTCCCGGGGGGTAGATGTCCGTTCCGTGTTTGGCATAATAGGTAAGGTCATCCAAAAAGGTACTGCCAGACAGGGAGCCACAGTCGGGGACATCGTCGCTGGCGCCATCGTTTTGGCCGGAGGTATTAGCAAACGTAGTCACTGCACCGCTCTGGTCGGCGGTGGATGCGCCATCTGTCACAATGAGGACATTGTTGGCTTGACACCAGGCGGTGATTGGGTCAGTGCCGGTGGCAAAGTCATCCGCATGCAGTCGGACCGCGCTATTCTGAGTGAAATACCCTATGGCGTTGTACATGGCCTCTGCCACCGGTGTCCATGAGGTGGCCCTTATATCATTTATGGCAGAGACCAAATCAGTTGTATGGGAACTCCCCGCGGCGATGTTCGCAATAATTCTGCCGCCGTCCCTATTGGCCGGATCAGGACAGTTATAGAGAATATGTGGATCGGGTTCACTGCATTCGCTCTTGGAGCCATCGTCATTGAAAACCATCGCTCCCATCCGCAGATCATCGGTGAATTCTTGCAGAAGCCCTGTGGGGGTTGTTGATTGGGCAATGTACCCCTTGAATGCCGTCAGGGGCTCACCTAACTGACCCACCACCCCGGTGTGGATGAGCATGGCCGGAATGTTCCAGAACTCACCGGTGACATCCGCCTGATCAGTGGGATCAACGACTTCGGTAACCTCCACCACAACGCAGTAGTCCTGGACGGCTTTTTCAATACATTCAGTGGATATCCACCCAGGGGTCTTTAGCTTATTTCCCGCGTATTGTGCAACGCTTTCATCCCAGCACCGCCCCAGGTAGCCTTCCCCTTTAGCCTGGTCGCCGTAGCATACATAGGCCCGATCATCTTGCTGGATATCAGCAGGACCGAGACCTTCCGCATGCAAATCCTCGTATATCCTCTCGCAGTCGTTTTTGATACTCTGAGTGGGACCGGCGCCCGGAGGCCAGACGTTGTGCTTGGCGTTATACCAGCAGTTGTAGATGGAGTGATTAAAGGCACTCATGGAATCCGCCAGCGTTTTATCTTTGGTGTCGTAGCCCATACAATCTTCGATATCCTGCTTAATCTGGCCTTGATTGGGAAATTCCGATTGCAGTTCTTGAATTGCACTTTCGCAGGCGATGTTATTGAATCCGGTTGCCGTCACCTGAAATATTTCGATCCGGGTAGTATTGTCCGAGCTGTGTGCTTTTTCGGAAACGTCCGGTGGCCGCGCAGCCAGAGTCAGATGGTGGGTGGCACCGCCCGAGTCGGTTACCGGTACTTTTTTGACAAAGCGTCCGTCCAGACAACCGCGAGATTCCATAACGAGGAGGTTGTTGGTCCCGTCGTACTTGCCGCCGGTAAGGACCTCTTTTTCCACGTCTAGTTTCGAAGCCGCCACCCAGTTGAGAAAATTCCCCTTTGCTTGGAATGCAGTCACACTCACCGTTGCATTGAGGGTGATACAGACATCACCATTCTTATAGGTGGCAGAATTACAGAGCGCAGCTATCTCAGTGGCTGTTTTCTGCTCAAATCTCTCTGCCCCTAGATTGTAGGAATACCAGGTCTCCGGCTGGAAGTAGCCAACGTAGATACGCGCAGGGTCGTAGGTGTCGTCGTAGCAATAGCCTTGATCGTTGGCATAAGCCAGATCATACATGCTGGCGGAATTGTCAATCAACAGAAGCATATTAGGCTCAACGCCGCCAGCCGCCAGAAACGGCGGGGTGCTGAGGTAGTCAGCCATACTGTTTGCCGCCTCAGCACCCATTGCGGTAAGCAACCCCAACGGTAGAAGAACAAGGATTGCAAGAAGTTTTTTCCTAAACTTCATAGTCATCTTCCTCGGGCCACATCGGTCACCTTTCGGTGAAGGGCATAGACTTCCATCACCGTTGTCTAGGGCAGGCTAGAGACCACAGTCATCAATCTCCGAACCTCTCCAGGTGAGATGCTCACACCCTCGGAGGTCTCCTCCTGCTGGGTGCCTATTTGTATACCGCAGTGTGTAGAGAATCCCTTGTCTCTGCATGAGAGTGGACTCGTCTAGACGCCCCGTATCACGGGGAAATAGGAACTAGTGAAGGTTTGTACTGAGGATGGTGCTAGCCATCCGCGCCCGGTTCCGTCAATGGTAGTACAAGAAGTGTGCCAATCATTGGGTGACGTACATGTCTAGATTCGAGATAGCTCGTTTCAAAAAGATGTCCGGACAACCAGCAATGAGGGGTTGGCTGGCTGGGTCACATGGCTAGGACGAGCTTTGTTACACGTTGGGGCAGGGTATCTCTGAGAAAGCGTCTTCGGTGGTGCAAATCTTCAAGGGAACTGTGTCGAAGGGGGGGAGGTGCCTCCCCCGGCCCATTGGATTGGACTTCCAACCCAACCGGACCGGAGGAGGCAGAGTTTACTGTAAGCTACAACTCTTACCCGGCTGGTGCTTCTCATCGGGGCGGATGGCCGGGGCTTGAGTTGTTGGAGCCGAAATGGTTAGATCCGACGAGGCCAATCTGCCGCTGACCTCTTACGGTACGTACACGGTGAAGTTTTTCTCAGCCAGCTTAGTTCCTTTGTGAAACAGTTCGATGGTCAAGTTACCGGGTACTATCTCTGAGTCGGTATCGAATTTCCAGCCGTCGAAGGACGGGGTTCCTATTGTTCTGGAAATGGTCCATTCTTGACTGGATTTCAGGTCTGCATGGGAGACCCGGACCAGCAAGTTTACGGTTTTACCTTCCCGGCGGCCATTGACCACATAGCGGATGCCAAATTCAGTGCCGGCACTGCCGGGGATGTGTTCGGTAAGTTCGATGAGCTCTTTGGAGCCGACGATTTCGATTTTTCCTCGAGCGGTCTTTGGAGCTGTTTTCCAGTTGTCGAAGGTGGTTTTGTACAGGCCGTAGTCGACGATATCAATGCTGTTTGCTTCTGCAGCCGCAGCGACAACGGGCCATGCTAGTGTAAGGCTGACAATAATGATTCCGATAATTGTTTGTTTTATGGTTTGAATTGCTCTCATCTCTTTCCTCCCCCTGTTGCTGTTGAGTGTGTGTTTGTCGCTTTATTTTGCAGAAGGGATGCCAAAGTGGGGAAAAAGAGAAAAGATGTTTTATATCGGTAAGTTACGAAGATGCAAATGTTCAAAAATCACTTGTTAAATCGCCAGATTTGGCCAAATGACCAGATGAAACTTGGCCAGA
>CAYFXH010000243.1:348-3948 GCA_964346905.1 uncultured Desulfobacteraceae bacterium | reverse complement strand
CACCTGGGAATCTGATTTGTTTCGTTTTTTAATATGCGGTATCCTAAGCGAAAGACAATTGGCTAAGAGGTTGGTGCAATAGTTCTGGCGACTGATTGACCTATGAAAGATTACTACAAAATACTGGAAGTGGACGCAGACGCTTCTGAAGAGCAAATCAGGAAAAGCTATCGACGGTTGGCCCTCAAATACCACCCTGACCGTAACCCCGGTGACCCTAACTCAGAGGAGCGCTTCAAAGAGATTGCCGAGGCCTATGGGGTTTTAATAGATCCCGCAAAACGCGCCCAGTACGATCAATGGCAGAGGGCAGGACCGCAGGAGAGAATGGCTGGTGGGGGCTTCCAATACTCCCAGGAGGAGATTTTTCAAGATCTCTTCAGAGATCCCAGGTTCAGCCGCATTTTTCAGGATCTTTTCAGCGAGTTTGAAAGAGCTGGGTTTCGCTTCGATCAACGCTTTTTCGATCAAGTCTTTTTCGGCGGCCGGGGAGTGTTTTTTGGGGGCATCTTCGTCTGGGGTCCCTTTGGATCAAGCCGGATGCGAATTCGCAGACCCAAGGAGCGAGCGCATGTAGAAACATTCGACGGACCGCAAATTCAGCCTTTTGGGTTTTTGAAACGCTTGGGAAAGAAAATCGGCGGTTTTCTTCTGGGGGGCCAAAAAACCCTACCCCACAAACCACAAAGTGTCACTACCCGACCCCAAGATCTCACCTATACTCTTACCCTGCCTTCAGATGACGCCCAGCGCGGGACGTGGTTAACAATCGCCATCGACCGTGGCCAGGGGCGCGAACGGTTGAAGGTGAAAATACCCCCCGGGACTCAGCCCGGAACGCGTTTGCGTCTCACGGGGAAGGGGGTTCGCCAGGGCGATGAAAGCGGCGACCTATACCTCACCGTTAACGTGGCGTAAACGTTTACAACCGCTTCCAGCCCAAATATTCACGAACTCAGGTCTGCAGGCGTCAGTCTGCGTTAACCATCTGTTTTGTGTTGTTCTTGATAAACGGTAGGCTCTCTGGTTGGGAATGTGCTCAAACATCCGGGCTAAGGGCGGAGAGGGGACCGAGGGTTGAAAAACAGCAGTTATTTGTTGGTTATAGAACATTCTTCCAAAGATAAAGCCAACCTAGAGAAGAGCGGGGACAGAACCTTAGTCGTCTAGAAAAGCCACCCGTTGAGAACGGTACATTGCACCACACCTGCAGCCCAAGCCATTCCCCCTTCAAGCAGTTAACTTCCTGGTTTGACACGCTAAAACCTCACCGTCATCTCCCCTGACAATGGGATGTTTCCAGGTGTCTTAAGCAATCTTGGCACAGGATGTGCTTGGAATAGCAGGGATGAACTCCGATTAAGGGGAATAGAGGCATGAGTGAGAGTTCTGCTCTACAGAATAAATCGAATCTGATCCTGATCGCCGAGGATGACGATGAGCTCAGAGATCTTGTGTGTGGCGAACTTGATCGTGAAGGATTTTCAGTAGTTAGCGTCCCCAATGGTGATCAAGCAGTCAGGAAAGCTCGCAGCCTGAAACCGGACCTGATTTTGATGGACTTAATGATGCCGGTTATGAATGGTATCGAAGCCACGAAAATACTGAAAGAGGATCCTGCTATTCGCCATATTCCTGTGATAATGGGGACCGTAATTGATGAAAAAGCAGATATAGTAAAAAGTTTTGAGGCAGGAGCAATAGCGTATGTAGCGAAGCCGTATTTTATGCCAGAACTGAAGGCAAGAATAAATTCAGTTCTAGCATCTAAGCGGCTCTATGACACCTTAATGAAATCGGAAGAAAAGTATCGTTTGTTGGTTGAAAATGCCAATGAAGCCATCCTTGTCATTCAGGATGGAATGCTTACCTTCTTCAATCCTAAGGCCCTAGAACTTATAAATTATTCCGAACATCAATTGAAATCCAAATCCTTCGTGGAATTTGTCCACTCAGAAGAGCATGAGCCGTTCATTGAATACCAAGCGAGAATTCTCATGGGTAAGAGGGCCTGCCCCACACATTCTTTTCGGCTTATCTCCCCGGATGGGAATGTCAAATGGGTGGAGGCAAAAGGGGTACTCATTCAGTGGGAGGGTAAACCTGCAACACTCCATTTTATTGCTGATATTACCGCCCGAAAGCGAGCCGAAGAGGAGATGCGCTTTCTGGCCTTTTATGACTGTTTAACTGGTTTGCCGAACCGTTTGATGTTCAACGAACACCTGAACCAAGCACTAGCGAATGCCAAGCGTAATAATGGACTTGTCGCAACACTGTTTCTGGATCTTGACCATTTCAAACGGATTAACGATACCTTTGGTCATCATGTGGGTGATCTGCTATTGCGAGCTGTGGGTGAACGGTTGCTGAGAATTATCCGCAAAAGTGACATCCTCGCTCGTAATGTTGAAGATATATCTGCCACCAACGTGGCGCGGTTTGGCGGTGACGAGTTTGTCTTATTGCTAACGAATCTTCAGGAAGTTCAGCATGCAGCCAAAGTGGCTCGACGCATCCTCTATATACTTTCCGATGCATTTGTCCTAGAAGGACGAGAGGTACTTATCACCACCAGTATTGGCATAAGTGTATACCCTTCTGACGGCGAAGACGCCAACACCCTCATCAAAAACGCTGACAAAGCTATGTATCACGCAAAGAACCTGGGAAGGAATAATTTTCAATTTTATACTGACTCCGTGGATCCCGCTAGTTCTGAAAGACTTATTTTAAAATCTGATTTGTACAAAGCGGTGGAAGGCGAGGAGTTAACGCTCTACTACCAACCTCAGCTAGCAATTGGTACGCGGAAAATTACCGGCACCGAGGCACTGATACGCTGGCAACATCGAGACTTGGGAGTGGTGCCTCCGACAGAAATCATACCCTTGGCTGAAGAAAGCGGCCTCATCCAGCCCATAAGTGAGTGGGTACTCCGGACCGCCTGTCAACAAAATATGGCATGGCAAACAAATAGTTCAGTGCCAGTGCGCATGGCCGTGAATCTTTCCAGTCTCTTATTCAAAAAACGGAAACTGGTAGAATTGATATCTGAGATCATAAACGATACAGGCATGGATCCTTCCTTTCTTAAGATAGAACTCTCCGAGTGTGCCTTGGTGCATATTGATGAGGACACAATCAAAGCGATGAGGAATTTGAAGGAAGCAGGGATACGAATAGCGATTGATGATTTCGGAACTGGCTATTGTTCGCTGCACCATCTCAAGAAATATCCTCTGGACGTCCTGAAAATAGACCGCTCCTTCATCAAGGATATCCCCGCCAACTCAGATAGCGCAGCAATCGTCACAGCGACCATAGCCATGGCGCACAGCCTGCATCTAGAGGTAGTCGCCGTAGGTGTGGAGACAGATTTGCAGCTGGAGTTTTTGCGTGAACGGGGCTGTGATATGATCCAGGGCTATCTCTTTAGCCCGCCTCTCCCCCCCTATGATATCACCCCGCTTTTGCAGGGCGAAGAGTTTGAGATGTCCATGTAACATCGTCTAGTCTGAAAACCGCACTTCAACCCGCAGCAATCTCATCCAGCACTTTTTCCAGCGCAGCAATCTTTTCTTCAAGCTCCTCGATCTC
>CAYFXH010000243.1:0-338 GCA_964346905.1 uncultured Desulfobacteraceae bacterium | reverse complement strand
AGAGGGAGATATCGTCTCTTTCAGCTCCTGGATTTCCTTTGCTAACTGTTCTCTTCTTGTCTCAACCATCCCGTTTTTTGCCCCTCTCCAAAGTGTATCCGCGAAGGACGCTAAATCCTAACCAGGCATTTTCTCAAGAGCCCTATCGTTGCAGGTATTATCTTGATTTTGTTAGATTTTTTTATTGTTCACAAAGGTTAGAAAATGTCAAGTTTAGTTAGAAAAAACGGGGAGCATGGGCACCATCATAGGCACAGTTCAGTTCATCCGAGGCGAGTTTACGATATGTAATAAGCGTTTTATCCATCGTCCCGCAAGCGAGAATATGGGTGTCGATC
>CAYFXH010000242.1:0-3967 GCA_964346905.1 uncultured Desulfobacteraceae bacterium | reverse complement strand
TGCAACTCAAATCCCACATCTAGTAGTCAGTAGCCAACCTTAATAATTTCGAATTTCGAAATGTTTGGCCCTTGTACCTTGTGCCTTTTGCCCTGAACCGTAAGTTCCCTGTCTTCTGACCTCTGACCTCTGACTTCTGCTCCATGCCCTATGCCTTTCTACAATCTGCAATCTAAAATCTAAAATCCACCCTATTCACCATGCTCTATGCTCTCTGCTTTTTCGCTATGCGCTCTGCGCTATGCGCTCTGCGATCCTCTGCTCCCGCATCCCCCATCTCAGCCACCGTATGACTGGCCCCTTACCTAGCCCTTTATTTCCTCCATTTTCAGCCGCAAGTAGTTCTCCTGAGCCTCGGGATTCTCAGGATCCTGGTCAAGTATTTTTTTATAAATGTTCAGCGCCTCAGACTTCTTGCCGATCTGCTCCTGAAGCCTTGCAAGGCGAATGAGATAGTCCATGTTTTTCGGTGTCAATTTCGACGCCGCTTGAAATTGGCGAATCGCCTCCACCAAGAGACCTCGTTTCTCATAGGCAATACCAAGGAAATATCTCAATTCAGGCTCCTCAGGTGCTTTTCCCACGGCACGAGCAAAAGTCTTGGTCATCTCCTCGTAGGCCTTGAGCTCATCATAGAGCTCAAAGGCTTTGGCATAGTAGTCCCGGTGAGTCGGCCGGAGCTCGATGAGTTCTTCGACAACGACCAGAGCCTGCCGAGGTTTCTTCAGTTGCCGATTCACCTCCACGAGATATTCCCTGGCATCAGTATCTCTTTTGTCCAGTTTCAGTACAGTGGAAAAGGCTTGGACAGCGCGATCGTATTGTTTCATCTCATAGTAGAGCACTCCCTGATTGTAATGAACCACCTTGTTGTCTGGAGAGAGTTTGGCAATTGCTTCGTAGGTAGCCGCAGCCTCTTTATCTTTGTTCAGCTTCTCGTAAATGTCCACCAAGGTCAGGTGCGCTTTCAGGGACTTCGGATTGTCCTTGATGATCCCCTTGAGGGTCTTGATGGCAGCGCTGTTCTTATTCCTTTTCCGGTAGACCGCGACCAGTCGCAGCCTCGCATCCACGTCTTTGGGTTTATTTTTCAGGTATGCCAATAAGCTCTTCTCAGCCTGCCGATAGTTACCGATCCTATTGTAAGCCTCACCCAAGTTTAGCTGGATGAGGGGATTGTCAATGCCACCGGCCAGAGCTCGTTTGTAAGCGTTAATGGCCTGATGCCATTCCCCTTGCTGGCCGTACAGAGTTCCAAGGTAAGCGTGGACCTCGGGGCGGTAAGATGCTGGGAAGGAACTCAAATTGGTGGAAAGGAACGAGCTCGCCGCTTTCGGGCTCTTTTTCGCATTCAGATATGAGATAAAGCCATAGAACGGCACTTTATCCGAGCCGCTTACTTTGATTAACCTCAGATATGCGCCCAGGGCCTTTTCAGTTCGCCCTGCTTTCTGGTAAGCCTCCACCAGCTTTTGCAAGATGGGCACAGTGCTACTGGAGGCTGCAACCTTTTCATAGGTAGCAGCAGCCTTCGTCCACTGGTCCTGTTCAGCATAAAGTTGGGCTAGATTTGTCAGGATCAGGGCATTGTGCGACGCTAGACGAGCGGCTCGTTCGTAATAACGCACTTTTTCTTCCGGGCTTGTGGCCTGCTCCGCTTTCTCCACCCAATCTCGAGCACGCAGTCGCACTACCATGTGGAAGCGACCAATAGCCTGAGAACCAGCCATCACGTCCACAACAACTTTGAGGGGGTCCTCATCTTCAAATTCTGGCCAGAACTCCTTGATCTCTCTACGTCCCTCCAGCAGTTCATTTGCGGAAAACTGCTCAGAGCTCAATCTGAGACCCCAGTTAAATCTCCCATCTGTACGGACAGCATCAACCTCCACCACATCCGCTGGATTCACCACCAAAGTGCCTTCGGCGGGAACCATGTGTGACACGCCATTTACCTTAAACGTCACAGAAATGAGCCGGTTCGGCACGGGTAACATGTTCCGCAGTGCAGTGTACGGTGCGAAGAAAACCCCGTACGTAACCCCGGCAATTACAACAGCTAGCAGTCCAAGGAGAACAGCCCATTTGATTTTGCCGGAAATTTTGCGTCGCCGCTCTCTCGCCTGCTGAGCTGCAAGCCGCTCCTGCTCTAACCGCCGTATGGGGACTCTTCGTCTCATCTTAATAACTAATTGAGGAACTCAGGAATTTAGGGATTTCGAATCGCGGATTGCGGATTGCGAAATTCAAAATTAGATTTAACCCCTCTGCCCTATGCTTTTCTCGCAACGGACAACGGACCACTGACAAAATGCCCGCTGCCGAATGCATGTTTAGCTGGTTTAGCCGGTTTGGCCAGTTCTCTTGAGCTTTCAGCCCTTCGACACGCTCAGGACAGGCTATCAGCGCTCAGCTTTCAGCCAAAAAATCCCTCAATCTGCAATCTAAAATCTACAATCTACAATCTACAATCCGAAATCCCAAATGCCAAATCCCAAATGCCTAATCCCTCAATCCAACCGTCCTGCGCAAATTTCGTACTTCCCGAGCTTTGAGCCGCCGACTTTCGCCTGGCCGTAAGGTGCCGAGACGTATCGGCCCCACCTTTATTCTCCGAAGTTTTAACACCGGGTGGCCCACCGCAGTACACATACGCTTCACCTGATGATTGCGTCCCTCACGCAAGGTAAGAGAAAGCCAGGTCGTCTTTTTGCCGTCCTCCAAAACATTCAGCTCTGCTGGCGCGGTAACACCGTCTTCAAGGCTGACTCCCTGCTGCAACTGCGTCAAAGCTTCATCACCTGGGTGTCCACGCACCTTTACGAGATAGGTCTTGGCCACCTTATATCGAGGATGCTGGAGCCTGTGGGCCAGTTCTCCGTCGTTGGTTAACAGGAGCAACCCCTCTGCATCGTAATCCAGTCGACCAACCGGATACACCCGCAAAGGAAGATTGTCAACCAAATCGGCCACCGTAGATCGACCCTGAGGGTCACGAAGTGTTGTAACACACTGTCTGGGCTTGAAGAGCGCCAAAACAATCCTCTCCTCTGCGGATTGGATGGCCTTCCCATTTACCGTGATCTCATCCTTGCCCAGAATAGCTCTGGCACCCAGTTCACGCACCACCTGGCCATTAACTGACACACGACCCTGAAGGATTAAGGTCTCAGCCTTACGTCGGGAAGTGATCCCAGCTTTAGAGAGAACCTTTTGTAACCGTTCAGCTTTCATGGTCTCATTTCACAGGTAACATGTTGCCCGGTCATGAATGCTATATCATCTCACATTTATCATGTTTCATGAATAGTTTGGTATTTGCCCAATATCGTTCGGTAATTGGTTAGAAATGACAGATGTGAAATGTGAACTGATTACTGCTCGCTTTCATCAGATACTTCCACCGTCCCACCGTGTTCTGCCAACTCCCCAATTTCTTCTAGGGTGGGCAGCGAAGAAATATCTTTCAGGCTGAAAAACTCCAGAAACCTTTGGCTGGTCCCATAGATGATGGGGCGTCCCACCACGTTTTTACGACCCAGGATTTTGATAAGCCTTTTTTCCAGAAGTAAGCGAAGTATGCCGCCCACATCCACGCCACGGATGGATTCAACTTCGGCCCGTAGAATCGGTTGCTTGTAAGCGATGATGGCCAGGGTTTCCAAGGCAGCCTGGCTCAATTTCGTGGGAGTTATTCTCTTAAGCTTACGAATCCACTCCCCAAATTCTGGCTTACTGCGAAACTGATATCCCTGAGCCACCTCGGCCAGAAAAAACCCATGCTTATCATTCCCATAGTCCTGGCGCAACTCCTCCAGTGCCCCGGTAATCTCTAAGTGAGTGTACATCGAAAGAATTGACTTTAACTTCGCAAGGCTCAGGGGAACCTCGGAGACGAACAGAAGACTTTCGACAATGGCCCGCACTTGACTCATAAAGAAAATCCCCCCGCATGGCGCCGTTCGTC
>CAYFXH010000241.1:0-3983 GCA_964346905.1 uncultured Desulfobacteraceae bacterium | reverse complement strand
ATGGATACCAGGTGGTTTTTGAGCACCAGGTGCTCTTTCGTGACCTGGATGCGATGGGCCATGTGAACAACGTGGCTTTTCTGTCATTCATGGAAGACGCCCGGATGCAGTACTGGAAAGCTTTGCGAAGCGGACCCGGTTTGAAGGGAATAAATTTTATCCTCGCCGAAATAACCTGCCGCTATCTGAGTCCAGCATATCTCGGCGAGACTCTTGTAATCGGGATCAGGGCTCGAAACTTGGGCAACAAGAGCTTTCAATTTAAATACCGGATGGAGGAGAAGGAAAGCAGCCGTGTGGTTGCGGAGGGCAGATCCGTCCAAGTTATGTACGACTACAAGGAGAAGCAGTCCATACCCATGGGTGAAACGATGCGTGACGCCATAGCCTCACTGGAGAAATTGAGGTTGGTAGACTTATCTTCTGAATAGTCGTTTGCTTCAAGCAGGAATACTCTATTTGTTTAGGCACGGGTCGCCCTTGGCGACACACGGATGTCACGGACGGAATAGCTCACGAAGATTCGTCTGACAAAACAATCGTTTGACCGCAGAGAACGCATAGGCCATAGAGATTACTCAGAAGTTTTGGCTACAACCACGAAGAGCCAGAAGAATAACAATGCATAATGAATATGCTGATCGCTTAAGGGTTCAATGGGGAGCACCTGACGGTGAAAATAAGCTAGCTTATTTTCACCGTCAGGTGCTTCACCATTTGTCCCGATAGTAAACTATCGGGACGCCCCGCCTTCTGGCGGGCACCCCTTAGGCGATCTCTAAAATGCGCTCTCAAAACCGTGGAATCTGTGCGTTCCGCGGGAGCGGAACCCGTGCCAACACATTCTCCTCGTCGGCGAATTATTCGTCTGCGTTCGTCTGCGTGGGTCTGCGGTTAGTGATAGACCGCGAAATGCTAAATGAGCAATGATCAGGAATATTCTAAAGATCGCAATCTCTGTGGGTGTGAGCCTGCTGGCTGGTTACCTGGCTTTTCGTAACGTACAACTGAAGCAGGTAATCGCGGGCATTCAGCAAACTGACCTGATGTCCATCGCCATTGTGTTGATCCTCGTCGCTGCTGCCCAGGTGTTGCGCTCTTTTCGTTGGGGGCTGATGCTTGAGCCTCTCGAAACCTTGAGCCAGCGGTTGCTCTTCCCCATCACCTCCATAGGATTTCTTTTTGTCTGGATTTTGCCGGCACGACTGGGTGAAGTGGCTCGGCCCTATTTGCTGCATCAGAACAGTAGGATTGGCTTGAGTGCTGCCATGGGCTCTGTGGTGCTGGAGCGGCTGATTGATGCAAGTTTTCTGGCAGTTCTTTTGGCGATATGTCTGCCCGCGCTCAAGCTACCAAGCTGGCTACTCTCATCGTTTCAAGGATTCGTCTATGTGCTTCTTACAGTTGCTCTGCTTGTAATCCTCGGTTCACTACCAGGGTTTCGCGAGCGCTTCTTGCACATTGTATCGCGGTTTCTTCCTGCGGGCTGGTCAGATTTTTTGACTCGGACGGCAGAGACTTTTTACAGCGGTATGCAGGCAGTGGCCAGCATGCGAAAACTCTTTATAATCCTCGTTTTCACCTTTGTGATCTGGTCTAGCAGTGTGGTTGCCTTTGTGGTTATGTTTTACTCCATGGGTTTGCAATTGGGATGGTTCGCAGGCATCACTGTCCTGGCGTTGACCTGTATCGGCATTGCCCTGCCAGCAGCGCCGGGCTTCATCGGCAATTATCACTATGCGAGCGTGGTGGCTCTGGCCTTGTTTGGAGTGGTCAAGGAAACTGCTCTTGCTTACGCTATACTGCTCCACTTTCTCACTATGGTGGTGCTTGTTCTCTTAGGTGTATTCTTCATGAACACGGCAAAACTGCAGGTGGGATTTCCCCTGCAGCGAGCAAGAGCCAGTCGGCAGCAGGCGGAAGGCAGCGGGCAAAGGGCAGGAGGCAGCGGGCAGCAGGCAGAAGGCAGGGAGTAAGGAATTAACCGCAGACTCAGCCGTCCGCCTCGCCTTCGGCGAGTTCGCGAGGCGAAATTCCACAGGGTGAATCTGCGCGTGTCTGCGGTTAAATGAGCAATGCGAAATGCAAAATGATAAATGCGCAATGAAAAATAAGCCACAGCGTCTACTTTTGGTGCTGATAGCATTGACTATTTCTGGTCTTTGTCTCTGGCCTGGTGTCATCTACAGCCAATCCCCCCTCAAGATGATTAGAGTGATCGTGGATCCTGGCCATGGCGGACAGGATACTGGAGGCAGGGGATCGGGTGAGATCCATGAAAAGGAAGTCACTCTGGCTTTGGCCAAGAAGCTGGTCCAGGCGCTAGCTGAGACTGGGACTGTTCGACCGGTCTTGACCCGCACGGATGATTACAGCGTTTCTCTGGACGAGCGGGCTGGCATGGCCAATCATCGCGACGGCGATCTCTTGATCAGCCTTCACTTGGGCAACTCTTTTGTCCCTGTGAACGTGGGGTTCTCTCTGTATTACTGGTCACCAGCAACCGCTGCGCCCACCGTTTCACCTCCATCTAATCAGCCGCCACCTTGGGATCAGGAACAACTACCGTATTGGGAGAGGAGCCAGAAGCTGGCCGCAATAGTGCAACAGGAGTTACTCAGGGCCTTGCCATCATGGCACACTGGAGGAGTGCTTGAGGCGGATCTCTATTTGCTCAGAAGGGTTCAGATGCCTGCTGTGCTGGTGGAGTTGGGTTCCCTGAATCGTCCGGAGGAGGCGGTCCAGTTGCAAAAACCAGCATTTCAGGAGATCTTTGCCCGGGCACTGGTTGAGGCGATCATTCAATACCGCCAAATGCAAGAGAAAGAGCTCTTGGTCCCCGGCCCTAAGCCAGAGTAACAGCTCAAAACACAAGAAGATTAACCACAGAGGCACAGAGAGCACAGAGGAGGTGAATTTTTCCCTGGCCGGGAGACCCGCCCGCCTCGCCTGAAGGCGAAGCCGATGGCGGGCGGGCGACGGCCAGGGAAAAGAAACCTCCGGCTTTGCCGGAAAAGGTATAGCTATCGAAGGGAGGCACAGTGGACATAAACGATCTCACCGGCGAGGTCATTGGGGCAGCCATTGAGGTTCACAAGGCGCTCGGACCGGGTTTGCTGGAAAGTACTTACGAAGAATGCCTGTGTGTAGAACTTAGGCTGAGAGAGATTCAACACGAAAGGCAAAAAGAAATACCCTTAGAGTACAAAGGGGTCAATTTGGATCATGGCTACCGGCTGGATATTGTGGTTGCAAGCGAGTTGATAGTTGAATTGAAAGCCTGTGAAAGGTTGGAGCCGATCCATGAAGCGCAGCTGTTGACCTATCTGAAGTTGTCCGGCATCAAGGTGGGCTTGCTGATCAATTTCAACGTCCCCGTGCTAAAGGAAGGTATTAAGAGGTTGGTTAATTAGGAGCCCGGTGGCATCTGCTCTGGCCACCTCTAAAGGGAAGCCCGCAGGGCTGAGCTTTTTTGCCCGATCGCCGTCTCCCGATCGGGCAAAAGAAAAGTTCCCTCTGTGCTCTCTGTGCCTCTGTGGTAGATCGAAAAACCAAGGATCGCAAACGTCGCGTACAGCCGCATCCAAGGCACCACTATAGAAGAAGGGACAGCGCAAACTCCTTGCATTAAACAAATGCCTGTGATACGAAATTGCCAGCTTTTAGGGCATCATTAGAGAAGCACGAGAAATCGGGACGTAGCGCAGCCTGGTCAGCGCACCTGCCTTGGGAGCAGGGGGCCGGCGGTTCAAATCCGCCCGTCCCGACCAGAAAAAAATAAGGGACTGAGCCAAGTCGGCCAGTCCCTATTTTTTTCCACAGACTTTGCCACGCAGGCGACACGAATATTTAGACAGGAGCTAGCAAATTCCCAATTCTAATTCTGCCTTCTGCCCTGCGCCTTACGCCCTCAGCCTTACACCTTGTACCCTGTACCCTATGCCCTTTGCCCTATGCTTTTCTTGCAACGGACAACTGACAAC
>CAYFXH010000240.1:0-4036 GCA_964346905.1 uncultured Desulfobacteraceae bacterium | reverse complement strand
CAGTGCGTTTCAGATGTTCCAAAGCAACACAGGCATCACTCAGTGAATCCACCACTAAGGCCTGCAAACGGCCACCGAGAACCGCTTCCACCGCCAACCGGTGGTTGGCATCTACCTCCAGCATTTCGGCCACCGCGCCGCGGATGTTGCAGTTGAGCTCCTCCTCATCTTTGGCGTTCATGAGCGCCCTAACTGCATCGTTAAACCAGGCGTAGGTACTTTCCATCTCCAGGAGTACTTGTAGTTGGGATTGTCGCTGGTGGAAGCTGCTTTCCAACCCGGTTATGGCCTCTGCGGCATCATCTCGCCCTCGTTCAAGCTCTTGTTTCTTCTGATTTAGAGAATTCACCTCCCCAGACAGTTTCTCAGCCTCGGCATCCATAGCGGACTTTTGCTTTCTCAGACTCTGACGTTCCGGCTGCAACTGATTGTATTTTTCCTCGAGGTCTTGATATTCAAGTTCACGGCTTTTCTGGCGGCGATCAAAATCTTCACGTTGTTTACGCATAGATAATTGGTCGTTGCGCACCCTCGCCATTTCTGCCAAAAGGTCGACGAGATCACCCTTGCCTGCATCCAGCTGATCAGCCAGCTTATGCAAACGTGTTTTTTCTTGATTCAATTCACTGTCCAGCTGTTTGGCCGAGACTTCGGCCTCAGAGCATGTTTCCGCCAATTCCCGTTGCTCGTTAGCGAGGCGGTCCTTTTCTTGGGCACGTTCCTCTTGACGTTTCTCCTGCTCCAAAATCTCCTGAGCCAAACGTTGCTGTCTCTCATGTAGTTCCTGGGTTTGACGGCGTAAGTGGAGCAAGCTATTCTCATCACTGCTGATTGAGCTCTTCAACTGAAAAAGAGCTTCTCTACGTTGCTGGAGACTCTCCTCTATCTCGTGCATCTGGCCGGCATGGTCCGTAATCTCAACATCCAATTTGCCCAACTGTGCCGCTCGCTCTGACTGTGAATCCTTCAGAGATTGGAGGTCTTTTTCCAGCAGTTCCAACTCATTGCGCCACTGCCAATAGTGGTGCAGTGCCCGAGTGATTTCAAGCTGCTTCATTTCCTTCTTGAGTGTTCGGTAACGGCTTGCTCGTTGGGCCTGGCGTTTGAGACTCGACAGGTGACGCGAAACTTCAGCGATGATGTCACCGAGGCGGAGGAGGTTCTGTTTGGTCAGTTCGATTTTACGGAGGGCGGCCTTCTTCTTAATTTTGAATTTGGTGATTCCTGCAGCTTCCTCAATCAGGGCGCGGATGTCATCTGGTTTCGACTCCAAAACTTGGGTGATCCTACCCTGTTCGATAATGGCATAGTGTCGGTGCCCGATGCCGACGTCAATGAGAAGCTTGCTTATGTCCATTCTTCGACACGGCATTTTGTTGATGAGGTATTCACTGTCTCCGGAGCGGAACAGGCGGCGGGTAACCATTATTTCACTAAACTCGTGATAAGGCGGTGGTACCTTGCCATCCTCGTTTGAAAGAACGAGTGAAACCTCAGCAAAATTCAAAGACGGACGTACGTTGGCACCGCTGAAGATAACCTCCTCCATGACCTTACCGCGGAGTTGTTTGGCGCTCTGTTCTCCCAAGACCCAGCGAATTGCGTCAACAATGTTGCTCTTGCCACATCCATTGGGCCCAACCACCGCGCAGATCCCAGTGGGAAAAGTGATAACGGCTTTGTCGACGAAAGACTTAAATCCGAAGAGTTCGAGCTGCTTAATGTGCATGAGGCTTCAGGGAAGAGGACAGGTCCGTGTACAACCGGAGTGTCCGGAGTGAAACGGTTTCTGAGGGTATGTTCTTAAGTTTCATGCGTTGGATTGGGCCAGCTCTCCTAAAAAATCACCGCATGCTAACAAAAAGGCAGAACCTTGTAAAGGGATTCTTCATAGCATGCTTGATTCAGAACATATGAAATGGTTTTTACCCGCTGGTAGATGCAATCGTGAGAGACCAGGGGAGAGAGCAAAGAGGTCGGGGGGGATGATGACAGTTTTCCATACGTCCGGTTCAACAGGAATGCGGAATACTATTGTCTACACATGTACCTACCCGGCGGGCCGGGGCTCGTACAGCAGTCTTAAGGAAGTGCTAGACAGCGAAGCGTGAAAAGTCTGCCACCTGCTGGAAGAGGCTGGCGATCTGGGTGAGCATGGCCAGCCGATTTTGCCGCACGGCTTTATCCTCGTCCAGAACCAGTACCTCATCGAAAAAACGATCGATGGGCGCTTTCAGGTGACCCAGCTGCTCCAACACAGTATTATAGTCCCGTGCCGCAAGAGGCTTTTCCAGGTTTTGTACGCAGACTGTCATTTCCTGATACAACTCTTTCTCAGCCTGATCGGCGAACCTCTTGGGATCCACGGGTTCAGCAACCGGATCCTTGAGAATGTTTACCACCCGCTTGACCGCTCCCACCAGGGGTTCAAACTCCTTTCGCTCCTTGAATGCTTGAAGCGTGGTTATTTTTGCTACGGTTTCAACAAGCGGGTCCAGATGATAGGTGAGTACTGCGTCTACCACATCTGGAGGATGAGCCTTGCCAATAAGAAAATGCTGCAATCTCCTCTTGAAGAAATTTAACACGGCTTGGTGGGTTTGCTCCTCGGGTTCAGTGAGCTTACCGTCCAAGCCGGCAATGGCCTTTTTGATAAGATCAGAGAGGGAGAGAGAGAGGCCTCTCTCCAATATGATACGTATGATCCCCAGGGCCTGACGGCGCAGAGCGAAAGGGTCAGAAGTGCCGGTTGGGATCTGACCGACCCCGAAGCAGCCAACCACCGTGTCCAGTTTGTCTGCTATGCTGACCAGGGAGCCGGCCAATTCGGTTGGTAGGTCGCCTCCAGCATGGGTGGGCAGGTAGTGTTCATAGATAGCCTGGGACACCGTCTCATCCTCTTTAGTAAGCCGGGCATAGGCCCGTCCCATGACACCCTGGAGTTCTGGGAACTCCCCAACGGTGCCGGTGACCAGGTCAGCCTTGCACAGGTATGCGGCACGACTAACAGTAGCTTTTTGCTCCGGTGCTATCTGATCCACCATATACTCAGCCAGGGTCTTGAAACGCTCCATCTTTTCGTAAGAAGTCCCCAGCTTGGAGTGAAAGACTACATCTTTGAGTTCCTCAACCCTGTCTTCCAGTGCGACCTTCTGATCCTCCACATAGTAAAAGCGGGCATCATCGAGACGGGCCCGGAGCACCCGCTCGTTCCCGTGGGCCACCACTTCAGGATCGCGGGTCAAGGTGTTATTGACCGTGACGAAGTGGGGCATGAGTTGGCCGGCATCGTCCACCACCGCGAAATAGCGCTGATGAAAACGCATGGCAGTGATGAGCACCTCCTGGGGTAACTGAAGGAAGTGCTCATCGAAACTTCCAATCACTGCAGTGGGATACTCCACCAGTTGCACTACTTCGTCCAAAAGAGCCTCATCCTCCAGAATATTGCCATTTTTCTCTTTGGCGCAGTCAACGATGAGCTCGCGGATTCGCTCCCGTCTCTCCTGTATATCTACGGTTACGAACCGTTCACGGAGGGTTTCCGTATACCCGTCAATTTCGGTGACCTCAAACGGGCCCGGGCTCATGAAGCGATGTCCATAAGAGGTGTTTCCACTGGTCACGTTACCATAGGTGAATGGAACGATTTCCTTGCCCAACAAGGCTACGATCCAGTGAATTGGTCGGGCAAAATGAATTTTTAAATCCCCCCAGCGCATGGACTTGGGAAAGGGGATATTTGGAATCAGGTCCGGAAGCAATCCACTCAAGAGTTCAACGGTGGAGACGCCAGGCTGGTGAAGGGAAATAACCACATACTCACCTCGGCTCGTTTGCTTGATCTGGAGTTCCTCGGGGCTCACCCCCTGTGCCCGGGCGAAACCAAGGGCAGCCTGGGTGGGATTCCCCGCTTCGTCAAAGGCGGACTCCTTGGGCGGGCCGGTGATTTCCACGGTTTGAGCTTCCTGTTTTTCAGTGACATCATGAAACCACCAGACCAACCTCCTGTGCGTGGCCATAGTCTGAATGTTGA
>CAYFXH010000239.1:1026-4083 GCA_964346905.1 uncultured Desulfobacteraceae bacterium | reverse complement strand
CCGATGGCGGACGGGCGAGAGCGATGGCGGGCAGGCAGCCGCGATCCAGTACCTCATACAACAAATGACAGCGCAGCGTTAAGGACGGCGAAGCCTAATGACTAATGAGAAATGAACAAATGCGAAATGATACATGACTAATGACCTGCTCCATGCCGCTTTTTCAACCTTCCACCGGTCCGAGTCCTGTGCTATGATGGGGCCTCAAAAAAACTTGTTACTCGGAGATAGGAGATGAAATATCGAATCCTGATCGAGCAGGACGAAGACGGGGTCTTTATAGCAGAGTGTCCCTCTTTGCCCGGCTGCCTCTCTCAGGGAAAAACCAGACAAGAAGCTGTTGAAAACATTCAAGACGCTATTCGCGGGTATCTTGAGAGTTTGAAGAAACACGGCGAGCCGATTCCGCCTTCGATTGACGAAGAAATCGTTGAGGTCGCCATTTGAGTAAACTGCCGTTTGTTTCGGGAAAAGAGATTTGTAAGGCTTTGGCAAGAATCGGCTACCAGGTGGATCACCAGACAGGTAGTCACATCATCTTGAGGAATGAGAATCCTCCCCACCGAAGACTCACCGTACCTGATCACAAGGAAATCGCCAAGGGTACCCTGCGGGCCATCATTCGCCAGGCCGGTGTAACTGTGGAAGAGTTAAAGAGTCTTTTATAAGGCCAGTGTTAGAAAATTTAGAGAGCCGAAGAGCTTCAAGTTTCAGGCAAAAGAGTTTTTTTGGCTGTCGACTGCTTTCTGACCCCTGGCTCCTGACTCCTTGCTTTTTCATTTACTGCTTGCTGCTAGCTGCCCCCTGCCAGCTGGTTAATGCCCCATGCCCTTCCAACTCCCCAATCCGAAATCTACAATCTACAATTCGACAGTTACTCAACAATAAAGCTTGTGTAAAAAGATCTGTGGCGAAGATCTTCTTCAAAAATAACCATCTGAAGTCTATATTCTCCGTGCTTCAGTTCAGAGGTATCAAAATCCACCTCTCCACTGCCGGTGAGCTCACTTGCCAATTCCTTGACCCGTACGCTTTTTTGTAGTATCGCCAGCCTTGCGTGAAAACCTTCAGGCACGCCACCATACACAACGTGCAAGATCCTATCATCCAATACCTCCACGTCAAAGCTGACAGAATCCAATTTCGGAGTATCAATAACCCATGGCACATCATGCAGAGTTAGCCTGATTCCAGGGCAGCCTTTATGCCTGGTGGTGCTCATGTGCCAATGAATAAACTCCAGAGTCATTCCTTTCATGCGCGTTTTTCGACCTTTCGGCCAGCCTACTATACGACCAATAAAATCAAACTCAATTTCATATTCTCTGAGCTCGCCAAAGTCATCACAGACAATATGTGACTCGCACTCAGGGCGAATACCGATCCCCTCAAGAAAACTAATGATGTTTTCAGGTAACAAGTTGAGCTTCTGCGCCTGGTAATTTCGGCACATTAAACATCCACATCCTTCAGATGCTGCCTTGCAACCTTGGGGATACAGCTTACGCGTTGCTTCGATATCAACTTCGATTTTCCATCCGAGAAAGGAGCGGTTCTCTACATTAACCGGTCTCGGCCAACGCTCTAGCCACTCTCGCTTCTGTTTTCTGAATTCATCATCCAACCTTCTTTGTTCTTTTTGATCAGATATCTTGTAGATAAGCCCAACGAGACATATAAGGCCCCAAGCGATGCAGATCAGGATGATAACTGTGTTCAATTTGTGCTTAACTAGCCAAGGGATCACGGCAGCAGTTGCAATCAAACCGCAGGCAATTGGGGCTAGAAATTCTTGGCTAACAAATCCGGCCTCACGGCTTGTTTTCTTGGGCTTTTGTAACATCACGCTTCTGTCGTTATACAAACAATGTATATATGGGGACGCTCATCCTATTTCGACATCTTCTGTTCCCATCCAAGTCCAACAATGGTCATGTCATTTACATGCAAATATTTCTTAAGCGTCCCTCTTTCCACGTATCAAGCATCCGTAGCCATCACCCCCGTCTCATTCTCGCAAATCTCTGCAAAAAAAGGGCCAAGGAGCTGGTTGCTTGGTGGGTCGAAGGGCTGAAAGCTAAACAAAACCGGCTAAACATAGTAAGAGGCCAGAGGCCAAACGACAGATAATTTTTAAAGAGCATTGCGGAGTTTCGGCTCCGCTTTTTTTCTTCTCAACATCCTGTGCCAGAGTCAAGGCCAGCCAAAGTTTAGATTTAGGGATATATAATTTCCATTTTAAACCTTCCGCTTTGAGCCAACCGGTTAATCTCAAAATGGTGGTTTTTCGTATAGACATGCTCTAGCTCGCTACCCTATTCTGAAATTAGCTCGATCTCACTTTCAATCGCATCGTCGAAAGACCATACCTTTAATGCTGCACAGTCCTGCTCGGCCTGAAAATAACTTATCGCAATAATTGTCTTCTATCTCTAGGTGATAGTCATGTGGAGAGGGTTGCAGAAGATGCCGATATGAAGCCTCTAGGGGAATTCTTACCTCTAGGGGCTTTTGTATCTGGCTGGCATTTAAACAGGTCTAATGGCAACTCACTGTACATTTTGGAGGCAAGGAGGTAAGTTCTATGCCGACTTACGTTGTCTTATATAAATTAACTGATCAGGGGATTAGGAACATCAAAGAGGCACCTCAGAGGATTGAAGAAGGCACTAAGGCCTTTGAAGCGGCGGGAGGCAAAGTGATCGGCTTCTATTCAGTGATGGGCGAATATGATTACGTTGGCATCGGAGAGTGTCCTAATGATGAGATGGCTGTGGCGTTCGCTTTGGGCGTGGGCGCTCAGGGGAACGCAAGGACAACCACTCTGAAAGCTTTCACAAGAGAGGAGTTTGCGGAGATTATAAAAAAATTACCGTAGTCCAAAAAACTAGACTGTGCCTTCTAATCAGACCAACTAGTTCAGCTAAGGCGATGCGGTGGAGAAACCGCAACGCCTTAGCGAATCAGCCCAACATTTAGTGCGGAACTTTCTGGGGTAATAGTGTGAATTAAGGAATGTAATCCACAGTTTCACATATCCTTTTCATATCTTTAATT
>CAYFXH010000239.1:0-1016 GCA_964346905.1 uncultured Desulfobacteraceae bacterium | reverse complement strand
TGGTGTGTAAATGTGTCTGGCTTAGGAGTTCACTTCTCTGCTATATATGTAAACTCTGACATCCCACCAATACGTTTCGATCTCCTTTTCATATCTTGAATTTCTCGAAAGTTCACATATTGGCAAGCTGCACGTCATAGATTCTGTTTTTTCTAGTAGTCTTGGTATATTAGCTAAGCATTTAGAGTTGCAGATTACTTTTGGCGATCCAGATAAAATTGAAAACAGGGTTGAAAAATAGGATTCACTACGATATAAGTTGGGATCATATTGTGCAATTTTAGTAAGAGAGCAAATACTCGGCGGGCCTTATCTGCTGAGCACTGCTTTATTTTACTCCCAACCAAGCGGTCACAGGCTATATGAGTGTCGGAAGCGATAGGACAGAAGAGAGGCTGCTTTCTTTTGAGAGCATTTGCCGTGAACATGGCTTGAGCATAACCCCCCAGAGAGTTGCAATATACAAAGAATTGCTCTCTTCACTTGAACATCCATCTGCTATCATGATCTATAAGAAGGTAAGCGAGTATTATCCAAACATATCTTTAGATACGGTAAATCGAACTCTACTGACATTTCATAAAATTGGATTGGCTAAAGCTGTAGGGGGCACTGGAGATCCCAAACGTTTTGATCCTAACCTAGAGCCGCACCATCATTTCAGATGCATCAGCTGTGGAGAGATTATAGATTTTCGTGATGAGTTCTACGATGCTCTGGAGATTCCTGCCGAAATCAAAGAAAAGTTTGTTGTCTTGGAGAAAAAGGTACACTTGGAAGGATTTTGTGATCAATGCAGAGCATCCTGAAAGATTATCAACGAAAGGAGGAAACTTTATGAATGAAGATAGCAAGAGCCCGGTAACGGGCGGAGCTAAAAGACCCACTGCCGGCGGTGGCACGTCGACCCGGGACTGGTGGCCGAACCAGTTGAACCTTAACATTCTGCACCAGCATTCCGCCAAGTCCAATCCAATGGGCGAGGATTTCAACTACGCTGAAGAATTCAAGAAACT
>CAYFXH010000238.1:0-4235 GCA_964346905.1 uncultured Desulfobacteraceae bacterium | reverse complement strand
CCTCATCGGTCAACTCGTACCCGAGGATGGCCGAAGTGTAGATGCGGGTCGGGGCCGCAACCGCAAAGCCGCCGGCGATGCCGATCCGGCTAAACATGGGGTGGTAAGGCACCAAGGTGCGAGCTAAGATTTGAAAGTCTTGCACCGCATCGGGGTCATCTTGACGGGGAACGTGCCCCTCGCCGAGGACAAACTTCTTGAGCATGTTCTCAGCCACCACGTAAATCTCCTCTGTGTCGGGCCACGTGGCGGTGATGGAGCGCCACATGGTCCCTACCTGCAGTTCCCATAGCTTTTGTCCAGAATCTGCATCAAAACCATACAAGATACCGCGTCTGTCTCCAACAAAAATGACCTGGCCATCGGCCGAGGCGGTAGGACTGGTAGCCGACCCGCCGCCGTCGGGAACCACGCCCGGTAGAGTTCCGTCCGGTAGCGGCTCGGACCAGTGGGCTGGCTCGGCTGCGGTGGCTCGTCCGTCGTCACTGAAGGTTACGTCGATGCGAAATAGCTTCAGATCGTACTCGAGGTCTTCGCTTGGCTTCTCGGTAGTCGGGGCCAAGAGCGCTGGCACGTACACCCGGGTGGTCCGCTCGTTGTAAGGGTCTGGCAACACGAGCGGGGTGTTGGACACGGGTACGCCCACGCCAGCATTACCCTGGATATACGCATCGATCAGCTCCTCGGCCACCATGGGTTTTCCTTCCACGTCCCGCCACAAACACGTGGCTATGGGGTTTTCTATCTCCTTTCCATCTGTGGGCTCTGGCCTCAACACCCCGGGCAACAAATAGTAATCCACGAGGGGTGTGCCGTCTTTGGTGTCAAAGATGGTGAGCTCACCCCGGGTAGTAATGCCACCAACGCCGGCAATGCTGCTGCCATCCGGCAGATACACCTGGCGCGTGAAGACAGAGGAAACAAAAGGGACACCTTCGCTCCCCGCTTCATGGGGGATGGGGGCGTACCATTTGAGCCCCCCTTGTCGCTGGAAGGCCCAGAGATACCGGTGATCACCTATGTATACCGAGCCAGCGCTGCCGAGCAGCGGGTTGCTGCTGATCGCTGTCACGTCCAGCTGCTCCCCTTCTTCGTTCTTGAATTGACTCGAGGTCCAGGCCACGTCGCCGGCCGCGTGTCCGTTTTCAGCTTGTGTATAAAAAGCGTGCAAGGAAGGCTGGCCGGGCTTGCCCGTGGGCACGAATACCAGTCCGGAGGCATCGTCGATCGACTGCATCATGGTCGTAATCGCACCACCTGCACCGGTGGGCTTCCCATCCTCACCTATCTCACTTCCCAGCTCATACCAAAACAGGAAGGGGGCTCCGCGCTGGTCAAACGCCTGATTTTCGACGGGACTGAAGTCTGAGTTGTAGGGGTCGTGATGTAATGTGGGCCAAGAGGAAGTGGTGAGGTAGGGCTCCCACAACTGAGTGGCATGCGGCGTCTCTGTTTCAAAGTCCCTGTTATCGGCCACGTTTCCAAACTCTAAGGTGTTTGTCTCAGCCAGAACCGTAGATAGCAAAAGCCAAGCCGTGGTGAGCAAAATGGTTACTAAGAACCAATTGACAAGATTCTTCTTGCTCTCCTTTGTAGACACACTATTTGCCTCCCTTACGTGCTGTAGTTTGTGATCCATATTGAGGTCCTTATTCTAGTTCTCCCTTTGGAGCAGTTTTTCTTCGGTGGGTCTAAAACACTGAAACTCCCAAAGAGCATATGAACTTGTTGGCGGTCCCATCTCTGCAGCCTCTGTGATTCCCTCCGCATGACTTTCCCTTGGAGGTTGAAGACAATGACTCCAATGAGTTGCGATAAGTAATAAGTCTGAAAAGGGCAGAATTGAAGTAAGGTCTCTTTAAGACGATTTAGAAAATGAGGTCGAGCTACTACTATAGGCAGCTGGAAAAGTTCATGTCAATAAGAAAACGATTTCATCCTGGTCGCAAGCGGGAGCTTGCTCCTATATGTGGGCACAAGGCGCAAGGCCAAAAAGTTTTACATAGTATCTCCTTCAGCCTTACGGTTTCAGCCTGTGTTTTTTCCTGCGCTGCCCGTTGTTAGCTGAATCTACCCTTTAGCGCTAGCCCCACGGACCACGGACCACTGATACCGCTACTACACCTTATGCTTGAAGAATACTGCAGCCAGAGGTGGCAGGGTAAGGTTCAAAGAGTACGGCCGACCGTGCACTTCAAAGGGCGCGGTCTCAACCCCGCCAAAATTACCGTGGCCACTGCCGCCGAACTCCTCAGCGTCACTATTGAGGATCTCCCGCCAGTAACCCCCCCGTGGCGCTCCAACCTGGTAGTCCAGTCTGGGTGTCGGGGTAAAGTTGAACACGGCGAGTATGATCTCATCCGTTGATTTCGCCTTCCGAATGAGGCTCAAGGTGCTCTGCTCGGTGTCGTTACAATCCACCCATTCGAAACCTGCCGGATCAAAGTCAAGCTCGTGCAGCGCCTTCTCACTGCGGTAGGTCCGGTTCAGATTCTTCACCCACCGTTGCAAGCCGGCATGCGGCGGAAATTCAAGCAAGTGCCATTCCAGACTCACTTCGTGATACCACTCCTGCCACTGCCCGAATTCTCCTCCCATAAAGAGCATTTTTTTGGCCGGCTGACCGTACATGTAGCCAAAGAGAAGCCTGAGGTTGGCGAACTTCTGCCAATTATCTCCCGGCATCTTGCCCAGGAGCGAGCTTTTGCCGTGCACCACCTCATCGTGTGAGAGCGGCAGGACAAAGTTTTCGGTGAAGGCGTACAAGAGCCGAAAGGTGAGTTGGTTATGGTGATACTTCCGAAAGATGGGATCCCTGGACATGTAGGTCAGGGTGTCGTACATCCAGCCCATGTCCCACTTCATACCAAAGCCGAGACCGCCAACGTAGGTGGGCCTGGAGACCATAGGCCAGGCAGTGGATTCCTCGGCTATGGTCTGCACATCTGGATGGAGACGATACACCTCTTCGTTAAGGCGACGCAGAAGGGTAATGGCCTCCAGGTTTTCACGACCACCGTACACGTTGGGAATCCACTCGCCCTCCTTGCGGGAATAGTCGAGATAGAGCATGGAAGCAACAGCATCCACCCGCAATCCGTCCGCATGATAAGTATCCAACCAGTAAAGCGCACTACTTATGAGGAAACTGCGGACCTCGGCTCGACCGTAGTTGAAAATGAAGCTGTCCCAATCCGGGTGGAATCCCTTTTGGGGATCGGCATGTTCAAAGAGATGAGTCCCGTCGAAAAAACCGATCCCGTGCTCGTCTGTGGGGAAATGCGAGGGCACCCAGTCCAGGATCACGCCGGCAGGAACTGTACGTGGGTGAATCCCACCTCCTGCACATACTCTGCCAGCTTGACAGCAAGCTCCCTGTAGGTAAGCCAACGGTTGTCCTGCTCAACCACCCGCATCCAGGAGCCCAGGTGAACCTCGTAGATGGAGATGGGGGCGTCCGGTGCGCTGCGGCTGCCGCGCTTGGCCATCCATTCCTGATCGTTCCAGGTGTATTCCAAGTCCCAGACGATGGAAACGGTCTCCGGAGGCGGGTCGTTGTAGAAGGCGAAAGGATCAGCCTTATCCACCCGATAGCCATGATAACGGGAAACAATGTGATACTTGTAGCGGGCCCCCTTGCCCACGCCTGGGATAAACCCTTCCCAGATTCCCGAGCTCCCTTTGGGTTGGAGCGGATGATCAGCCTTGCTCCAATCGTTGAAGTCCCCCATGACGAAGACCTGCTCTGCATCCGGAGCCCAGACAGCAAAGTATGTCCCGTGCACCTTCCCGGCAGTGACCAGGTGTGAGCCGAGTTTCTCTTGCAAACGGTAATGACTCCCCTCGTTGAAGAGGTAGATATCATCGTCGCTGAGCAGGGTTACTTTTTCCAAAAAATCCGGTTGCGGTCGCGTCTCATCAGATTTCTGCTTTTTTTTGCCCATTTTTGTCTGGGTCATTCTCGGCCTCTCCCCCACTGTTTTCGATAACAATTTTCCAGCAGTGTATCTTCGACTGCAACCTTTTGCAACTCTTAGAGAAATATTCAGTGCTCAGTCATCAGGGATTAGGGATTAGGGGTCAGGGGTCAGAATCCAGGAGCCAGGAGCCAGGAGTCAGGAGTGAACGGTAAACCGTAAATCGTTATCGAGCTTTGAATATCTCAAATCCCTTAATTCCCAAATTCCGCAATCCGAAATCCAAAATCCGAAATTCTGTTTTCTGACTCCTCGCTC
>CAYFXH010000237.1:0-4268 GCA_964346905.1 uncultured Desulfobacteraceae bacterium | reverse complement strand
GGCAGATCTCCCAAATAACGAATACCTAATAACGGATAACGATACTGCCTGCTGCCTGCTGCCCACTGTATTTCCCTCTGCTCCATGCCCTATGGATTCAGGGTTCAGGGCTCAGGGCTCAGGGCTCAGGGGTCAGGGCTCAGGGCTCAGGTGTCAGTGGTGAGAAGCACAAGAACTGAAAACTGAACACTGAAGGCTGAGACCTGAAACTTCCATCCGTCCTGAAACCCGAACACTGAACACTGAAACCTAAATCTCCAATCTTACTTCTGCCTGCTGCTAGCTGCCAGCTGCCCACTGTATTTCCCTATGCTCCATGCCCTCTGCTCCATGCCCTATGCTCCATGCCCTATGCCTTCCCAAATCCGCAATCCGAAATCCCTCAATCCTTACCTGGTAGATTCGCCAGAGCCACCTGGTAATGACGCAGGGCCGCCGGTTGATGTATGGAAAAAATCAAGGTTGTTGGGGGAGAGCTACCTGCAGCTTTTACTTTGCTCACTTGGTCGCACAGGCAGGACAGAACCCTGTATGCAGATATGCATGGTTCCAAAAGCTCAAAGCGATCAAGTCCCAGACGTCGAGTTTTCAGAAGGGCTACCTGCCAAATTAACTGACGCAGGGTCGCCTCAACCGTTTTAGCCCGACAGTGGTGCTGCCCATGGAAATCAAGAACAACCAAGCGGAGAAGCCAGGTTGCACTCACGCCCTTGGTCTGGACCGTGATGATCTCCCCCAATGGTCGAGGCAGTGTAGCTTCTGCCTCGGCGACAAGCTCACCCATGGTGGCGTCTGATTCTTTTAGAACAGCGTAAGGATCCACAATAAGATGAGTGTCCTCAGGATAGGCGAGTGCATCAACGTCCAGGAGTTCGCCCGCTGTACTGGTAAGAATGATCTCCGCTGGTCTCCCTGCCAATCGATCCTCATGGGGCCCAGAAAAACTATTTGCCCAGGGTACGTGTTGCGGATAGTGACACAACAGCTCCCTAATGGCGTACCATAAAACCAGTGCACTAGCAAAGCAGGAAATGATTTTGCTCCTTGTTTTTTAAGCGCCCTGTGGTAAATAGTAAGAGAGGTTCACCCAAGCCAATTTTTCCCACCCTTGCATGGATAGGAGGAAGGGCCATGAGTAGTGATCTGTCAAAATTTAGACCCGAGAACGTGCAAAAACGTTTCCCAAATTCCAAAGCACCACTGGTAAACGGCAAGGTGCTTTTCAACGCTGCCCGGAAGGCAAGTGCGATGATAATGGCCGCAAACATCCGCTGCCGCCTGCCGCTCGAGGGCATTATCCGGGCATCCGTAGTCACACAGGCACCGGTAATTTATGAAATCGCCAAGTCTGAATTGGGTTATACCGAGTTTGACCCGATGAGCTTCGCCGAGTTTATCGTGGCTGAGAATGATCGACTGGGAAACACCTCGGTACCCTTTGCCATTCATGGCGACCATATAACCGTGAAAAATCCAGATGAGAAGGCGGAAGTAGCGGACCTTGTCGCCGGTGAACTGGAAGCCGGATTCACCACCTTCGCCATCGATTGCTCTTACATGGAGAACGAAGCAAATTTGGCCGCCACCCTGGAGTTGGCCCAGCCCGTAGTCGGCGCAGGCCTGGGCCTAGAGGTGGAGCTAGGAGAAATCGGAGCCAAGAGCGGTAGTGCTGAAGGTTTTACCAGACCGGACGAAGCATCCTGGTTTATCGGTGAAATGGTCAAGGGCGGCATCCACCCCAATCTTCTCGCCATCAATAACGGCTCCATCCACGGTACCTACTTCGGTGCTACCCAGGAAGGTATTCAACTTGAGCTCACCAAGGAAATCTGGGAGGCGATTCAGCCATGGGAAGTGGATATAGCCCAGCACGGCATCACCGGGACCTCCCTGGACAAGATCACCCAGTTTATTCACCACGGCATCCGCAAGGGTAATGTTGGTACTTTCTGGCAAAACATCAGCTTCGGTCTTGCCATGAACCAAAATGGCAACGCCATTACCACTCCAGAAAAACACTACATCAAACGGCCCTACCGGGGCGTTCCTGACGAACTTTGGGAGAAGATGTGGGATTGGGCGGAGGAGACCGGAAATACCGGCGGCAACATCAAGAAGGCGAACAAGGCTTTCTCGGCCGAACTGAATGCGGTGGCAGCGGAATACAAGGAACGGATAACCAAACAGGCGTACGAGGAAGCCATTCGACTCTTTGAAGCCACCAACTCCGCCGGCCTCGCCGGGGAGGTCATTGGGCTGCTCACCGGCTAGATTACAGTATGCCGTAGGCACGAGGTAGCGGGAAGTAAGCAGGAGTAATCGTAAGTCAGAAGGTTTACGGTTCAAAATATAAGGCGGCACTACGCACCTTCTGGTGGCGGTGACTTCAGACAGATATTAACAATCGGGTAAGAGAGGGTAATTTAGACAATGGACATGGGTCGGGAAGTAACGTTGGAGTTCATCAGAGTCACGGAGGCGGCGGCTCTCAAAGCCAGCCGCTGGATGGGAAGGGGTGAGAAAGAGGCAGCCGACCAGGCAGCAGTTGACGCCATGCGGGGCATGCTGGATCTTGTCAGTATCCGCGGTACCATCATCATCGGTGAGGGAGAAAAGGACAAGGCACCGATGCTCTACATTGGTGAGAAGGTGGGTGGCGGCGGCTTGAGAGACCCCAAAGTGGACATTGCGGTGGACCCCATAGATGGGACTACCCTAACATCCAAAGGACTTCCCAATGCCATCTCAGTGATCGCTGTGGGCAATGAGGGCACCCTTATCTCTCTGCCAAGTTATTATGTGGACAAGATTGCAGTTGGTCCCCAAGCCAAGGGATGCATTGACATCAATGATTCAGTAAAGGCTAATCTCGAGCGAGTGGCCAAGGCTTATGGCGCCCGCACCCGAGAATTAACCGCCATAGCCCTTGACCGTCCCCGCCACGCTGAGATCATAGCCCAGGTCCGTGAGGCTGGTGCGCGGATCAAGCTGATCAGTGACGGTGACGTTGCCGGGGCTATTGCCACTGCCATGGAGGATTCAGGCGTGAACATCCTCTTTGGTATAGGTGGAGGCCCTGAGGCGGTCCTCGCCGCTGCCGCCCTGAAGTGCCTGGGGGGAGAGATGCAGGTCAAGATTTGGCCACGGGACGATGAGGAGCGGCAGAGAATTCTGGATATGGGCTACTCGGAAGGGGACCTTGACAAAGTCTATGAAATCGAAGATATGGTCAAAGGGGACAGTATTATATTTTGTGCTACTGGCATCACCGGGGGTGACTTCTTACCCGGCGTTCGGTACCAAGGCAGCACTGCCATAACCCATTCAGTAGCCATGCGCGCCAAAACTACAACGGTCCGCTACGTCACCGCCCACCATCACCTCGACATCAAGACAATTCCGTCGAGGACTCAGGACCGGGAAGTGGAGATTTGATCAACAAGTCTCTCACAGAGTTCACAGAGCCTCAGAGAGCTCTTAAATTAATAGTTTGAAGGCTGATTTGATTTAGAACAGAAGGGGATCGCTTAAAGGCATAATGGCGAGATCCTGAGCACAAGAATAAGCTTGCTTGCTCTTGGCATCAGGCTCTCGCCATTTGTCCCGATAGTCCTATCGGGACACCCTGCTTTGCAGGGTGCCTTAAGCGATCTAAATACATTCTCTCATCTTTTTCTCTGAGACCTCTGTGGACTCAAGCGAGCCCGCAGAGGGGGGGAGCGGGCGAGAGATTCCTTTTTTCTTACTCAAGCACAATCTTGTGATTGACAAGCGACATGCTCTTCAACTTGGCATCCAGCACCTTCTGCTCGCCGAAGATGTTGGCCAGCCGAATCTTTCCTTCCTCGTCGGGCTCCAGGATGTCCACAGCCTCGAGAATCAGCTCCTCTTTGCCACCCTTGAGCAGATAGGCGTTGGCTTCACACATGACGGTCACCTCCTGCTGCCTAACCACATAGGGCCACGTTCACTCTCCTAACACAGAAGCCTTCGTGGCCCTTCCAAAACCGCAGATAAAACCTGCAAGCACCTTCTTGGTACGTTGCTTTGCAATCTATCACTGACCAAAGGCTTTGACAAGAAATAATCAGTCACGAAGTACCATGTGCGGATCTCGATTCATACACTTGGCCATCCAGGCAGAAAACATGTATGAGTCGTCGATGTGAGATGTGAGATCTGGAATAAAAAGTTGGGGAGTGGCCAGGTGCAGAATCAGACATCCCACATCTCACATCTCGCATTTCACATTTCACATTCCGCAATCC
>CAYFXH010000236.1:0-4281 GCA_964346905.1 uncultured Desulfobacteraceae bacterium | reverse complement strand
CAATCACCTCCTTATCATCTTTCTCCTGTTGTCATGGGCCACCCTGCTAGTTTGACCACCTGATCAGATGGTCATACAACTATGGGGGATTTTCAGTCTGTCTTTGACATGACCGGCAGGTACATTTTTTGCCCGATGAAGACCTCGACCGACGTAGTTCCGAGCTGACCATCGCCATCCACAGCCGTCAATGTGATCGTGTGATCTCCTGGAGTAAGCCATAAACCAGGCAGGATGAGCTGCTCACCCGTGCCGAGGAATCCATCAATGTTTGAAGTCCATACCAGATTAGAACCTTGTAACAAACCGTCCTCCAAGTCTTCAGCATGGCCGTTCAAGAAAACCGTTTCGTAGGGGTTCAATGCAGTTTCGCTTTGTGGCTGATAAATCCACACGCTGGGTGGCTTTGGTGCCACTTGGAATGGATCTGTATCTACAGAAGAAGTATTGAACCCATCGCTGGCTGAGATCCGTAGGCGGGTGGTTTCGCTGCCAGCCCACAGGTTGGTATCAAACTCTACAAACGTTTCCTTGAAGCCTACCGTCAGGGGAGACCAGGACCCGCCATCATCCTGGCTGTACAGCACGGCATATTGCAGCTCGTCGTTGTCCTGGTCGAAGCCTGTCCACGAGATCGGAATTGAACCATCGTCTGTGATCCTCATTTGAACCTGGTTCAGGCTCAATTCCGGTGGGTGTTGGCTTTTTGCGCGGTGATCCAAGACTTCAGTCCCGTGGCGCAGCGCCAGGCGCTCTGTTCCATCTGGGAACGGCAGAATAAAGGCGAAACCGTCCGTTTCCAAGTCTTTGTTGATCTCATGGTTGGTGAAGTCAAGATCAAAACAGTGGCTCTCGAGAATCGTCAGGGAGCTGGTTTGAAAGTCCAGGCAATATGCTCCATCCGGGTCAGAGTGGACAAACGGCCCCGTCTCAACAAACTGGTAGAGCGGGTCCAGTTCGCCACCGCCGTCAACGTGTGCTCTACCGCTGACCAGCACAACGGGTTGAGGCTCAGCAATCAAGGATGAAGACGCCAACGAGGAGCCAGAGGTGGTCAAATTCCCATCTGCAGTTGAAGAAGTTGACGGTGCACAGCCAGAGCCCACCTTGGCCCATTCTTTGGCATAAGCTTTTTTCAGCAGCCGGTTCCAGGTATATGGGGCGATCCACTGCGTACCGGAGGAGGAGTGCATAAAGTCCTCGGTTGCACCGCCATAAACCTTCTTAGCAACAGGATCGAAGCCAGCTTCTCTAATGGCGGAGTTGAGCGTAAACGGCCAGCATGGTTCTTTCAATTTCCCGTCCTTATCTTTTTCGTTTGGATGGTCCAATCCACGGTTATGGCCGATCTCGTGTGCAAGCATTTCTGCCATACCGGAGCTCATCTGGGCGGCATGGCCGAAGGCTCCGCCAATGGTTCCCTTGCCAATATATCCTACTGAGTTGAGTGCTCCGGAAGGCAGCCAGGCGAACAGCGAATCGGCCTTCTCTTTTTGGTTGCGGTACATCAGGTAGACATCCAGCCAGTCGCCTTCATCATCCCGTACATCCGGTCCCTGGTATTTGATGGCAGGGGAGGACTGGCTGTAGTTCACCGGCATCGGGTAAACCTTTTGCATGTACCAGCCGACCTTACCAACCGCATTGGCATCTGCCGTCCCACCAGGATGAGTTGAACAATTGCTACATTTCGCCGCGGCCGGTTTGTAGTCAATCAACACCCATTTGACATTGAGCGTTTTGCGCTGGTAGAGTTTGGTCAACGCCAGCATCTCGCTGTTGTTATCGTAGTCGGACTCCTTGTACTTGGGCACATCGGCATTAACTGTCGCCTTGAGCGCGATATAGTCCTGTCCTGAAGTCTCCCAACCCTGAATGTAAAAAGTGGCTGAGCCGGCCTTATTCTCTCGCAGTTTGTTCAAATCGGTTGAACAGGGAACGTCGAAATACTGGGGCGCACCGGGCCCGCTCCAAAAACCAAACCCATACGGTCCCGAACCGCTTGGTATTTTATAAATCATGTAGGATAGCCCCACCCGTACGCCTTTCAGGTAGGTTGCCATGGGGTTGTTGGCAGGGCAGCTTGCGATCGGCCCTCCCGTGTGATGAAGGTATACCCGTACTGCGATCGTCTTGCCCGCAGTGAGCTCTAAGCTGTTATCGGTGCAATTCGTATACCCGTGATTGGTGTCCAGGCACTGGGTTGCCTGGGTGACTTCAATCCTTTTGATGGTCAGGTCCATCGGTGGTCCTCCAGGGTCCTGGGGTCCTCCGCCGCTGAAGAGGACCACCGGTGGGCCGTTCCACTCGGAGATCAGGGCTGGTGGTACCGTTGGGATTGGTTCAGAGGGTAATTGCTCGGCAAAGAAGAAATTGGCTCCATAATTTCCGGGTGTTGGCGCTTCAAAGCGTATCCAGTTTTCCGCGAACGGTTCGCCACCTTCGCCGGGCTCCACCGCAATGGCAACATGATTGGGATCCTCCAGAGCCAAGAAATAATATGGAAATTCCTGATCCGGGTCGGGGAACAGGCTCAAAGAGAAAGACCCGTCTGGGGCGGTGGGCCCTATGACCAGAGGTTCACCTGGCTCAACTGGGTCGGGAGAGCCATACAAGCTCACCTGGGCCCACCGCAGGACCGGGTTGTCTTCCTGCGGGGGGCCAAGATAGACGGCCCCGCTGAACGTCCATCCGCGTGAAGGCGGCGGAACCGCTGGTGTGATGGACGGAGTAGGCGTATTTGTCGGCGTTGGAGGTTGTGGTGAAAGGGTTCCCGTCGGAGTAGGCGTGCTCGTTGGAGTGTTGGTGGGGGTAGCTGTCTTTGTCGGCGTATTCGTATAGGTGGGCGTGTGCGTGGGTGTATTGGTGGGGGTGTGCGTGGCCGTCGAGGTATTGGTCGGCGTGTGTGTCGGCGTGGGTATCTGGTAGTTAATCACCAAACGTGGCATGCTCTCGTTGTGCTCCCGGCTCTCGAAAAGCCGCCAGAAATGGCTTCCTGAGGTAGGACCTTGGATCTCAACGCCGTAGTTTGGCCCGCTCAGCCAGGCTCTGGCGTAACTGCTGATATCCCATACCTTGTAGTCGAAGGGGGTTGAGTCCACCGACGAAACGATTCCAATCAGCGCTACTGAGGGTCGCGTGTTCCAGGTTACGTTGCTTTCATCCCAGGCACTATTGACGTAGTGGGCGGACAGGTTGACGCTTTCCAAGCCAGTTGCCCCCACCATATATAACCCGAGGATGGCATAATTGATCTCCGCGTTGGACGGAATAGCCGAGGCGACATCAAAATGCAACAGAGTAAATGCGCCTCTGGGCACGTCGATTGCGCTGAAAGAGTTCTCCAGGAAGTCGTCAGCCCCGAAGTTAGTGTCTGGCAGCCAACTCCTGGTGGTGGCGTCAGCGTCAGCGTAGATGGTAATCGTTTGGGATTGAAGTGGGTCCCTAACTTGGTTTGCCTGTCCCAACGTTGATCCGGCGGCGAGAAATCCGGTGATTGCTACCAGTAGCAATAGATAAGAAGCCAGTTGTCTTGATTGCATCCCATCCCTCCCTACACAACTTTAGCCGGTTGTATATATCCCCTGGATTTGTTCCATTTGTACAAATATTTGGACCTTGATGTCAACTGCATGCCCAGAAGATTCATACCTCTAACCTACAAAACTGAAACATCCCCCAGGCTCATGCTTGGATTGTTGCCCTTTATATTAATGAAAGCAAGCGCGCTGAGCGGAGCGTAGTGTAGTCTAAGCGACAATACCGGTTGTTAATGTATCCATAGTCATCTCCTTACAATCGTTAGATTGCATTGACCCTCGTGAAGTTGTTATAGTTAAATAATTCATAAAACCCTCCTTAACTTCAAGTCATAATCCGAAACCTAAATATGATCATCTCTCACACCCATTCCCGCACCCACCTGCACAATCGTAGTCTCCCGCATTCACATTAAAGCATGCACTGGATAAAACGGATCGCAGTTGCTCGGCTGTAACGGTTGCTAAGACGTTGAATTGTGAATTATTTCTCAATATTGATTCGCAGATTAGTTATGTGTACAATTAGATAAGAAAATCGAATCTTTCAACACGATTTTTAATGACGACGGGGATGAAGCACAATACGGAGCTTCATAATAATTGGAACGTCAGAGAAGCCGTTGACGATATGTTGACGGCTTTCTTTTTTGGGGCAAGATGAACATTAGAAGTTTGGTGATATACGTAATACTATTTCAGTCAACCAGTCACGCTAAAGCGATTGCCCCTTCGCAGTCAT
>CAYFXH010000235.1:0-4300 GCA_964346905.1 uncultured Desulfobacteraceae bacterium | reverse complement strand
CTGTGAATTCGACGGGCCCAGGAACCGCAAGTTGCATCTGCAAATAGCACCCCTGAAAGAGTGAGTCTAGCTCGATCGTGATATGGCAAACTTTTCCCTTGACACCCTGGCAAATTTTCCATAGAGTCCCTTAATTAGAAATAAGTTTCACAAAGTAGGTTGTACGGTGTCTCCGCTCAACTCCCCCACTGAATCCCCTTGCAGTGCGGGAGGGCCAGGGATATCTGAAGAGCGAAACCGATATTTTCAGCGAACAAAATTACACTTGGACCCTAATATGTTATAATTAGCACAAAGTTTGGGAGGATCAGAACGAGGAGCTTCCCTGACATGAATCTTACCCCCACTGGCTACCCTTTCTCCTCTCTTGGTTAGACGTCATATGAGTCTAGAAAAGCTTCTAGAGGAAAAGAAATCCGCCATCCTGGAGCGATGGTTCGATTCCATCCTGGAGACTTATCCTACCGATACACAGCAGCTTTTAAAGAAAAGCAAGAACCGCTTCGCAAACCCGGTTGCACACGAGATATCTCGGGGAATTGAGGATATCTTCAACCAGATCCTCAGTGGGGCGAATCGTGATGACATATCCCCTTTCCTCGATAAAGTTCTCAAAATCAGGGCTGTTCAGGATGTATCTCCTTCCAAAGCTCTGGCTTTTATTTTTGACTTAAAGAGGCTGGTCAGAGAGGAACTGGCCGAACATAGCCATGATAGCCAGATTGCTGAAGGTTTGCGGCGTCTTGAGGGGAAGATAGATGAAGTGGGCCTCCTGTCTCTCGACATTTATATGAAATGCCGGGAGAAGCTCTATGAGCTCAGGGTACGTGAGGTGAAAAACAGAGTCGGCAGGTTACTGGAACAAGCAAACATGATATGCGGGATCCCAGAGGAAGAAAGAGATCCCGAAGCGTGCAACACAGATAATCTAACTTGAAGCGAGGTAACTGTAAATGGGCGTCTGGTTTTCCTTCTTTGCGGTTATAGCACTCGTGGTGATTCCCCTCCTGGGGGCGAATGGGGGTATTGGCCAGTACATTTTCGGGATCGGCATACCCTATCTGGCCGTCGCCATTTTCATTGTCGGGTTTGTTTACCGGGTGGTTCAATGGGCGAAGGCGCCGGTACCCTTCAAAATTCCCACCACCGGGGGACAGATGCAGAGTTTTTCCTGGGTGAAATCGAGTCCCCTTGACAATCCCTCCAGCACTGGAGGCGTCATTGCCAGGATGGCGCTTGAAGTGCTCGCCTTTCGTTCCCTGTTCAGGAATACGAGAATCGAACTGAGGGATGGACCCAAGCTCGACTACGGCTCCAACAAATGGCTCTGGGTGGCAGCACTGGCCTTCCACTATGCCTTTCTGGTGGTATTTCTCAGACACTTTCGTCTTTTCATGGAGCCTGTACCCGGCTTTGTGGGGTTGCTGGAGAGTGTAGATGGGTTTATGGAGGTGGGGTTGCCCCGGCTCATGATGAGCGGGGTTGTTCTATTGCTGGCGGTAACGTACCTATTTCTGAGAAGAGTTGCCGTGCCCCAACTCCGCTACATTTCCCTTGCCGCCGACTACTTTCCCCTCTTCCTGATCATCGGCCTGGCCACCTCCGGCATCCTCATGAGGTATTTCATCAGGGTGGATATCACCAGCGTCAAGGAGCTGGTCGTAGGACTGGTGAGTTTCCATCCCACTATTCCCGAGGGGATCGGCGTTATCTTTTTTGTCCATCTGTTTCTCTTATCCATTTTGATTGCCTACTTCCCCTTCAGTAAACTCATGCATGCGGGTGGAGTTTTCCTCAGTCCCACGAGAAACCTACCCAATGACAATCGCGCGAAGCGGCACATAAACCCCTGGAATTATCCAGTAAAGGTTCATACGTACGACGAGTATGAGGAAGAATTTAGGGAGAAGATGATAGAAGTTGGACTCCCAGTGGAAAAGGAGTAAAGATGGCAAAGGTTGGAACCCCAGAGGAACTGGCGAAAGTAAACTATATACCTCCCGCGGCAGGCTGGATGGACAGCATTGTCGAATTGCAGGAGAGCAGGTGGTGCTCCGGTTCGAAGCCGAAAGACCATGAGATGGTAGGCCTCCCCAATCCCCGGATTTGGTCCCCTGGCGATGAAGACTGGAAGCTTCCGGATAACTGGAAGGAGATATTTCTCGAGGGGATGAGGGAGCGACTGGATAAGTTCCGCTCTTTCAGACTCTTTATGGATATCTGTGTGAGGTGTGGCGCTTGTGCCGACAAATGCCACTTTTTCATTGGCTCCGGCGACCCCAAGAACATGCCTGTGCTCCGGGCGGAGCTCCTCAGATCAATCTATCGCGGTGAATTCACCAGAGCCGGAAAGATGCTGGGGAAGCTGGCCGGTGGAAGGAAGCTTACCTACAATGTATTCAAAGAGTTGTTTTACTATTTCTTCCAATGCACCGAGTGCCGCCGCTGTTCGCTTTTCTGCCCTTACGGCATTGATACCGCTGAAATAACCATGATCGGTCGCGAGCTCCTCAATCTGTTGGGCTGCAACATCGACTGGATCATGGGGCCTGTGGCCAATTGCTACCGGACCGGCAATCACCTGGGCATTCAGCCCCACGCCTACCATTCCATGCTCGAGTTTTTCTGCGAGGAGATCGAGGAGATAACAGGCATTCTGCCCGAGCCCAGCTTCAATAGAAAGGGGGCCGAGATCCTGTTTATCACCCCTTCTGGTGACGTCTTCGCTGACCCGGGCACCTTCACTGCCATGGGCTATCTCATGCTTTTTCACTATCTCGAAGGTCTCGGTCTTGACCTCACCTGGAGCACCTACGCCTCCGAGGGTGGGAACTTTGGTTTTTTTACCTCCCACGAGATGATGAAAAGGCTGAACGCCAAGATGTATGCCGAGGCCAAGAGGTTGGGGGTGAAGTGGATATTGGGTGGCGAATGCGGCCACATGTGGAGGGTGTGCAACCAGTACATGGACACCATGAATGGCCCCGCCGACTTCCTGGAAGTGCCCAAGTCTCCCATCACCGGTACGGTTTTCGACAATGCCAAGTCCACCAAGATGGTTCACATTATTGAATTCACCGCGGACCTGATCAAGCACGGCAAATTGAACCTGGATCCGAGCCGGAACGATGAATACAGGGTAACCTTCCATGATTCCTGCAATACCGCCAGAGGCATGGGATTCTTTGATGAGCCGCGCTATGTCATAAACAACGTCTGCAATGAGTTCCATGACATGCCCATAAATACCATCAGAGAGCAGACCTTTTGCTGCGGTAGCGGGTCCGGCTTGAATACAGATGAGTTTATGGATATGCGGATGCGGGGGGCCTTTCCCCGGGCAAATGCTGTGCAGTACGTCCATGACAAGCACGAGGTGAATCTTCTCTCCTGTATCTGCGCCATTGATCGGGCCACCCTCACTACTCTCTGCGAATACTGGGTACCGGATGTGGAGGTCAGTGGCGTCCATGAATTGGTGGGCAATGCCCTGATCCTGGAGGGTGAGACCAAGAGAACCATGAATCTACGTGGTGAGGAATTCCCCTGGGTGGAGGAGGAAGCAGAGGAAGAGGCTGAAGGAGTAGCCGCAGAGGTACGTTTGGAAGCAGCTGAAGAGGTAGCCGAAGAAGCAGCCGAAGAAGCTGCTGAAGAGGTGGCTGAAGAAGACGTGGAGGGTGAAAAGTAATGCACAAAAAAGAAATGCATAACAAAGGCAAAATTATCATCGGGCTGGTTATCTTTGTTGTCTTTTTCACCTTACCCTTTTTGCTGGGTTTTGGCTCTCGCATTGTAGGGAAGTCTTCCCCGCCGCCGGAGCCTGAGCTTACGGCAAAGGCCAAAGAGGCAAAGCAGTGCGTGGAAGCCAAGGAATACATGGTGGAATCTCACATGCAACTGCTCAACGATTGGCGGGATGAAGCTATTCGGCAAGGCAAACGTGTGTATGTTGCCAGCGACGGCAGGCAATACACGGTGAGCTTGCAGAATACCTGCATGGATTGCCACTCCAACAAGAGCAAATTTTGTGATCAGTGCCACACCTACGGAGGAGTAAATCCTTACTGTTGGGAATGCCATATTCAGCCGAAGGAGAAGTAGTGATGGAAAGGAGCAGAAGGAGCTTCTTGAAGATACTTGGAATCTCCAGCTTGGGTCTCGGAACCCTTTCGTCTGTGGATCTTTTGGCTACGTTCGAGCTGGGTGCACCAGAGTTTTCAGCGAATCCAGAGGCTCTGAGCGGAAAGCGATGGGCCATCGGGGTGGACGTGAAGAAGCTGGATGAAGAGACCATGCAAAA
>CAYFXH010000234.1:0-4355 GCA_964346905.1 uncultured Desulfobacteraceae bacterium | reverse complement strand
TTGCAGGAGCTGTAACGCCGCTTGAAGCCATTGACATGGGTGCAACCGGAATTCCCGCCCTGGCCAACTCGACCATGGCTTCAGATGATCCTTTCTCGAACACAAGGGGAGCAACAGGGCAATTGGTCGAAGAGAATATGGGTCTCCTCTTCAACTTCTCTTCACTACCGACAACAGCAGATGCTATCCTAATTTGCCATTTAGCATCTTCCTCACTGAGAGCGTCAGACTGGATATGCTTTCTGATATTACTCAAGGCAATAGCGAAACCACGGACATGTTGAAGAGGCGGCGGGATTTCTGTAGGGACACAAACAGGCCAGAAGAAGTCAACGCCATCGAGATAATCACACAAAATTGCAAAATCTTTCAGGTCCGAGGCCTTCGTCATTCGCTTTTCCCCGGTTTCCAAGTCATTCATGAAATTTGTACACCCGTTCGGGGCAACGTAGGGAAAATCTGTTGTGGGAAGTTTAAGATCAAACTGTGGATTTCTGCCGCAAAGGATCATTTCCTTGGGCGCCTTCTTAATTGCTCCTTCTATTAAGGAACTTGGAATCTTTACAATCGAATTAGAAGCATCTACTTCTGCACCGTTTTCAGCCAGTAGACTCTGAACTTTCTTGCTGAGAACCTTTATTCCTACCTCTTGAAGAATTTTCAAACTCGTCTCGTGGACACGCACGATTTCATCGTCAGAAAGTAGCATCAAACGTCCAAATGCCAAATAAATCCCAAAAGTAATCTCAAACCCCCCCACATAATAAGTCTATCGTCCACACATTTCTCTTCCAGAAGATGTTGCTCAGAGTCATTTGCGCGCGCGAGACCGAAAAACTTTCTAGAGAGTTCAACAGACAATTGATAGTGGAATTACTAGTTTTCACCGCCTAGACGTGGTAATGGAGGATGCGCGCGCGCGGTCTGGGCATGTTGCCGTATCATCAGCTGGGACCAGGCTATCCTACTAATTGGCGCGTCCAACTCTACAATTATGACCCAGTTCCAGTGAGCCGAGGCGGAGAGGGCTTGGAAGTTCTTGGCCCCTATGTACCAATCTCATACACGCCAGATGAATCCATCACCTTCCAGAAGAGGTTAGAATACGTGAATGCCCTTGGCTACAGCCCTACATTACCCAACAGTTTCGTTCTGAAAATCATACCAGACTTGACTACTAGGCTCATAGCTCTGCAAACTCTTGAGGTTGATTTCGCTGAATATATTGACGCGCCTGTTCCAGAATGGGAATACATGCAAAGTTGGCCGACTCATAGAGTTCTCACTTGCCTATATCCTGCAAGCCAAAGTTTGTGGATGCAACACAGAAACCGGATTTTAAGTAACAGGTACGTGAGATTGGCCATAGCTCACGCCATCCCTTACGAACAAATATTTGATCAGATACTGCCAGGTGTGGGCGTCGCCACAGCGTATCTGGGGAGAACGTTTATCACTCCATGGCAGGAGAGTTTCCACGCTGTTGATGGCTACGGGTATAATATCACGAAGGCGCAGCAGTACATGGATATTTGGCGCTACTCTCAAGAGGGAACCGATTACACTAAGGGGCCGTTGGGGGACCACGACTTCAGTGGTTTCGTTGAGATGATCGACTATCCGATTTGGGTCATCAACCTAGGAAAAAACGCAAGCGACTTGCCGTGGTGGCCAAGCAACAACATAGACCCAGACAACGACAACAACGGACGTGTGCTATTGCAGGACATTACGCACTGGGCAACGAACGTCGGCAAGCGCTACCCACACAAAAGCGCTTGGTAATTGAACACAAAGCACGACACACCCCAATGAAATCTGGTTAGGCTATGCACGTGAACCTATTTTGGCGTGCGCGCCCGCAAAATCTAAAGCTTAATTTTCTTTTCGCCTTCTGATACAATTTGGCTGATCTTGTTTCTCACGTTCTCATCCAATGGGGCTGGTTTGTGAGTTTTGAGTATCTCCTTCACCTTCTCTCGAGCTGCTTGCACAACGTCTCTTGGCCCCTCAGTCTTCAATGCTCCACAGGAGGATGAATGGTTTATCGTTGGACACCAGCATTCGTGAACATGCTCAACTGTGTGCTTTTGGATGAGGTAGTTTCCTCCAGGTCCTACCTTGTCGATCAAGTCTAAAGCCAGAGTTTCATCGTTTACATCAAAGCCGCGTATAAGCCGAAGCAAAATAGTGCCAATCTCATAGTCTATCAGCAGTTGTTCAAGAGAGAGCAGTGTATCACCATCCAACAATCCAATCCCACAGAGTATGTCAGCCCCTACCAAAGCTGGTGTCAATGCATAGAAAACGCTTTCGTAAGCTGCTTGTGCACCAGGAATCTTGGCGTCAGGTCCAAAACCTCCAACCATCGACGGTATATCATAGTATTTGGCAATCTGAGCTCCTGCGGCAAATAGCAGTGCAGATTCTGGGATTCCTGCTCCATATTGACCCGTTCTCAAATCTGGCATCGAAGGCACAGCGCTATACATTACAGGTGCTCCGGGGTTTGCCATCTCTATTATCGTGAAAGAGCTCAAAACCTCAGCATTGTTTATGACCATAGTCCCAGCAAGTGTGATGGGAGCCGTCATGCCAGCAAGAGGCATGCCCATAAATGCTACTGGAAGTCCCGCTCTGCTAAACTCCAGGGCGGCGTCAGTGGCTCCTCCATCGAGGATTAATGGAGAAACGGTACATTCAAATGCGTTAGCTATCGGTCTTTTAATGAGTTCTTCCTCTCCTCCAACAGCGGCGGCTAACATCTTCACTAAGTAAACGGCTTCTTCTGGCTTGGAAGTTGAATTCAGCGTTATAGGTTTCGCGGTGTTATTTAGAGAGGCTTCGAGTTCGTGTAATACGTGGGCCTGTTGTGGTACATCCATAGCTACTACCATGGGCCAGTAGATGTGAAGGTCTTCTAGGGCGTCAGCGATTGTCGCTGTTGTTGCCACATCGTTCTTTGTAGAGTTCCTTTTTTCGCCAGTTTCGAAGTCGATGGTGGCTATTCCTATGCCATCTGTGGAGACGTACACATGTTTCCCGTCTAGTTTGATATCGAATCTGGGGTTTCTCGCGTAGAGTCTTATATGTTTTGGCGCCCTTCGTAAGGCTTCTTCAACTAAGTGAGATGGTATCTTTGCGATGTTTCTCTTGTAGTCTATGTGTGCACCTGAGTCATCCAAGATTTTCAGGGATTTTTGGCTGTGGATTCTGACACCAGTATTTTCCATTACTTCCAAGGTTGCCCAGTGGATGCTATCTAGGTCATCCTTACTCAGCAAACTTGATTTTACTTTCCAGTATCTATCGAATTTCTTAGATGGCATGATGTTTTTACACCCTAATGCTGCTACCATTAATCGGGGAATATAAATCATTTGCGGGTTGAAGTTAATGCCTTACAATGGTTACTTCGCACACCCTGTTGGGACGCCGCGCGTGCTGTGATTTTGGAGAATTATAAAACAAGAAGTGATAATAAGGCAGGGAAAGAAATCATTTGTAGCACAAGTGTGGAGAAGAAAATGGTCTCTGAGGATCTTAGAAAAATCCTTGCCCTTATCATTGTCACGCTTTCTTTTCTTTCTCTCCCTGTTCTGTTGTTCCTTCTTGCCGTGGTCATATACATTGATGTAACCTACACAATTCAATTTTATTACACGGGAAACTTTGCGGATGGCTTGATCGCTGTTGTTCTGGCAATTGTTAGCGCAGGATTGTTTTTGACTCTTCGTACTTTGACGAAGTGGATCCGGAAAAGCTGAAGTGTCTCACTGATCGCCTTTTGGACTTGCGCACGAACAACAAGTGTAACATTTCCCGATGGTCTCTGATCTATGGGCTTTAGCAGAGAATCGTTTTACGAATCATAAATGTGATTGTCCACTAGTGAAACCATCTGAGAAGGGAGAGTTTTGGGAGATATCGCACGCGCACACTGGAAAGTAAGAACAACTGTTTTGGAACTGTTTGATTTCGACGTATGCACTAACAGGAAGGTGTAGCAAGTTCTTCTACGCACTCGCGGAAGACATTTGTATGGTGGTCTACGTCTTTCGCAGTGAGGTACGGGGAGATCAACATCATATTGTGGAAAGGCGTCAAGAGAATTCCACGGTTCAATGCGTAGAGATGAATCAGCTTGTCCAACTCTGGATCCTCTACATCCTTGGATTCTCTGCCATTCCTTGGCGGTGTTGCAACAAAGCCGTACTCCACCCTTGCCCCTAAGCGCACTACATGCCATGGCAATTTCCAGGCATTGATTACCTCTTCAATGCCTCTGGCAAGGCGATTCGCTAGCGGGATCATTCGTTCGAAGGCCTCTTTGGTGATTACGTGCTCTAGCGTAG
>CAYFXH010000233.1:0-4378 GCA_964346905.1 uncultured Desulfobacteraceae bacterium | reverse complement strand
TTTTGGGATTTTTAGTCTTAAATTCTGATGAGATAGCTTGGTCCGACCACTGACCAGTTGACCAGTGACCACTCGAATGGCCAGAAAACTCTTTGTTTAGATCAGGCTCTCTGGTAAACAGAGAAGACGACTTATGGTCGATTATCCCACTTTCAGGCCAGCTCCCTCAAGGTATTGCAGTACGAAGAGGATTTCTATACTGTAATTAAGGGATTTAATCTCCATTTTGCACCTACTGGCCTTCAAGTGACCTGTTCCTTGCCACAAGAGAAGAGATCAGCTCGGTCCATTTACAGGAATTTCACGCTACGGTACGTAATAAGTAAGCGCATTCCTCTGCTCTGCTGAGAACTTTCATTACGGGCATCTGACGAGCCTCATTTATGGTGCGAAAATACTCTGAGGATCCAGTGAACAGTAATCACCAAGCCGAGAACATCCCTATCGACCTCAGGATGTTTGGCCGAACAGGCCCCAAGGTCACCGCAGTTGGACTCGGAGGTGAGGGAATTCTGAGGACGTACGGACAAGAGAAAGGCGCGCAAGCCGTTATAGAAGAGGCTATTGCCCAAGGTATTACCTATTTTGACTCTGCGCGAGTCTACGCTGGAAGCGAAAGCTACTATCGACTTGTCTGGTCCAAATCCTCTGAAGCGCGGAAGCGTATCTTTCAAGCCAGCAAATCAGCGAGGCGAGACCGTCAAGGGGCTTTGGATGATCTGGAGCTCAGTCTCGCAACTATGGGCATCGACTATCTTGATCTTTGGCAAATCCATGACGTGCGAACCAAAAAAGAACTCAAAAAAATAGCTGGCCCTGGCGGTGCTCTGGAGGCATTCTTGGAAGCTAAGGAAGCGGGGAAAACCCGATATATAGGTGTAACCGGGCATCACGATCCGAATGTTCTTACAACCGCTGTTGTGGAATGGCCGGTGGATTCAGTAATGCTGCCTGTCAATCCCGTGGAAGGAGCGCTAGGTGGCTTCCTTGACAAAACCCTGCCAGCTGCGCTTAAGAAAGATATAGCTGTAATCGGCATGAAGATTCTGGGAGCATCCGACTACGTCTTCTCCGATGAAGGAATCACTCCAGAAATGCTTATCCGTTATGCCCTTTCGCAGAACATCACCGTGGCCATTGTGGGGTGCTCGACTTCGGCTCACGTTCACACTTTGGCACGTATGGGGCGAGATTTCGAACCAATGTCACTAGAGGACCAAACTGCGCTGGTGAATTGGTTCCAGCCATACATCTCAAGATTTGCCTATTACCGGGGCGTCATCTAGGGTCCAGAGTTACTAGGTGCATATCACATCTTAACCTATTGAGAACTCAAGATCTTGGAAAGATATGTTTAGTTCCTACCTAGAAATTTTTAACCTAGCATTTTGTGCCGAGGCCCCAGAAGCCAAAAGTTTAGATTAAGGGATGTAATCTTCAATAGTGATTGAAGTGGGCCCAAATATCTTTTCAATATTTACTACTTAGGCCCTTCTAAGTAGTTACTTCTTCATACTGAATAGTCCATGACTGCTAGGTAGGATTTATAGACAACCATCTGGAGTGCCAGAGTATATTCTCTGGTTACGCAGGTTCATAGAAATTTCCCTCTAACCTAAAACGGTGATAGACTGGTTTTCTCAGTTCTGCCCTGATCTCGGCGACTCCATCAAGGAAATCAAGGATCTCATTCTGGGCTCCTGGAGACATGAAGGTACGCTCGTTTTTCATACCACCATCGGCTAGGGACCACTGATTGTAGTCTACGCAATAACCGCTATTGAACTGAACCACCAAACCTTCAATACCGCAAATATGGAGGGGTAGTATAATAGGGTGCACTGAATATGGACAGACGGAGAATATACCTGAGGTAAACCTTTTCTGCTCTAGGCTAGGGACAAAGATGTCATGGAGGATGTCTAAGGCCGAAGTCATGATATGCAGCTTGGCCGCCGCCGCCAGAGCTTTTGTTCCCATCAATCTGATATCGCACTCCTGGCAAGCTAGAGGGACGTTTGTTGTCTTGGATAAGTCCAGTTGAGCAAGATAAAGACAGTGGTGATTAAATCGTCCCGCGGGGCATTCGTTACCGACTCCCGAATCTTTCATGGTTTTCTGGCAGAAGCCGACGGCTACCAGGAAAGATCCTTCTGACAGAGCAACCCTCTGCTGGAAGTCGTTCTCGGATTCTTGGAATAGACGGGTGATATCGCCTTCTCTGCAGCTGCCTTTGACCATACGGCGGTAGGATAGAAGGCCAGTTAGGGTGCGAAGCGGAAATCGCAAAACAACTTCTCGAAGGAAGGCAATGCCGTAGCGATGTGGAAGGCTTCTGAAGGAGAAATCCCAGACTCTGAAGCCCAGAAAGGCTTTCTTATCCAGTCTGCGAAACAAATCATCGTGGAGGGCCATTGACTATTTCCTTCATCAGTGCCTACAAACTCTTGATAGAATTCTATGATGATCCTAATACGAAGTCAGGATGAGGGCAATAGCTGTTCAGCGACAGGGCAGCCAGTTAGCTGGTTCACAGACTCCATTACTGGTGATGACTACCTGTGGACCAGTGGATTTGTAAACGAACGCTTTGATGAACCTGTATCACCTCTGGGATGGACAGTTGTTCGAGAACTGTTGGAGGAACTTGCTTTTAGAGACCCGCTACGATATATGGGCTATCCCCAGGCTGACAGCCTACCGGTCCTAAAACTGTATCGGGGCCACCCCTATATCAATGGAACAGTTTTCCAGATTCTTTATAAGCCCTTCCCAGATTTCCTTTTGCCGGAGGACGCCTATCGTTACTTTCCCGGGGGAGACACGAGTCTGAGGCAACAAGCCAGCTATCCGACCTCGATTCTTGCCCCGCGTTTCCTTTTCTCGTTGCTGCAAGCCTGCCTATATGACCTGCAGAACTGGTCACCCTGGCATAATTACAAGAAGTGGGCCTCATTCGCTAATGAGCATCAGGCGGAGATGTTAGACATTGTTGAGCAAATTAAGGCTCTAAGAAGAACTGATAGCGACGCAAGTCTGGAAGAATTATGGGTGATTGTCGAACAGGCACAGGCGCTGAACAAACGATTGCTGACTCTTCACCGATGGAGTTTGACTCATGCCGATCTGCTCTACAGTATGCTACGCAAGTTAATAATCGTCTGGCTGGGGGAGGAGCCGGGTGCAGAGCTCTCTGCGGCTCTAGTATCGGGTCTGCCAAACAAATCGCTTGAGCTAGATCGTGAGTTACACAAGCTGGCTGAGATGTCATCAAGTGAAGACTATGAAATATCCCTGACAGCTTTCTTGACTAGATATGGGCATCGCTCTCTCAGTCTAGACATCTATCGACCCAACTTTTCCACTGATCCATCGCAAGTTAGAGAGTTGATCGAAGGCCTGAGAGAGGGTAAAGCCGAGCTCATTCTAATGGATCGAGCGAGTAAACCACAGGAAGCTTATCACCATGTCAAAAAGGCCCTGAAAAAAGAGTTTGACACAGACAAAGCGAAGAGCTTACTTGGCAGAATCAAGATGGCACTTTTCGACCAAATCCTGCGGTTGGCACGGCGTTACATGCCTCTCAGGGAGGATCAAAGGTTCTATTGGCAGAAGAGCCTTGCCGCCATGCGTGAACTTTTTCTAATGATAGCTGACAAGCTTGTAGCTGATGGACTGCTTGAGGATCGCGGAGACATTTTCTTCTGCTCTAAAGACGAAATCGAACACTGGGTGAAAAGTAGAATAGGCTTTCCAAGCTCTCAGGCCCAGACTAGAAGGAGGGAATTTCAGAAGCTTCAGGAAGAACACAAACTCGCTCCTTTCCTGAGCTATCCCGCCTTTCTAGTCGGTAACAGCCCGCTTGAGGTCTCTCAGGAGATCATACAATGCCTGGTTGGACGGGCAGTCAGCCCAGGTACTAAGATAGGTCCGGTTAGAGTGGTGAACCACCCAGGACAATTCAGGAAAATCCAAACAGGAGACATAATGGTGACAAAAAGTACCGATCCGGGTTGGACGCCAATTTTTGCAAAACTAGGAGGGCTCATCATGGAGACCGGAGGACAGCTATCCCATGGTGCAGTGGTGGCCCGCGAATATGGCTTGCCAGCTGTTGTAGGTATTATCGGGGTTACTCAACGCTTTCAAGACGGCCAAGTGGTCCTATTAAATGGTACAACAGGGACAGTTTCAGTGATAGGTGAGGGTAATAAACCTAGAATCCTATGACGGCAGTCCTGTAAAAAGATGGCCTCAGTTTCAAGTATGGAATAGGTCCGGATGCAATTTAAGATTGATCTCAAAGTGTAAAGCTTCCTATCTTTTTCATGAGACTTTATATTTCATACTTTAATCCACACTTCACCTTTTGAGAACA
>CAYFXH010000232.1:4045-4416 GCA_964346905.1 uncultured Desulfobacteraceae bacterium | reverse complement strand
TCAGCGTGGTGGGCTATGTGAAAGCCTCCAAAAAGACAAATACGGAGGGAACTCATGCGGTGCCCTTCTTATTGACCCATGCTGGCCTGAACTAGGGTCGCCGAATCGACGTCCTCTCCCACCTACCTTAGACAGGAGTTGCGCCTGGGAAGACAATTCTGCATCCCTTCAAGAGCAAAATTGAAAGGATGATAAAGGATCAAGATAGAGCAAGATACAAAGGTGTCGCTGCGATCTAAACCAGTCTCGGAAACATCTAATCGGGGGAATTTCAGGTCGTGCGCTCACTGGAGAAAAACTATCTTCATCCACCTTATAGAATGAGAGCAGACTTTTCAAGGAAAAAAATCTGATAAGGTGCCAGGAGTAAG
>CAYFXH010000232.1:0-4035 GCA_964346905.1 uncultured Desulfobacteraceae bacterium | reverse complement strand
GATAAGGACCCACAAGTCAAAAGTCCTCACAACCCAAGCCAAAAACTTATGACCGTATTACCCAAAACTGGTATTACCAATAATGGGTAATTTTACCCAAAAGTGGTATTACCGGAAATGGGTAAGGATGAAATCTTCAGGAGATTGCCTTTCTTGGTGAGGAAACCTTCTTTTATCAACTGGGTGATGGCCGTCTTCACCCGTTTCGGATTTTTACCGACTGATTGAACCAGTTCTCTTTCTGTTAAAGAAGGACGCTCAAGCAGGGTCCTGAGAATCTGCCCGCGAATTTCCCGGTTGGAACCTCTAAAGGGTGGTTGTCGGCTGTAATGCGCGCTTCTGCGGTTGGGATTGTCCGGTTCCTTTGTGAGCATGGCGCCGTAGTCCATCAGCGCATGGTACCATCGCCGCGGAGTACGACTATCCAGGGTTTTTTCCACGAGAGGAAGGATCTCCTTATCACTGACACCGTTTTTATCCTGAAAAAAGAAGTGGATGAATACTCTGCGAATGTTCGTGTCGATGAAGACAGCCGGCTTATTGAAGGCAAAAGCGCAGATGGCCCCGGCGGTGGCCGGACCAATGTTTGGAAATGACCGGAGTGTCTCCACTGTGTCCGGGAGCTGACCACCGTGTTCAGCTACTACCCGCTGGGCGATTCTTTGCAAAGCGATTCCCCGGCGATTGTACCCCAAACCCTGCCAGACTGTGAGAATCTCCCGCAGTGGAGCTGTGGCAAGTGAAGGAAAATCTGGAAAAGTGGAAATGAAGAGCTCATACTTCGGGAGAACTCTGTCCACCTGGGTCTGCTGCAACATGATTTCTGAAACGAGAATATGGTAAGGATCGGTGGTGGCTCGCCATGGCAGTGTGCGGCCGTGTTGCCTGTAGTGTTGGTAGATTTTCTGCCTGAACCGAGCCACGAGGGATGGAGTGATGTCTTTGCTTTTTGGCATGTTCATACAACCACCCATATGCTCGTCTATTAATTCCTCTTGAAGGTGGAGTCGCGGCGGAAAGTCGCTCTCACCGGAGACAACATCCAAAGAAAAGCTAACTACTCTGAGCCAAAATAAGGATCATGGCAATTGGGCAACAGCCCGTCTCGCACTGAGTTTCGTTATGGTACCATGGGTAGACGGAGATGAACCCCGCCCCTAGTATTCACTTGATAAGTATAGAAGGCAAGAGAAGTAAGGAGAAAACCCGGACGGTTTCTTAGTGTGTGGTTACGCCTCGATCATAACCCGCTTGAGCATTTCCTTGCGGTAAATCTTCATGAGTTCGCTGCGAGTTATGATCCCCTCCAGCCGGCGAGAACCATCTTCACTCACCACCACGGGAAGCTCTTCCATATCAATGTAGCTGAACTTGTTCAGGGAAGAGGCCAGGGTCTCATCCGGGGTGACGTAAACCACGTCACGGTTGGCCAGATCTCGAGCATAGACCAAGCCGTTGAGCTGATCGTCATAAATGAACTCTTTTATGTCTTGGAAAGAGATGACCCCCTCGAGGTTGTCCTCTTCGTCAGTGGTGTAGAGATAGTTGCCCTGCCCTCTGAGACAAAGCTGCAAGACCTCACTGTACGGCAGCGTACTTGGAATCTTGGGTACCTGGCGACGCATGACGTCACGAACGGTGAGGGTGGTCAAAATCCCCATCTCCCGACCAGCGGAGATGTCGATCCCCCGATCCACCAACGCTTGCGTGTAAATGGAGTGACGCATGAGCCGGCGGTGAACCACGGTGGCTATGACACACGCAGTCATGAGCGGGAGAATAACTGCGTAGCTTCCCGTTAACTCGAAGCCCATCATGATGGCGGCCATGGGAGCCTGGATGGCAGCCCCCAGCACCGCTCCCATGCCCACCAGGGCATAACCCCCAACTGCCGGGGCGATCCCCGGGGCGAGGGTATGGAACACATGGCCCAAAATACCTCCGAGGGTAGCACCCATGAAGAGGCAGGGATAGAGGATACCGCCTGACCCCCCGGATCCCAAGGTAAAGGCGGTGCCAATGATTTTCAGTGCGAGCAGAGCCACCATGGTCTGCCAGAGAAAGTTACCCTGAATCGCCTCGGTGATGGGCGTATAGGAAGCGCCGAGAATCTGCGGATAAAAGAAGCCAATCAATCCCACGGCCAAACCGCCCAGTATCGGCTGCCAATGGGTTTTCACCGGAGCGAAGCGCTCGAAAAGTTTTTCCACCCCATGCAAAGTCTTGCTAAAGCACACCGAGACCACGCCGGCAGCAATACCGAGCATTGCATAGAAGAAGATCTCCCAGTAGCTGAACAGCTGATAAGGGGGAAGCTTTAGGGCCGCGCCTTCCACCAACCAAGCCCTACTTACGGCAGTGGCAACGACGGAGGAGATGACGATGGGGCTAAAGCTGTGGAGGTTGAACTCCCCGAGAACCACCTCAAGAGCGAAAAGCACCCCCGCTATGGGAGCGTTAAATATGGCAGCGAGGCCCGCCGCAGCCCCACAGCCCACCAGCACCCGCATCCGTTCCCCGGAGACCTTGAAAAACTGGCCAACTGCGGAGCCAATGGAAGCACCGATCTGAATAATGGGGCCCTCTTTCCCTGCAGAGCCTCCTGAGCCCAGAGTGATGGCCGATGCAATCATACGGGTGATAAAGGTGCGCACCTTTATGATGCCGCCTTTCAGGGCCACTGCCTGCATGGTGGCGGGAACGCCGTCGCTTTTGGCCTCAACCGGGAAAAAGTAGATAAGGGGAGCCAGAAAGAAGGCTCCGAAGGCAGGGATCAGGATGATGAGCCATTTGGGGTTTCCCACTACATGGGGTACGATCTCAAAAAAGAAATGTTCACCTACTTCAATCATCCATTCGAAAAATATACTTCCCAAACCGCCAAGAAACCCAACTATTACTGCCACAATTATCAAAAAGGTCTGATCGCTCAGTTGGTAGCGCCGAAAGAACCCCAGCAACCGATTCCTGAGAGAGCGAGCAATTCCATCTTTGGCTGCAGACTTCATCAACAGTCAATCCTCTTCTCACTGATCAAAAGGAGTGTATTAATGAGAAATCCCGGTTCCAGGAAGACGATAGGGATACACTTCGTCTTTCACCAAGCGCTTTAGCTTGTCAGACAAAAGATTGTCTTTAGCCCTGGCAATCACTGCAAGCACTCCAGGGATATCCTCAGCTTCCACAAGGTCACTGAAGTTTTCCTGGACTTTGAGAAACCGCACCAGGTGGTAGAGAATGTTAATAAACAGGTCCTTATCCTTGCGCGGAGCCAAGGCCACAAAGATCAAGTGTACCGGCTTCCCATCGAGTGATTCGAAGGATACACCTTGCTTGGACCGTGCCATGATCAGCAGGGGACGGCGGGCCTCGTCGGTAAAGACATGCGGAATAGCCATACCACCGCCGACTGCAGTGGTGGCGAGCTGCTCCCGTTCCAGCAATTCGTCAAGAGCCTGTACCTTGTTGCGCAGATAGCCATCCGTGGCAACCTGCTCCAGGATTTCCCCCAGGCAGGCAAAACGCTCTGTGCTCTGGATATCCAGAATTACGTGCTCCTGATCCATAAACTGTGCAAGTTGCATGGTCTTCTCCTTCCATAGTAGTGGCTAGAAATGTCGTCCGCTGATCCCCTAAGCAAGGATGGTGCCACTGGTGGCAAGTATGCTACTAACTATTTTTATATAATAATTACGGTAGCTTAAAAGATGAAGGCCAATGAGGACAAAGACGGGTGAAAACAGTAACCTGCAAATTTTGCAGTTTCCTCTTTCATCATGGTGAGTGAGTCACCGCTGAACCTCTATTTTTATAGCGAAATCAGATAATTTGATCAACTGCAAAATTTGCAGATTCTTGATGTGCGTGATCTGCGGTGGGCTACATAGGCATTAGGGGCAAGGCTAAGGTACTAGGTACTAGGTGCAAGGTAATGCTCTGCTCAATGACAATTCCTTATGCCCTGTGCCCTATGACATGCGGTTAGCTGCTCCCCCCCCACCCTCGCCCTCTCCCCCCAGGGGGGGAGAGGGGACT
>CAYFXH010000231.1:3709-4476 GCA_964346905.1 uncultured Desulfobacteraceae bacterium | reverse complement strand
AGGTCTGCGGTTTTTTGCTTTTAAGAGTATGGGACGCGGATCAAGGCGGAACCTTTGACCGAGCTCGGTACACGTGGACACGGATTCGGAATTCCACATTGAAGACGCAGATTAAATCTGATTTTCGCTGATTTTGGTTTTGGTTGCAAGAGGGGTGCCAAGGGGGTGAGGGGGAGTGGGAGATTCCCCTCAAACGAAGCCGGCGATCTACTGGGCAATTACCCTATCCATCATGTTTTATTATTCGATGATATAATCCCTCCTACATCTCAAAGAAACGATGTACACGGTTCGTTGCGAAACGTACGGCCATAGTGGAGGACTTGATCGCCTACAGTTTCCCCTGTACTAGCGAAGTTCCTCGTAGAGGGCCCTATGCTTCAAGCCAGGTTATTAGGGCAATACGAAATCTGCATGGATGGCCAACCGGTCATCATTCCCTCGCGCTCCAATCAATCCCTTCTCGCCTATCTGTTGCTCCACCCGAATAAATCGCATCGTCGCGAGAAGCTGGCCGGTCAATTCTGGCCGACCGCCTCCGAGTCCAACGCCCGCGGCAACCTGCGTCATGCGCTATGGCGCATTCGCAAGGCGTTTGGTCCCGGCGCAAACGCACGCGTGGAAAGCGATGATCTAGGGGTGACCTATCATCCTCAGCCCGGCGATCAGCTGGATGTGGATTCCCTCGAGGCGCGCGCGGAGGACAAAGGCTCCACGGAGGCGCTTCTCCTGGCAGCTCTTGGGCTGGCCTATCTCCAGTATAGCAC
>CAYFXH010000231.1:0-3699 GCA_964346905.1 uncultured Desulfobacteraceae bacterium | reverse complement strand
TCTCCTGGCCGTGTCGGCGTATGGAGGAGAGCTGCTGCCTGGTTTCTACGACGAGTGGGTGGTGCTGGAGCGCGAGCGACTACAAGCGACTTTCGAACGCAAGATGGGAAGGCTGCTGGAACGCTTGCTGGCGGAAAGGCGGTGGAATGAAGCCCTCAAGTGGGGCGAGCACTGGGTCGCCTTAGGGGGCATTCCGGAGCCTGCCTACCGGGCCTTGATGCTGGCCCATGCCGGGCTAGGCAACCTGGCCGGTGCGGCTGCCCAATACCAGCGCTGCCTGGAAGCGCTGGATAGGGAGTTGGGCGTGGAGCCTTCCGAGAGGACCCGCAAAGCCTTTGAGCAGATCCGGGACGGAGGCGTAGAGCATATCCTGCCAAAATTCACCTTACCTGCCCCAACCACTCCAACCCTGCTTGCCTTCCTTGAAGGACCGGAAAGCCGGCGCCTGTTTTTGTTGGACGGGTACCTGGACAAAGCGCTGCGGGGTCAGGCACAGGTAGTTTTCGTGAGCGGGGAGGCGGGCAGCGGAAAATCCGCCCTCTTGCAGGTCTTTATGCGCCGGTCGGTGGTCGCTCACCCTGATCTGGTCGTCGGTTGGGGAATTTGTAACGCTTTTTTCGGCCAAGGCGACCCCTACCTGCCGTTCCGAGATGTGTTGAATATGCTGGCCGGTGGTATCGAGTCACTCTACGCAAACGGCACGATCTCTCGGAACCAGGCACATCATCTGGGTGCCTCCTTCCCGCTGGTCGTCCAGGCTCTGGTGGAGCAAGGCCCTGGCCTGGTCAACACCTTCCTAAGCAGTTCGACCCTGGCAGCTCGGGTGTCGGCGATTCTGCCGGGCGAGAAAACCTGGAGACAGCAAATTGAAAAACTTACCGCCCGGGAACCCTCGTCCGCCGGGGAGCAGGAAAAGTCTCAATTGTTCGAACAGTACACCCGGGTGCTGCGCAGTATTGTCGGCCAGCAGCCGCTGCTGATCTTGCTAGATGACCTGCAGTGGATGGACCCCGGCTCCGGGCGCCTGCTTTTCCACCTGGTTCGCCGCCTACAGAATGCTCGCATCCTGATTGCGGGCGCTTACCGGGTGGAAGAGGTCGCTTTGGGCCGCTATGGAGAGCGCCACCCGCTAGAGCCACTGCTGAATGAATTGCAGTCCTCCTTTGGCGAAATCTCGATCGATTTAGACCGGGTCAGAGAGACCTCCGGCAGGGATTTCATCGATGACTTTCTGGATACCGAGCCGAACCGGCTGGATGAAACTTTTCGCCAGGAGCTCTACCGGCGAACCCAAGGCCATCCCTTGTTCACCATCCAAATGCTTCGCAACTTGCAGGAGCGGGGGGAAATTCTCCCAGACGAGCAGGGGCGCTGGATAGCCTCGACCCATCTGAATTGGGATAGCCTCCCCCCACAGGTGGAAGGGATCATCGGCGAGCGCATTGGGCGGTTGGATCGGGAGTTGCAGGATCTACTCCTGGCTGCCAGTGTGGAGGGAGAGCAATTTACCGTGCAGGTGCTGGAGCGGGTGCAGGGAACGGCGGGCCGAGTCATCTTGCGCCAGCTTTCGCGCGAGCTGGAGAAGCGCCACCGCTTGGTGCAAGAGCTGGGAGAAACTTGCGTGAGAGGCCAGCGCCTGGTGCGCTTCCGATTTGTACATACCTTGATCCAGCAATACATGTATCGTCAACTGGGCACCGCCGAGCGCGCTGCGCTCCACCAAGAGATAGCCGAAACCCTGGAAATGCTCTACAAAGAAGATATTGCCGTTGTCGCCATTCCGTTGGCTCGCCACTATCGTGAAGCTGGGGTTAGGGAGAAAGCAGTGGAGTATCTGCTACAGGCTGGGGACCAGGCGCGCAGCCTGTATGCACATCAGGAAGCCGTAGACCATTACCAGCAGGCTTTGGCTTATCTGAAGGAGATAGGTGCGACCGAGCAGACGGCCCGTACTTTGATGAAACTGTACCTGGTCTACCACAGCTCCTTCGACTTTCAGCGCGCCCAAAAAGTCCTGGAAGAATGCAACGCTCTCTGGCAGCGACTGGCCGAGTGCAACATAAACAGACTTCTACCACTAGCACAGAACCCATATCGTTTGGCAACTCTCAAAGTGCCGATTTTCGACCCTGGTCTGACTGATAGTCTATTTGACCTTGAATGGATTAAGGAGCTCTTTTGCGGTCTAGTAGAGTGGTCGGAAGACCGGAATGTGATACCGTTGGCGGCAAAACACTGGGATGTGCTGGATGGCGGCCGCCGCTATGTCTTCCACTTGAGACACGACCTGCTTTGGAGCGACGGCGAGCCGGTGACTGCTAGGGATTTTGAATTTGCCTGGAAGCGGGTACTGGACCCTGAAACTCATTCATTATCAGCAAACCTCCTATACAACATACTTGGCGCAAAAGACTTTCATCAGGGTCGAGTAGCGGGTTCAGAAGGGGTTGGTATAACCGCACCCGATCCCTTTACCCTGGTAGTCGAGATGGAAGAGCCTTGCAGTTATTTCCCTTACATTTTAGGCGACCCAATCTCATTTGCAGTACCAAAACATGTCGTTGAGCGCGAGGGGAATGCCTGGACGGAACCTGGCCGGATCGTCACCAACGGCGCGTTTCAGCTCGAATCCTGGGATCGACCGTCAGGAAAAACGATCCGCTTTACCCGTAACCCGCGTTATTTTGGTAGGTTTAAAGGAAACATCAAACGTGTCACGCTGGTCTTTTACCAGAATGAGCTTGATATGTACCAATCATTCGTCGGAGGCGAGTTGGACAGGGTTGAATTTTTAATCCCCCAATTCACCCAGGACGAGTTGAAACACTATCAAGAGGTAGGACAGCTCCACATTTCGACGGTACCATTTGTCGATGCCATCTACTTCGTTACCGACCGGCCTCCTTTTGACAATCCAGACCTGCGCCGTGCCTTTGTGCTGGCAACCGACCGGGAAAAGCTCGCCCGTGAAATAGAAAATCAGCTTCCTGCAACCGGAGGCTATATTCCGCCGGGTCTTCCAGGACACTCACCAGACATTGGTCTGCCGTATGACCCTCAGGAAGCGCGGCGTATTTTGGCTGCGGCAGGCTACCCTCAGGGACGCGGCTTTCCCCCTGTGGGCCTACTTCTAGGACTTGTTGGGCTAGAAAAGGGAGATAACCTTGTCTTCGCTTTTCTCCAAGAAATGTGGAAACGGAATTTGGGGGTCACGATCCAGAAATGCTGGGCTGATTCTGCTACTATGGAGTTTGAAGCCCGCCAGGATTTCCATTATTTCTTTATCGGCTGGTTGGCTGATTATCCAGACCCGGCTTCGTTCCTTCAGACGAACTTTCTGATTGATCAGAGCCACTGGCAGAACCCAATTTTCGAAGCACTGATTGAGGAGGGCCAGCACACCCTCGACCAGGGTCGGCGGGTGGATCTGTACCGCCAGGCGGACCGCGTTCTCTTGGAAGAAGCTGTTGTCCTGCCTTTATTTTATGGGCGCATCTACGAGCTGAGACAACCCTGGGTCCATAAGCTCACCGGATCATCAATCTATAGCCCTCAGTGGAAGGACATTACCCTGATGCCGCATTAAATAGAGCTATACAGCAGGTACCGTTTCCTATCCTTTACACTCCCTTCTTTCCATTGACAGTCGGCTCCTCCTACGGATGATTACTTCCTAAGTCTACCCTACTTTGCACTCAG
>CAYFXH010000230.1:1031-4517 GCA_964346905.1 uncultured Desulfobacteraceae bacterium | reverse complement strand
ATTAACGAATCGACAAATGACTACTGGATTCTGACTACTGGCTACTGGCTACTGTATTGTTTGATTGCGGATTGCAGATATGAGATGTGGGATGTGGGATGTGAGATTTTTGGATTCTGGGATTTTGCCACTGAGCATGAGACTCCGCACTTCTCCTGAAACTGCAAGGTTATGCACACTCGGGGGTATACAAAAGAAAACAATCAGTAGATGTGAGGAGAGGGGTATACTGTTTTACCAGTACTCCAGTTACTGTTTGACGTGAGGATACACTTGCTGGCCTGATATTTGCTTGGTACATGTGTGTCGGAGAATATTTTTTCGTCAGTAGCATTGACGGAATGTTAATGGAAACACTGACCACGTGCGACACAGGAAAATGAAACGCATTTATTCCATCGGTGGAGGAAAGGGAGGATCAGGGAAGAGCTTCATTGCTGCAAGCCTAGGTGGACTCCTGGCTAAACAAGGGAAGAAGGTGGTACTCATAGACTTGGATCTGGGTGCGTCCAATCTCCACACCCTCCTCGGCCAGAAGATAACGCAAAGAGGCCTCGATGCCTTTATAGATAAGACCACTGGTAGATTAGAGGATGTAGCACTGCCCACAACAATACCGAATCTTCACCTTATCAGTTCACCAAGATGTTCTTTGGAGATTGCCAATTTATTTTATGCTCAAAAGGTCAAACTCATTAACGCGATCAAGAACCTCCCCTTCGATTATATTCTCTTGGATTTGGGTCCAGGGACACACTTTAATACGTTAGACTTTTTTCTGATTGCCCCAGAAGGGTTGTTTGTGGCCACGCCTGAACCCACGGCAATCGAAAACACCTTTATTTTTATTAAGTCGGTTTACTTGAGGAAGCTGAAACAGGCATTAAAAGAAGCAAACATGTGGCATATCTGTCAGGAGGAGGTTACTAAATTATCAAGAGGAACACTCAAGTCTCCCTTAGAACTCATAGATATTTTAGTTAAAAGGGATTCAGAGAGGGGGAAAATATTTGAGGATCTATTGAGCAGTTTGCGGTTTAGATTAATTCTCAACAAATTCCGCGGGCAGGTTAATGAAAACTTGGGAGAGCAGCTCATAGAGGTGTGCAATAGGCATCTATACCCCCGCTTTGATTTTTTGGGAAATATTAGCTACGATAGTCGAGTTTATGAGTCAATCCTTGGTAGACATATATTCATAAGGAAATATCCTTATACAAAGACCGTTTCAGATCTGCAAAATATGGTTAATACTCTTATGGAAGAGAGTCAACATCCTGCTCGGATAAGAATTCTACAATGATTAAAACATTTGAAGAATTAAATTATTATGAACTTTTGCAAGTGCCTGTCAATGCATCTTCTTTTGAGATAAGACAGGCATACAAGAATCTTTTATCTATTTATGATGAAAATTCATTAGCAACCTATTCTTTATTTTCAGAAGGAGAAAGAAAAACAATTTTAGGTAAGATTGAAAAAGCTTTTTTGACATTGATTGATAATGAAAAAAGAACTGCTTATGACCATAGTCTTGTGAGCAGTGGAGAAATACCGAAAAATATATTGACAGAAAGAAAAAGGAACAAAGCAATACCAATTTTTCAAATAAATAAAGCTAACACTAGAAGTGATAACTTGGAAAGAATAAAGAAAAAGATCAAAAAAAAGGGGGCAGAAGAGCTTTCCCGCTCCATACTTACAGGTGACGTCATTTCCGGAGAGGATTTAAAAAATATGCGTGAGTCTCTGGGAATAGAATTGGAAGAGGTATTTCAGGCCACCAAAATAAGTCCCACCGCCGTGCAAGCAATAGAAAAGGATGACATAGCCAATCTCCCGCCGACGATTTACCTGAAGAGTTTCCTAAAAGCTTATGCGGAAATGTTGCAACTTGATACCAAGCAAATTATTGATGGCTATCTCAAAAATATCGAGAAGGAGTAACCCAGGTGAGAAATTTTACCTTTCGTGTCCGAAGTCTGAGATCACTTCATTATTACCACATAGTCCCTCCGTCGATCGTTGCAACATGCTAGCACTGTGTCATTTCTCCACTGGCATGTTATAGTACCTGCACAAGCACTCGGCTATCAGCGGTCAGCATGCAGCTAGAATAGTAGGGTGGGCGCTGCCCACCTATTGGCTGCTCACAGTTGACACCGTATACCTTGGCGGTTGAAGACATGGCCCCACAAGGATCTTTTCAGATCATCGATCATACAGCCGACGTCGGGATTCTCGTGAGCGCACCGACTCTGGAAGGATTGTTTGAGACAGCTGCCTGGGCTTTCACTGAGCTGATCACCAGGGTGGACGCTCTGCGTCACCGGGTGGAGCGTCAATTCAACCTTCAGGAGGATGCAATTGACACGTTGCTGGTGAGCTGGCTCCAGGAACTCCTTTACCTGTTGGATACGGAGGACCTGGTCTTTGGGCGGTTTCAAGTGAACATCCAGGACTCCTCGCTGGAGGCTACCGCCTGGGGTGAGGTTTTCAATCCGGAAATCCATACCATAAAAACAGAAATCAAGGCGGTCACCTACCACCAGCTCGAGGTTGTCGAAACTGACGAGGGCTGGCGGGCTCAGGTGATATTTGATATCTAGACAGAGGTGGCAGTCGCGCTTACAATTGTATAGTTGTTAAACGTATCAAATCCGAATATCGAATATCGAAATTCGAAACAATATCGAAATCCCAATTTTCAAATGCCAAAACAGTATTTTCCTTCGGTAACCGGTCCAAGAAAACGGATCACGTTGTTTTGAATTTTTGATTTAGAGAATTTGAATTTGTTTAGGATTTTCGTGCTTCGAAACCGGGGCCCCGCCCACAGGGTGGGGAGTCCGAAGGACCAATTTCGAATTTGACGCGAGAAAATCTTAAGAGATGTCAAACTAGCATTTTGCATCAAGATACGGGAGGCTTTGTCGTGAAGAAACAAGATTCCATCAAGATGGAAAAAATCGACGAGTACCGCTGGAGGTTGCCCAGAGAGGGCAAGATGCGCACTGACGGCATCGTCTATGCCGATGAGGCCATGATGGCCAGCATCCGCAAGGATCAGAGCCTGGCGCAGGTGGCGAATGTGGCCTGGCTGCCGGGTATTGTGGGGCATTCCCTGGCCATGCCGGACATCCACTGGGGCTACGGCTTTCCCATCGGTGGTGTCGCAGCATTTTCTCTAGAGGACGGTGTGGTTTCGCCTGGAGGTGTGGGGTACGATATTAACTGAGGGGTGCGGCTCGTGCGCTCCGGGCTGGAGCGCGGGGAGGTAACAGGCCAAATCAGGAAGCTGGTGGAAGCCCTGTTCAACAATATTCCTTCAGGGGTTGGATCCAAACGCAAGGATCTGCGACTTTCGCAAGCAGAGTTGAGGCAGGTATTGGTTAAGGGTGCCGGTTGGGCAGTAAGTCAGGGCTTCGGCTTGAAACAGGACCTGGAATACATCGAGGAACAAGGCTGTATCCCGGGTGCCAATCC
>CAYFXH010000230.1:0-1021 GCA_964346905.1 uncultured Desulfobacteraceae bacterium | reverse complement strand
TAATCTCCAACAGGGCCCTGCAACGGGGCAAGGCCCAGTTGGGCACCCTGGGGTCGGGCAATCACTTCGTGGAGGTAGGCTACGTTGACGAGATCTACGATGATAATGGAGCCAGAGCATTAGGTTTGTTCCTAAACCAGGTAACAATCATCGTGCACACCGGCTCACGAGGGCTGGGCCATCAGGTTTGCGACGACTATATCAAGATACTCATGAAGAGCACGCAAAAGTACGGCATCGAACTACCCGACCGCCAGTTGTGCTGCGCCCCCATTGGCTCCAAGGAAGGCAGACAGTACCTGGCTGCCATGGCTGGTGCCGCAAACTATGCCTTTGCCAATCGGCAAATCATCTACCACTGGGTGCGGGAGACATTCGAGCGTGTTTTTAGGATGAGCTCTGAACAGTTACAGCTCAAGCTCATCTACGATGTCTGCCACAACATCGCCAAGGTGGAGACCCACCGAGTAGATGATCAGGAGATGCAGGTTTGTGTCCATCGCAAGGGAGCGACCCGTGCCTTCCCGCCCCATCACCCAGACACACCGCTCGCCTACAAGGATGTGGGCCAGCCGGTGCTCATTCCGGGAGACATGGGACGCTACTCATATGTGCTGGTTGGTACAGAGCAGGCGATGGCGGAGACCTTCGGCAGTACCTGTCATGGTGCCGGCCGGGTCCTGAGTCGCACCCAAGCAAAGAAAGTCGCCAGGGGCAGGGCCATTGTCCGTGAATTGGAGGATCAGGGAATTACCATCCGTAGCGCCGGCAGAGCCACGGTGCAAGAAGAGATCCCGGAGGCCTACAAGGATGTCAGCCAGGTAGTAGAGGTTGTGTACGGCGCCGGTATCAGCAAGAAGGTGGCGCGATTACGCCCCATCGGGGTGATAAAGGGATAGGCGAGGCGTGCCCAGAATGAATGGATGGTTAGCACTGGAGAACCGAGGATTTAGTTGTCAACAGAGGTGAGATGTGGGATTTGGGATTGCGGATTTGGGATTGCGGATTTGGGATTTGGGAT
>CAYFXH010000229.1:0-4520 GCA_964346905.1 uncultured Desulfobacteraceae bacterium | reverse complement strand
ATTCGAAATTCGAAATTCGAAATTATTGAGGTTGACTACTGGATTCTTTGATTGCGGATTGCGAAACTGGGAACCCGCCCGAAGGGTGGGAGTCCGAAGGACAAACTGGGAACCCGCCCGAAGGGTGGGAGTCCGAAGGACAATTGCGGATTTTAGAAATCATAAAGCATGGAGCAGAGGGCAGAGCGCCAAGCGCATAGCGTGATTAGATCTAAGAGTGAAAGCGGTAAAATCTGACCCCCGACTCCTGAACTCTGACCCCCGACCCCTGCCCCCTGGTATCTCAATTGACTACCTGTTGCCCGCTTGAGGCAGCATGGGCTCTAGGGGGCAATCCTGACAGCGTGGGCTGCGTTGACAGTGGAGCTTGCCCACCCTTACCAGGAGGGCGTGATACTCGTTGAACACGGACGCATCAGGGGGCAACTGTTGCATGAACATTTCCTGTAGTTCTCGATAACCCGCCATCTCCTCAGCGAGGCCATGACGGCCTACAACTCGCCGGGTGTAAGTGTCCACCACAAAGATTGGTCGGTGAAAACCATAGAGCAGGATGCTGTCGGCAGTCTCAGGCCCGACGCCCTTGACGGCTAAAAGCTCTTTGCGCAGCTGTGCAGTCTCCACCCGAGCCATGGCTTTGAGGTCACTGCCGTAACCTTCAACCACCAGCTCAATCAGGTTTTTCAACCGGCTGGCCTTGAGGTTGAAATAACCCGAAGGTCGAATGAGTCTGGCCAGCTTATCCGTAGGAACGGTATGAAGCTTGTCGACGGCAAGAAGGCCACTGCGCTTCAGGTTGGCGATGGCCTTCTCCACCCCCTGCCAGTTGGTGTTCTGGGTCAGGACAGCGCCCACCATGACCTCCAAGGGGGTGTCTCCAGGCCACCAGTGCTGGGGCCCATAGGCCTTCCAAAGACGTTTGTAGATCTCGGTGAGTGTGGCAGAGAGATTATGCACGTCCTTTCCTTTTTGCAGAAGGATGCCGCCCCGAAGATTTACCAACCCCCGGCTCCACGTTCGACTTTCCCCAGCCGGTGATGACAGCAGTTCAGAGTGCTGACCGTGCAGATCACCCCAGGGTAGCATTGGTCTTTCTGTCAGGCAATGCGGTGATTTTTCATTTCCCATTGCACTTTGGTCATTGCGGGATGAGAGTCACAGAAGCTCGTTCGCAGCATACGAGATGCGAAATGTGTAATCTGCCTGGCGTCCAGTATTCGATAGGTTCTGAAATCTGACAGAGTGAGAACAAGTCAGCCCTTTACAGGGGAGCGGCGGGGAGTGTACTATCGGGCCCGGATGTTTTCAGCCATTTCAACGAAGCAAGGAATCTGCTGAAATCTTCGCTGGAAAGTGTTGGATCTCGTTGCGTAGACACCCGCGGTTTATCACACTATCTTGAAGCTTTTCGTCTTCTCCGGAGGCTGGTTATGGCAATAAGCCTGGCGCTGATCGTGGTCCTGGGTCTGGTGGCGGATATGGCCTTCCGCAAATGCAAGCTTCCTGGGCTGGTTGGGATGCTTATCGTCGGCGTTCTGGTGGGACCTCATGTTGTTGGTCTTATGCGGCCGGAGATGATGCAGGTCTCTGCTGACTTTCGAAAAATTGCCCTGATCGTGATCCTGCTGCGGGCAGGATTTGAGCTCCGCCGGGACACGCTACATCGGGTCGGCAAGACAGCGCTCATCATGTCGGCTGTGCCGGCCGTATTGGAGATTGCCGCAGTGATGGCGGTTGCCCCGTACTTTTTGAAGCTCTCACTGCTCGAGGCGACAATTCTGGGAAGCATTCTCGCAGCGGTCTCCCCGGCTGTGGTGGTGCCGTTGATGATCGATTTTATGGAGCGCGGCAAGGGTGCCAGGAAGGGGATACCCACCATGATTCTGGCGGCCTCTTCCGTGGATGACGTCTTTGTCATCGTTCTCTTCACTATCTTTCTGGGCATGTATGGCGGTCATAAGGTAAATATCGCTTGGCAGTTGTCTGGCATTCCCATCTCTGTTGTCCTTGGGGTCGTTGTCGGCTTGATTCCGGGATACCTGCTTTACAAGCTATTTTTGAAGTACGACTTGCAGCCGCCCCGGCGTACCCTTTTAATTATCGGAACGTCCATCTGCCTGCTCTGGCTGGAGGAGACGGCCCATGGCATCATCCCCATTGCCAGCTTGCTGGGGGTGATGGCTATTGGCTTTATCATCCTGGAGAAAGAGGAGGCCATTGCCCATATCATCTCCCAGAAACTCAAAAAGCTCTGGGTTTTTGCGGAACTGCTGCTCTTTGTCCTGGTGGGGGCCCAGGTCAATGTATCGGTGGCCTGGAAGGCGGGGGCAGCAGGTCTTCTGGTAATTTTCATCGGCCTGGTAGCTCGATCCATCGGTACCTATCTATCTGTAATGGGCACCGACTACAACTGGAAGGAGCGGTTGTTTTGCGTGGTATCTTACGTACCCAAGGCCACAGTGCAGGCGGCCATCGGCGCGGTACCCTTGGAGGCCGGGGTGGCCGGTGGTGAGGTGATTCTGGCAGTTGCGGTATTGAGTATCCTGGTGACGGCGCCTCTGGGTGCAATCGGCATCATTCTCCTGGGTGAGCCTGTCCTGGAAGAGGAGAAAATGACAGCCTACCGGTTCAAGACGCTAAGAGAGAAGTTGCAGTTGCCCCGGGTTGGTGAGAGGGTCAGAAGCAAAATGTACGGCACCATCTGGAAAATAATCGAGGAAAAAGAGGTCTGGTTGGACCCGGTGGAGACGGAAGGACTCGAGACCGAGCCTGCCCCGGCCATCTATATACGATACTGGAAGCCGGATACAGCTAGCGCGCCAGGTACGGGAAAAACCATGGAGTACAGGTACAGTTTCATTGACAGTTCATTTCAGGCCAATTGGGAGATTGTGTACGATTAGCGCAGAGTTTAAGGCACGAGGGTATTACGCTTCACTGCGGTCATGGTTACCAGGTCACCAGGCGACGCTGTCATTGAATGTAGTGACCTGATGATGTAATGACAGCAGAGCGTAATGACCCAGGGATAGCGCAGCCTCATGACCTTGCGTTTTACGGTTCGCGCCCTAGTTTTTTTGAAAGCGAGGCGGTACGATGCGCCACAAGTACGGCATGATTCACGGACGATTCCAGCCGTTCCACCTTGAACATCTGCGGTACTTCCGCTTGGCTTGGGAACGGTCAGAAAACGTCCTGGTGGGTATTACCAACCCCGATCCAAGCACCCTCAAAGTCGATGAATATAGTCAGCACCGTCACCTCCCGGAAGAGAATCCTTTTACCTTCACGGAACGGCTGATGATGATTCAAAAAACCCTTCGCGAGGAGGGCTATCCCATGGAGCGGGTCTTTATTGTCCCTTTTCCAATCCACCATCCGGACCGCTGGCACCACTACGTTCCAGCTGGTACGGTCATGTATGTTATCGTGTATTCGCCATGGGAACAGCAAAAGGCGGAACGACTTCGTGAGGCTGGGTTTGAGGTGGTGGTGGTGGACAGCCTGACCAAGGGAATCAGCGGTCGGCAGTTGCGATCTTTGCTCGCAGCGGACGGGGACTGGGAGAGTCTGGTTCCGGGCGCAGTGGCCCGGTTTCTCCGCCGAAAACTGGGGGCGGAGGTATGAGCTGGAAAACAAAGCCCTCTGATCGGTTTGTACTGCGATTCATCAAAATCTATGTCTCGGCTCCGCTATCAACTGCGCTGGTGCACCTTGTTCCGGAAATTCGACCCACCGCCCTGACCCTGTTGGCCGGTTTCCTGGGCATTAGTGGTGGCGTTGCCTTCGGGCTCGGCCTGGCTTGGGTGGGCGGCCTGCTGGCCGCAATCTCCCAGGTTCTGGACGGCATGGATGGTCAGGTTGCCAGGCTCACTGATAAAGAGAGCTCAGCAGGGGCGTTCCTGGACTCCGTGTTAGACCGCTACATGGACTTTTCCCTGTTGTTCGGTATTCTGCTCCACTCCCTCCGCTTTTCTGTGGGCACGGAGGTGGGGATGTTCGTTCTTAGCTCCGGTTGGCTTATTGTGATTGGTGGTTTAGCAGTAGCGGGCTCCAGCCAGGTCAGCTATGCCACCGCCCGCGCAGCCAGTCTCCGGTTGGAGTATCGCCGACCCGAATACGCTGGCAAGGGAAGCCGAACCTCGGTCATCATTATGTGTGGGTTGCTCACACCCCTGTGGATTCATTTCCCCTTGGTGGCCTTACTCTATCTCGCCCTTCATCCAAACCTCGCCGTAGTTGTGTCGTTATTGCGGTTGAAGCGACAGTAGAACCTAGGTATTACAGGGTCAGAATCCGGGTGCAATGCGGCGCAAGGCTTAAGGTGCATGGTGCAGGGGACAAAATTGGCTAATCTTTTGAAAGCCACGTTTTTTTGGGCGTGGTTAGAGACAATTGGCTCTGCCTGAGGTGAAATAGAGCCGAACTTTCAGTCCCGCTTGAAGCAGGAATTCAGCCTGTTTTGTATTTTGAATATCGAATACCCGCCCGCCTCGCCTGAGCGGCTCGCGATGGCGGGC
>CAYFXH010000228.1:2147-4521 GCA_964346905.1 uncultured Desulfobacteraceae bacterium | reverse complement strand
CCGTTGCTACGTATGACCACCCTGGGCATGGTCTTTCCAGTGGAGTTCGGGCATCAATTACTGACTTTTCTGAATATGGCTCTGTCTTTGCAGACTTTTTGCGAATTGGTCGTACCAATCTGCCCGAGCCGTATCACTTAGTAGCGCACAGCATGGGCGGTGCAGTAGCGATAGACTACCTCTTGACCGTTGATCAAACGGTTGTGGACAAGGTCGTACTCATTGCCCCGTTAGTTCATTCCTCCCACTGGACTCTCTCCAGGTTTGGACACTCCCTGGCGAAACACGTGACAGATTCCGTCTCGAGACCCTTCCGAAAGACTTCGTCAGACGAAGAGTTTCTCAGGTTCACGGAAAAAGATCCGCTCCAGGAAGGACATATGCCAATGCAATGGTTCAGCGCACTCGTCGCGTGGAACAAAAGGGTTGTCGGCTATGAGCCGTCGACGTTACCAATAAAGGTTATTCAGGGAACTGCGGACACCACGGTTGACTGGAAATATAATGTTGCATTCATAAAGAGAAAGTTTCCTAACATGCATATGATCCAGATTGAAAACGGTGGTCACCAATTGATGAATGAATCCCTGCCGGTGCGAGACGAGGTTCTTACGCTTATTGTCGACTATCTGAAAGAAGAAAACTGCGGGTGATTACAGAGACACAGAGGTCACAGTACCGTCCGTTGTCAGTTGTCCGTTGCACCAAAATTATCTTAACGTTGCTATGGACTGCGGACTAGGGACGACTGACGATACCTTTCTCCCGGCCAGGGAAAAGTCCATCGCCTCTGTGTTCCCTGCTCGCCATCGTGAGCCCTCAGCCGAGGCGGGCGGCTCTGTGGTTCCGTGGTGAACAGAAAAGAGTTCCAGACTTCGCTGATAGTACCCCGCTGATGTTTAAGATGGCGCAAAGATAGATGAGTAGACCAATTAGGGGGTTTTTTTCTCCATTTAGCTGAGATTCAGATGCGCTACGCAATTATCACCAATCCTGTCTCTGGCGAAATGAGCGTGGATCAGAAGCGTCTCGCCCTGGCGAAAGCCGCTGAGATTCTGCATGCGGAGATACACGGGCTGGATACCCGCTCAGCCGACGAATTTGGCCAATGCGCCCGAGAGCTCGCCACTGAATACGACGTACTCGTCGCCGCTGGAGGGGACGGAACCTTTTCCGACATCATCAATGCTGTTGACACGGCTGAGACGGTCATTGCGTTTCTACCTTTGGGCACCGGTAACGCCATGCGGCACGCCCTGACGTATAGGGGCGCTCTGGCAGACATTGCAGTGCGCATCAGGGACGGTGAGATTCATGCATACGACCTCATCAGCTGCAACGGAAAAAAACGTGCTTTTATGGCATCGGTGGGGCTCGAAGGCTCCATCGTCCGGCTTTGGCAAGAATACCGTGCCCGAGGTGGTGCTGGCTTCAAAACATATTCTAAAGCCGTCTTAAACTCCTATTTCAAAGAGTATCAGCGAGCCAACGCCAAAATTACTCTAGATGGCCAACGGTTGGAGGTGAGAAATCTTTTGAGTCTCATGGTTGTCAAACAGCCGTACTACGGCTTCGGCATGAAGGTTGTGCCCAGAGCCCGCTTCGACGACCACCACTTGCATATCCTTTGCGTCAATTCCGGCCTTATGAAAACTGTCATTGGCGGGATGGCTTCATTTGTAATTGGTAATCGGATCGGCCAATATTGTACCGGTCGGCAACTGACCGTGAAGTTGGAACGTCCACTGATCCTGCAATTTGACGGGAATGAAGGTTGGGAAGCTGATTCGTTTTCCTTTGCGCTCCTGCCGAAGGCACTGAAGATCAAATGCTGAGGTATTGTATCTCTCACAGAGGTCACAGACTATGCCTAGTGTATAATAAGCTGGCAGAAGGCAGCGCGCAGCTGGCAGCAAAGTGTAGGCTGACCATTAACCGCCCTTTACTTTGCTGTAGGAGCAACGTCCTCGTTGCGATATTAGTCATTTGGCTGCGGCAGACGCCATACCAGTAGATCGCGACCTGGAGGTCGCTCCTACAATAATAATCCGATAGACTTATACGCTTCGAGCTATGCCTATGCGATTCATCATGCCCCCTCCCCCCGACCTCCCGCCGAGGGGGGCGAGGTGGTTTCCGAATGGACACGAGCTAATGGAGGGAATCATGGCAGAACCGGTTATTTTGGAGGTGTTTTCCGATTACGTCTGACCGTGGTGCTATTTCATTACCGGGCGTATTGACAGGCTGAGGCAAGAGTACGACATTAAGGTCACCTGGATCGCCTTCCCCCTCCATCCAGAAACACCGGAGGAAGGGCTAACCCTGGAAGAGCTTTTTGCAGGTCGCGGAATCGACATTCCCGCTCTTTTGG
>CAYFXH010000228.1:0-2127 GCA_964346905.1 uncultured Desulfobacteraceae bacterium | reverse complement strand
TCACCTAAAAGGGGTGGCCACCCAATGTGGGCTACCTTTTGGAGTGCGCAACAAAACCTTTAACAGCAGGAGGGCCCAGGAACTAGGCAAATGGGCAGAATCATTGGACCGCGGGGAAGAATTTCATCTGGCTGTTTTTCGCGCATATTTTGCTGACGGACTGAATATCGCCAAGGTTTCAGTGCTGACCGATGTGGTGGAGGCGATGAATTTGGCTGGAGCCGAAGCAAAGCGAGTACTGGCCGATGGGGTTTTCAAACAATCGGTTGACCGCGACTGGGCATACTCCAGGGCCAATGGTATCACCGCCGTACCAACCTTCATGGCAGATGGCAAAGTAGTGGTGGGGGCCCAGCCTTATGAGGAAATAGAAAAGCTCGTTCTTGCGGCCGGGGCGAACCGCATATGATAGTTGATAGGGCAGAAGAATCCACGCCAATGACCAACAAACCGGAAGAGATTCCCCCTGAATGGGAACAATTCGATCTATCGGCACTCAGCGGCACCCTGATGGTAGTGGGCCCACCCGATGTGGGTAAGTCCACTTTTTCTCGGTATCTCTTCAAGCGGCTGTGTGCGATCTTTCCCCGGGTGGGCTATCTTGATGGTGATCCAGGTCAGAGTACCTTGGGACCGCCAGGTACTATGACCCTGGCGGTGGCTGAAAACGGAGATGACACGTTCCCGCCCCGGGGGCGGATCTGGCGGGGTTTTGTTGGCTCGGTCTCACCGGTAGGACACATGCTGCCCGTATTAACCTGTGCGGCCCGCTTGTTAGGAGCAGCACGAGAGTCGAACGCCTATTTTGACATTTACGATACCACCGGTTTTGTAGAACCGGCCCGGGGTGGAATCCATCTTAAACTGGCCAAAATTGATCTGCTGCGCCCTGCGGTCCTGTTTGCCATCCAGCGGGATAACGTGCTCAATTCCTTGGTGCTACCCTTGCGCCGCAGCCGCCGAATACTGGTCATTGAGCTTTCCCCGTCCCCTGCTGCCAGACGGCGTGAGATATCGGTTCGTAAGGCGCACCGTGCCGCCCAATTTGCCAGTTATTTCAGTAACGCTTCTCAGTTGCGGCTGACCTGGACGCAGTTTGCAGTGCTACCATCGCCGCGTTTCGACCTCCATAGATTGGTGGCTATGGAAGACACGGATGGTTTCACCGTTGGCCTCGGTATTGTGGAGCAAATTGACCGGATATACAGGCAAGTAATATTGCACACACCGGTGGCCTCCGTGAACGGGGTCGATTCAATCCGGCTGGGGGATGTGGCAGTGGACCCGCAGACCTATGAAGATCGGCCTGTAACCCGCTGAAATTGAGATCGGCTGGAATGCCCGACATTGGAGCAGAAGCTGAAACCAAAATAGGCTGCTGCGGCTTTGTGGTCTCACAGCAGGAGTACTTTCGCCTTTTCAAACGTATCGAGATTCAGCAAACCTTCTACCAACTCCCACGTCTGCAGACCGCTGAGAAGTGGCGGACAATTGCACCACCAGGCTTTGAGTTCACCATGAAGGCCTGGCAATTAATCACGCACGAACCCACAAGCCCCACCTACCGCCGTTTGGGAAAGAAAATCCAACCCGGCCAGAGCAACAGATATGGCCGCTTCAGGCCTACTTCAGAGGTTATCGAGGCTTGGAATCAAACGGCCATGTTCGCCCGTACTCTGCAAGCAACCGTGGTCTTGTTTCAATGTCCGGCGAGCTTTCGCCCCAACAGAGTGAATGTTGCCAATATGAGGGAATTTTTCAGCCGGATCGATAGAAAGGAGTTTCGGTTTGCCTGGGAGCCCCGCGGCGATTGGTCACAAGAGTTGATCCTTGAGCTATGCCAAGACCTGGAGCTAAGCCACTGTGTCGACCCTTTCAAAAACCAGCCCCAGTATGGAGACTTTCAGTACTTCCGGTTGCACGGAATCACCGGCTATTACTACCAATACACTGATGCGGATCTGCGAAGGCTGAGCAGGTGGATTCAGAGGAAACCGTCCTACGTTTTTTTTAACAACAATTGGATGAAAGATGATGCCCTGCGGTTTATGGAGCTGATGCGGCCCCAGCGCGATATTTTGCCCAATAGGTAAGAGTTCGAGCAGATGGTCTTATCCAAACAACGTT
>CAYFXH010000227.1:0-4577 GCA_964346905.1 uncultured Desulfobacteraceae bacterium | reverse complement strand
CGACTCAGCTCTGAAAGTGGCAGTTGTGGGTGTAGGCTATCATGGTCAATTTCATGCAGAAAAATATGCCGCGTTGGAGGAGACCAATCTGGTAGCTGTGGTTGACATTAAACCAAACCGGGCGAGACGGATGGCTGAATGCTTCTCCTGCCAAGCATACTCATCACACCGTGATCTTATCGGTACTGTTGATGCAGTGAGTGTGGTGGTTCCAACCCAGGATCACCACCAGGTTGCCAAGGATCTTCTGGAAGCGGGAATCCACGTGCTGGTGGAGAAGCCCATGACTGTAACTCTGGAAGAGGCGAACTCGCTTATTCGACTGGCTGAGACCAATAACGTCGTGCTTCAGGTGGGACATCTGGAAAGATTCAATCCTGCGGTAGTGGCCGCCAGAGAGTACGTGCATCAGCCGCTCTTCGTGGAGTCCCACCGACTCGCATCCTTCACCGAACGAGGTATCGAGGTAGATGTGATTCTCGATCTCATGATTCATGATATCGATATCATCTTGAGTTTGGTGCCCTTTCCATTGGAGGATCTAAGGGTTGGGGGGGTTAAGGTTCTCACCCCGCACACGGATATCGCTAATGTGCGACTAGAATTCGCCAATGGGTGTATTGCCAATGTCACTGCCAGCCGTATTTCTGCAAAAAAAATGAGGAAAATACGAATTTTTCAACCAGATAGCTACCTATCCCTAGACTATGCCGAAAGGGAGGTGGAGCTGTTTCGCAAACTTCCAGAACGAGGTGCTGACGGGTTTCCAGAAATAGAGTATCAGCAGTTGCCAATCTCCGACACTGATCCCTTGGAGGAGCAGCTGCGAGCATTTTCACAGTCAGTGCGCACCGGCAAGAAACCGATGGTGAGTGGAGAGGAGGGGCGCAAAGCCCTTGAGGTTGCCACGTATGTGAGCGAGCTCATTCAGCAACGGATGGAGCGGTTGGGAGTTGCCTTCGGACTCGGCTAAACGTGCTTTGTTCACGCCACGAGCAAATGATCTCAAAGGCAACGTCTCAAAGAGAAGGGACACAAAGAGCACAAAGGGAAATAGCGTTGCCCGGGAGGGAGACAACAGCGTCAACTGTGCATAGCACGATAGCCACATTTCCTTATTCTGACCATTCGAGTGGAGTTTGCGATGGTTTCCATGGAAATCTGTTTGTTGAAGTCCTGGTCGGTTTGGACTGTGAGTACTTTGTGCTCTTGGCGGTGAATCGCATTTTCAACTAGGCCCACAGCGGCTGTTATTTCGTAATGAACAGGGCCAATGGTGGCTGCTGGCAAGAGGGTATTGATCATAGCAGGAGAAGCCTCGGGGGATCTGCACGGCGGCAATCTGGTCAAAGCAATCCACGCCGTAGATCCCTCTATTTGTTTCCTAGGGGCGGGAGGCCCGCACATGCAGAAGGCAGGGGTGAGACTCCTGTGGAACGTTGAGGAGATGGCGGTGGTTGGACTCCCTGGGATCAGACGGCTGCTCACTGTTTTGAAAGTTTTCCGGGTGATCTCAGCAAGTCTACACCGCTGGCGACCGCATCTGGTTATCTTGATCGACTATCCTGAGTTTAACCTTGTTATCGCCGGAAAGACCAAAAAACTTGACATTCCCGTCATGTACTACATCAGTCCTCAGATATGGGCCTGGCGTTCGAGGAGGGTCAACACCATTCGCCGCCGGGTTGATAGGATGGTAGTGATCTTACCTTTCGAGGAAAAAATATACCGTGAGGCGGGGATGAAGGTTTCTTTCGTGGGTCATCCACTGCTGGATGTCATGAGGATGAACGATGAGGAGACAGTACCTGGGAGCCGTTACCTAAGCAACGGGTCAAACCGGTTGGTGGGGCTACTTCCGGGGAGTCGACTCAGTGAGATATCAAGATTGTTACCCGTTATGCTTGATACAGCAACAATCCTCGCCCGAGAGATCCCAGAAATTCACTTTCTCATGCCCCTTGCCCCCACCATTCGGACTGAGCAAGTAGATCCCTATGTGAGGGGTAGAGAGATACCGTTGACTTTGGTTGAGAATAGTACCCATGAAGTCATTCAGATGTGTGAAATGATTATCGCCGCTTCCGGTACTGTGACTCTGGAGGCGGCTATTCTCGGTACACCACTGGTGGTTGTCTATAAGGTCAATCCTTTGACCTACTGGCTTGGCAAGCGGCTGATAAAGGTGAAACATGTAGCCCTGGCCAATATTGTTGCGGGCCAGACTGTTGCGCCAGAATTGATCCAACATGATGCTACCCCGGAGCAAATCTCCCAAGAGGCGATGAACATTCTAGGTGATACGGGACGTCAGGGATGGATTCGGCAGAGATTCTCCGACATCCGCGAGAGATTGGGCAGTCCAGGTGCTTCTGCCAGAGCGGCAGCTATAGCCCTGGAGTTGATGGCTAGAGGGCAATAATCATATGAGTCTCTACCGGCGATTGTTGAAACTGGTAAAACCACACTGGCATCGGTTGGCCATTGCCATGATGTGCATGATGGGAGTGGCTGTCTGCACCGCGGCCTCTGCCTATCTGATCAAGCCAGTCCTAGACGACATATTCATAGATAAGAAAGCAGAAATGCTGAAGCTTCTTTCCGTCGTGGTCCTCCTGGTCTTTACCATCAAAGGACTGAGTGACTGGGGCCAGGACTACTTTATGAGCTATGTTGGTCAGCGGGTAGTAACCCAGTTGCGCCAACAACTCTACGACCACCTCCAGAGGCTTCCTCTCTCCTTTTTCGACCGGATGCCGACGGGATTGTTGATGTCCCGCATCACCAACGACGTCAACTTAATCCAGGGAGCAGTATCCAGTGCTGTGACCGGGTTGCTCAAAGACCCCTTTACCGTTGTCGGGCTTGTAGCGGTTATGTTCTATCGCGACTGGCAGCTGGCCTTGATCGCCATGGTAGTACTGCCCTTTGCGTTCTATCCTGTGGTGAAATTTGGTCGGATGCTCCGGAGGATAAGTACCAAGAGCCAGGAGTCCATGGGAGACCTCTCAGTAATCCTCCATGAGACTATCACCGGTAGTCGCATTGTCAAAGCATTTGGGATGGAGGAGTACGAAAAAGAACGGTTCTCCAAAGAAAACATTCGATACTTCCATTACTTGATGAAGTCGGTTATGGTGCGGGCCCTCTCTTCGCCGCTGATGGAGTTTCTTGGGGGCGTTGCTATCGTTTTCATTATTCTGTACGGGGGTTACAGAGTCATCCAAAACGTATCCACACCGGGCGAGTTCTTCTCTTTCCTTGCTGCCTTACTTATGCTCTACGAACCGATAAAGCGGTTAAGCAGGGTAAACAATGTTTTGCAGGAAGGGATGGCAGCGGCCTCCAGGGTCTATGATGTTTTGGATAGCCCGGCGGAAATTGAAGACAAACCGGATGCATCCCCCCTACCACCCATGCAACGCGAGCTCGAGTTGCACAACGTTCACTTTTGTTACGGCAACGAACCGGTGCTTGAAGAGATCAACATGAAGGTTAGGGCCGGTGAAATTATCGCGGTTGTGGGGGTGAGCGGTGCCGGAAAAACCACCTTGGTGGATTTAATTCCCCGGTTCTACGAAGTTACTGATGGAGCCATTTTGATTGACGGTTTGAACATCCGCGATGTGACCATCGATTCGCTCCGGGCCCAAATTGGTGTGGTGACGCAGCAGACCATTCTCTTTAATGACACTATCCGAAATAACATTGCGTATGGTGATATCCGAAAGAGCGAGCAAGAAATAATTGCTGCCGCCAAGGCAGCAAATGCCTATGACTTCATTATGAAAACGCCAGAGGGCTTCAACACAATCATTGGTGAGCAAGGGGCGCGGCTTTCAGGGGGAGAGCGGCAGCGGCTGTGCATTGCCAGGGCATTGCTTAAGAATGCACCTATTCTCATCCTGGATGAGGCCACCTCCTCCCTGGACAGCGAGGCAGAAATGGAGGTGCAGAGGGCTCTGGAGAACCTTATGGCCGGGCGGACAACACTGGTCATTGCTCATCGGTTGTCTACCATTCAGAACGCCGACCGTATCGTGGTTCTGTCAGATGGACGCATTGTGGAAGAGGGTCGGCACGAAGATTTGTTGAAGTGCGACGGTGAGTATTGCCGTCTCTATGACATGCAGTTCGCCCAACTCGATAACAATTCTGCGGCCAAAAACGCTACAGTGGCAAGAGGTCACTCGGGAGAATAACCACGGAGGGCAGGGATTTAAGATTTCGAATTTGGTGGTAACTGCGCTGCCCTGTGATCTCTATGGTCCCAGATCACATAGAAATAATCGGCTGCTGCGTTGCGACGGCGGCGATGGACTGTCTACAACTATCCACGGACCTCCCCCATGTTCTGGCTTTATAATGTTCTGTGGCTGTTGGCCTTCCCGGGTGTTTTCTGTTATCTTGCCTTCCAGCGTTTGCTCACCGGCAAATATCGGCAGAATCTTGGCTCTCGCCTGGGACTTGGTCTCAGGGGCCAGGGGAAACCAGTTGGTAGCCGAGTGATCTGGGTACATGCTCTTTCCGTGGGCGAGGTGCTCTCTGCGGTTAGCCTCGTTCAATCTCTTCGAGAG
>CAYFXH010000226.1:4157-4601 GCA_964346905.1 uncultured Desulfobacteraceae bacterium | reverse complement strand
CCTCTTTTCTTTCGTCCTGGAATGCTAGGGCGAGATTATAGGAAGACTTTTCGCAAACATTTGTTACACTACCTATGCGGAGGGAATGCAACACGGTGCCAGCACGAGGCTCCGCAAATTGCCATTGCCACTCCTGTTTCGCTTTCATATTGGTAAGAAGGGAACCCATGGCCACCTCAACCGTTACACCTGAGCACACGGCTATCCTCAGTACCCATGTCAGGGGCTTTAGGTTTTTGGTAGTTCTTTTCCTTGGAATCATACTATGGGCCGCTGTCGGTATACAGGTTGCAGAGGCGGAGGAAGCTGGAAGAGACGTAAGCGCTGGCGAGTTCTTCGAGACAGCGTACACGTTGCACATGCGTGGGGAGTTTGAAAAAGCCATCTATTTTTACAAGCTTTCCATAGAAAAGAAACCCACTGCAATAGCCCACACCTTTCTCG
>CAYFXH010000226.1:0-4041 GCA_964346905.1 uncultured Desulfobacteraceae bacterium | reverse complement strand
ATTACATTGAAAAAGAGATGTACGATGAGGCCATCCCGTTTCTTGAAAAGGCCATTCAGGCAAAAAATTATGCAAATCGTGAGTTCCCTCACTTTAATCTGGGAAGAGTATACGTAATAAAGGGGATGTATTTTGAAGCCATGGCTGAGTTCAAGAAGGCGCTGGAGATACAGCCGAATCACCTTCCCTCCAGGATATACTTGGAGATGCTTTCAAGTTACTTGAAAAGTGTGTGAACGCAGTCATGGTGAAGTGCGAGGGAACAGGAAAGGATCCATCTCGCCTGCGCACGGGATGGATTTTGAAACTACTACATCACACCGGCATCTGGGTCAGGCAGCTTCTTATTTACCAAGCTCAAGGGCTTAGGCACTCCTCCATCTCCTCCGGTGCCCTCATCTATCATTCTAAACAAACCGTCCACTTTTCCGCCCTCGGCAACTGATATTCTCGTTGCCTTGACGTCTCCGGTAACCCGTCCAGTGGCAGTGATTTCGCAACGGTTCCGAGCATTAATATTGCCGATGATTTGGCCGCCCACCACAACTGAGTCGGCATAAATGTCAGCTGCCACCTCTCCCTCACTGCCGACCATCACCTCGCCCTCCGCCTCGATTGTGCCCCGGACACGGCCCTCCACGCTTACACTGCAATCAGTGTGGATTGATCCCTCCAAAACGGTATTGGCACCGATGAACGTATCCAGGGAGAAATTCATCTTCTCTCGTTTTCTTTTCTTCATCGGCCACTCCTTACCCTTCGTTTCATGGTGATTACTCTCGTGGTTAAACGACTCCACGAGTGCCGTATTCCCTCAATGGTACCGTAAGACTCTGGGATGCGGCAGGTCGCCTGCTCTCCAGCATAGAGGTTGCAACTTCCGTACCAGTCTATGTGAACATGGACGCGGCTACCCAAACGAGCCGATACACCTCTGAAGTAGACCGGAGACGATGGCAGGGGAAAATACATTGATATTGTGTACCTATCCCATCAGATCCAGTGGGAGTGTGGAGAATAACTCTTTCCTACAATTCTGTTGTTTTTCCGTATGTTGTGGTGGTTTGGGAAGCCCGATGCCGGCTGTCTCACTGGGATCTGCAGTATCCCAGCGGTATGGTGAGAGCTAGATACCTCACTGTCATCTGCACCTTTCGTATCCAGGTTGCCCCTTACATGAGTCGCATCACACCGTTCGGCTGCCCAGATAACCGGGCGAGGTTGTATTGAATGTCTATCTCTTTTGCCCCATCATAATGATGACATGGCCTGATTTTTGCTATATCCTGCTGTACGTCTCTTTGAGACTCCTATCTTGAGAAAATGTTACAGAGTACATGGGGTAGACAGGGGGATCACCTTGGGCTGGGTTCCATGCTTTGCTCAGGGTCATTCCACACATTCAGCTGCCAGAAGCCACCACTTCAGCAGAAAAATGTATCAGAGTGCGAATGGTTTCCTGGGGGCTAGCCAACATAAGGATGGCCAATGAAGAAGCTACTCGTATTGATCATAAGTAGTTTGGTTGTGATTGGTACGGCCTTGCCGGCCCAACCTTTTGAGGCAGGTATCCGAGGCTATTACTGGTTCCCGTCCATAAGCGGTGATATCAAACTCGACGGTGATGGCTTAGATGGCACCAGGCTCGATCTTGAAGATGATCTGGGCATCGACAACGAATATTATCCCGTTGGTGAAATCTTCATCGGGGGTGGCAATCACCACCTGAGTTTCTCTTTCTATCGCGCAGACTATGACGGAACCAACACTCTGACCCAGGATATTAATTTTGGCGGCGAGACCTTTACTGCAGGTGATAGAGTAAAGAGTAGTTTAGAATACGATGTCTATGACCTAACCTATCAGTACGACCTCCTTGACCTGGAGAATGTACTGGCAGGCTTCTCTTTAGGATTAGTCGGTAGAGTCCAAGTCTTTGATCTCGAGGCTGAGATCCAATCCAAAACGCTCAACCAGTCTGAGAAGGAGGATTACACCGTACCGGTTCCAATGTTAGGCGTAAATCTCCATCTGGGCATCCTCGCTGACATCTTGGAAGCTCGCATCCTCGCTACCGGAACCGGCTATTGGGACGGCTATATGGTTGACGCCCTGGCTGAGCTCTCCCTTACGCCCATCCCTTATGTTGATATCCATGCAGGCTACCGCACCTTATTTGTGGATGTAGACACCAACGACTTCAAGCTCGATTACAATACCTCCGGCTTCTACGGGGGGGTCACCATTAGCTTTTAGGAGAGAGAAGAGCGACCTGACTCCTTTCGGTGGCGAGTCTTGCCCCTGTGATCATTCACCTGACGGCAATCAGTCTGCGAACAAGCATCAATAACCACAGGCAGCGGGAAGGAAACGCAGTAACTCCGATTTCCGGCAACTGCATTTTGCCTGCTTTCTCTCAGTGGGCCGGACAGAGCATTACGAGCCGAACTCGTTGATGGGCCTCAATATGGTCACATCCTGGTACCTGTATGTTAGCCAACCAACCCTTCTATCTCTTTTCTGATCCAGTAGATGTATTTCCGGTTGTTCTGACGTAGTTTGACACCCTCCTTGCAAATTCTGTGGATTTCGAGCCTGTATGTGTCCCAGTCGACTTTGTTGGTCCATGTAAAGTAACCCGGCTGCAGATCAAGGAATAATTCGCTCCTTGCAATGGTATAGATGTCACACTGCACCTCACCCTTCGGAATCATACCAAGATGGAACTGCACCAAGTGTGTTAGTTCATGGCCGATGGTGAAATACTTCGGCCTTCTTTTTAAATGGACGATATAATCACTCAGGCTCGCGCTGCCGCTGTGGTAGCCATCGTAGGCCACGATAATCCGCTTTCCCTCTAGTTCCGGGTAGTGCAGGAGAGCTTTTCTGACCTTTTCCACCACCTTGCGTTCATTCTTCATCTTTTCCGTTGGAATTATCTCCGCCATGTTCCTGCACCTTCTGAGCTGGACTGGAGCACGTTGCTATAACATTTTGGCCTCAAAGCGGCGTCACCCATTTTCTTTTTGACCCGTAGTAGCACCATTTGCCAGGAACGCCCCGGCGAGTCCTGTAGCTTGGATTTTCTAGCCACTGGTTGAGTTCGTAGTAGGCCTCAGATATCCTCTTGAACATCTCTTCATCTCCGCCCCGGTCGGGATGGTGTTCCATGGCTTGCTTGCGGTAGGCAGATTTAATGTTGTGCTCCAGCTCAGACAAGGTCAGATTCTCCGCTTTGATTTTCAGATGCGTTAGGTGTTTTTTCACCATGAAGGGGCCTTTCTTCTCAACGGGCTTGACCGCCTCCGGGCCCACCAGATTCTTTTGCCCCTTTTCGAGCACATGTGCTGACGCATGCCATCGACACTTTGTCCGCTTCCTTTCATGCCACCATGCTTCATTGAGTTCCAGAACCATATCTTTGATATCTTGGGCCGGCTTTCTGCCGGGTGTTCTGGTGTAGATGTACGTTGATACTTCCTGTGAGGAATACGGCAGGACATCAAGTATCAGTTTAGACTCTGTGAAGTGAAAGGTGGCGTACATTGCCCGCACAGGACGCAGGATATCACTGATCCAGCCGAGCCAAAAGACAAGTGTGTCTCTGCAGTCAAGTGCGCAATACCGTCTTCTGCCCTTGTTAAGTGCGGAACCGCACGACAGGCATCTTTTCCGTTTGTCCCGCTTCGTTATCGTCTTGCTGTGATCGTCCATGGTATAGATATGATAACAATCCTTTTTGATTTCTGGGACATTTTTACATCCTTCTCCTGCAAACTCCGTGCTTTTTCTCCCTGAAGGGAACGTTTAGCACGTCTGGCAAGAGTAGAGGTCCCACCAATTCACCTCTCCCTCTAGCCTCTTGAAGCAATCTTTACGTTTTTCCCTCATGCCTTTCTGTCAATGACTATGTTTTCAGGAGTTCCCCTAAACAGCTCAGGTGCTCGTTGTTTCAAAGCCTCCCCCTTTTGGCCTTTTCTACTGTTTCTCCTGAGTGACTGGTGGGAGCCTCGGAACGACAGAAGAAACAGTAGAAAAACA
>CAYFXH010000225.1:3006-4629 GCA_964346905.1 uncultured Desulfobacteraceae bacterium | reverse complement strand
AGAACCTTGGCCGTTGCAACAAAAAAGAAATGGCGGAGAGAGTGGGATTCGAACCCACGGTTCCGGGGTTACCGGAACACACGATTTCCAGTCGTGCCCCTTCGGCCAACTCGGGCATCTCTCCGAAAAATTGAAAGCTATCAGCTGTCAGCATTAAAATGGCGGAGAGGGTGGGATTCGAACCCACGTGCCCGGCTCTTCACCGGACAAGTCGATTTCGAGTCGACCCCGTTACGACCACTTCGGTACCTCTCCGCATTATAATTGTAGTTCAGATTGTACCAGAACTCCAATGAGTTCGAAACCTCTTTAGCTCAGATTATTCATAAAATCACTTCCCGTTCATGAATAATCCACCTCCTGAGCCTTTCGGTGGTGAGACCTGCCGAGACGAGGAGTGCGACTGGTCTCGGCCCGCAGCAAAGTCTCTCAACCCGTCGCAGTAGCTTAGCGCTTGGGTCGAAAAAAAGCCTGGAGTAGGGCCCGGCTCTCCTCGGCCAATACTCCTCCGTGTGCTTGCAGCCGGTGGTTCAGCAGGCCATCGCTGCCAATTGTATACACAGACTCGATTGCTCCCGCTTTGGGATCCGGCGCCCCATAGATCACCACGGCCAACCGGGCCTGAATCATTGCTCCCACACACATGACGCATGGCTCAAGAGTTACATAAAGAAGGTGGTCCGTTAGCCGGTAATTATCGAGCTGCGCAGCCGCATGTCGGAGCGCGAGCATCTCGGCGTGAGCCGTGGGATCATTTAGGCTTATGGGTCGATTGTGGGCTCGTGCAATAATCTCGCCGGTTGGCGCAACCAGGAGTGCCCCCACCGGCACTTCTCCCTGGAGCGCAGCCGCCTCCGCCTCTGCAAGGGCTTCCCTCATGTACGTCTCGTGCTTCTCCATGACAATTCACTATCTCTCACAGAGACCACAGAGAACTCTGAGAACTGTAAAACATAAAAGCACTGAGGTTGACTCGGACTAGGAGAGGATCGCTTAAAGGCTTAATGGAGAGAGCCTAAAGCCAAGAAAAAGCGAGCTTATTCTTTGCTTCAAGGCCTCTCCATTTTGTCCCGATAGCCATATCGGGACTCCCCCGCTTTGCGGGGGCTTTTAAGCGATCCCTGATCCCTGCACTGTACTCTAGCTCTTTTCTCTGAGCCCTCTGAGGACTCGAGCGAGCCCGCAGAGCGGGGAAGCGGGCGAGAGATTTGCTCAACTGCTACGAACGCTGGCTTCGGTCCTGGAGCCCACGCTCGATCTCGGCAACAACCTTTGCCGCTGCCTGCACTGGGTCCGCCGCTGCCCGAATGGGTCGACCCACCACAATGTAATCCGCCCCGTTGGTGATGGCCTGATACGGGGTTACTATCCTCCTCTGGTCGTCCTTTTTCACCTCACCCCAATCGGGGCGAATCCCGGGCGTGACTACGATCAAGTCCTCGCCGAATTCCTTTCTGACTGCCCGCGCCTCGCGACCAGAGCAGACCACGCCAGCACAGCCTGCCTTCTTGGCTAACTCAGCTCGGTGCAGGACGAGTTGCACTGGTTCTTCCGCCAACTCGCGCCGAATTCCCAGTGAGAGCAGATCAGTGGCGTCCAGGCTTGTAAGGACGGTCACCACCA
>CAYFXH010000225.1:0-2996 GCA_964346905.1 uncultured Desulfobacteraceae bacterium | reverse complement strand
AGATACCGCCTCCACTACAGCTTTCAGGAGACTAGGCTCGCAATGAACCGTGATAAAGTCGGCCTTATCCAGGCAAGAACCACTTCTAATGGCCCGCTGAACCGTCGCCGGGATATCATGGAACTTCAGATCGAGAAAGATCCCGGCATCAGTCAAGTCAGCTATGGTTTCTACCATAGGCGGCCCTTCAGCAACGAAAAGCTCCAGACCGACCTTGAAAATACCCACGTGCTCACCGAGCAAACGAACGTACTTGCGAGCCTCTTGAGCACTGGGCACATCTAATGGGAATATCAAGCGATCCGTGGCATCCATCGGCACCCTCATGGAAGAAGAGAATCTTTTCCAAACACCCCAGCCTATACATCTCGTCTATTAATGGTCAAGCTAAATTAGCTATCAGCAGTCAGCGTTCAGCATTCGGCTCCATCCTTGATTTGTGGAATGTTGCATCCCAACGTGAGAAGGGATAGTATGCTGACACATTAAATGTACTACGTATAGATTCCTAGGTAAGGTTTCTTGAAGCGAAAGGTTCGGCCTGAGTAGTAGTGTGCTTGGACTGAGCGACCCAGCTTACCTCAATGTAGGGGCGGGGTTTATCCCCGCCCGAACTGAAAAGGTTACAACTTGGGGGTACATGAGCCCCTAACATGTTTCCATGGAACGTTTCCCAGTCCGTAAGAAGAGATTTTACGGGCGGGGATAAACCCCGCCCCTACGTCTTGAATCTTATAGCCTGAGAGAGGAGACGGTGAAAAGCATGGACAGCATGAAAAATCGTTTGATGGAAATCATTCTGGAAAAATCCTTTCAGTATGCAGATGAGCCCGTCTTCAAGTTGGTATCCGGTGGGGTGAGCAACTTCTACTTTAACTGCAAGCCCACTATGCTGGACCCTGAGGGCAAGGAACTCATCGGCCGGCTGATTTTCGCCAAAATCAGAGATCTTGAGGTTTCTGGAATTGGCGGTCTGGAGCTCGGTTCCGTTCCCATCTCTGGCGCAGTCTCTCTCATTTCCCATCTTGAAGGGCAGCCCATTAAAGAGTTCATCGTTCGGAAAGAAAAAAAAGATCACGGTATTCCGGCAAAGGTAGAGGGAGAACTTGTTGCCGGAGAGAAGGTGGTGGTGGTAGACGATGTAATAACCACCGGCGGCTCCACCATTAAGGCCATTGAGGCGGTTAGGGAACTGGGTCTTGAGGTTGAAAAGGTGGTTGTCTTGGTGGATCGAGAGGAAATGAACGGCAGGCAAAACATCGAAAAGCTCTGCCCGGATGTTGAAGCCCTTATCAAACGATCAGAAGTCATGGAACTTTACCAAGAGCGCAAAGGGTGACCTCATTGCCCAGCTGGCAGCTAGCAGCCCCGCGCAAGGCTCGGAACAGATAGATAGCGGGCCGACGCGGGTACGCGGAGAGGGGGCGAGACGGGGGTTAAGGGGTAGAAGACAGAGGACAGATGACGGACGACAGCGTGTATAATTTCGAATTTTGAAATGCGAATTTCGAAATGCTTATAGTCCTGCGCTGTGCGCTCTGCGTTTCGCGCTGAGCAGAAGCAAAAAAACGGCCATGACTTGGGCCAGTACTGAAAGAAGGGCAAGGCTGAGAACGTTCGGGCTTTGTTGCCAGAGCCATGGCCCCGAAAGGGCACCGAACAATCGTCCCACCACCAGGGCGCTGTAGTTAAATGCCAGCCATTTGCCCCGCTCTGAGGGAACCAATTCTGAAACGTAGGGGAAAATTGAGACAATGGTGAACTCAAATAGGTAAAACATACACATCAGACCTGAAAACGCCAAGTATAATGAGCCCTGACAGAAGGGTAGCGCCAGATAGCTGAGTCCAGTCAGGAGAAGGCCGCCCAGAATCGCCCGTCTTTTGCCGATTCGATCAACTAGGGTCACAACGGTGATCTCCCCTGCCAGCTCAGCCACTCCCACCAGCATAGAAAAAAGTCCCAGTGTTTGTACCTGGAGATGAAACTGCTCCTCAAGCCAGGCTCCGTAGACAATCACCATATTTTCATTGGCAAAGACCATTAATAGTGAAACCCCAAGAATGAGGACTGGTTTGACCTGCACAGAGGCCGTTTCTTCAGGGGGCGAAAGATTTTGGCTGGGGTTATCAGGGGAATTCGGGGTTGCCAGGCTAACATCCTGCAACCGTGTCGTGCAGATTATTGCCAGGAAAGCTGCCCCAGAGATCAACGCAAAGGGACTGTGCCAACCAAAGTGAGCGATAAGCAAGCCGCTGAGAGGTATCCCCACAAGCCAGCTCCCCGCCCAGGAAGCCTCCAAAATACCTAAAGCCCTGGCCCGCTTCGAGTACGGTATGTGGCTACTGACAAAGGCCTGCACACTAGGATCATAAACAGGTTTTGAAACGCCAATGAGCACAAAGCCGACAAGGGCAAGGGAAAAACTCCCGGATATGGAGACCGTGAAAGCTCCCAAGAGCAGGGTTAACAATCCGATCAGCATACCCCAACCATAGCCCTTACGCTCACTGAAAATACCCCAGAACGCTCCTGTTAAGCCAACGCAGTGGCGTGCCGCCACGAGCAGACCGGCCTGTTGGAAAGAGATGCCAAGGCCGCGGGCTATAGCTGGGAGGAAGGGATAGGTGACCCGGACCGCTAAGTTCAGCATCAACCGGCTAAAAAAAACAACGATCCATGTCCACCTTGACATGTACTCGGACTCCACGTTTTGCTCGAGGACTAGATGTGAGTCAGCCCGTTGGACACTTCTGCAACGAATGAAATTCGAAATCGCAATATCGAAATCCGAAACAAATTCAAATGTCCAAAGCACAAAATTCTAAACACTAAAACTGTGTGGTTTTGAACATTTGATATTCGAATTTCGAAAACCGTGTATGCACTTAAATCCGCAGAAACCTCTTCTCCCTTTGGAAACTATGTCACAATTCGCCGCACCCGTCATTCCGGACGAGCACCGCTTCGCGGGGCGAGATCCGTGGTTCGACAGG
>CAYFXH010000224.1:0-4653 GCA_964346905.1 uncultured Desulfobacteraceae bacterium | reverse complement strand
TAGAATGGATTGAAACTGAGATCAGGAGACTTTTTCGACAGATACGGATGTAATACACAGTTTCACACCCGGAGCGCCTTACTGGCATATTTCTTCTTTGTGGTTTGCCCATCCTTTGGTAAGCTGATAGTAATTTGAGATTGCTTCGCCAGCGCATTTGCGAGTACCTCTTCACATCCTAGTGCACCTTTTCAACCTCCTACTACCGCAGCAGGACTTTTGTAGTTCGCTTTCGAAAATGACGATGGATGAGTTGTTCATTAATCTTTCCGTCCTCTTTGATATTAGGAGGTAAAAGATGAGATGTTTCCTCAATTCGGCTGTATTGATACTGACGTTGTTCGTAATCAGCCCCCTGGCCGTTCAGTCGGCGGATTCCCCGTTCTACTGGGAGTTCATAAATGTAGAGATTGAACTCCAAGAGAATGGAGACATGCTAGTGACGGAGACACAGAAGTACGTCTTCACAGCACCTCATACCAATGAAAAATACCGCTATATTCCATTGGATAAGGTGGACGGCATTGCAGACGTAGAGGTCTTCGAGGGCGGGCAACTGCTATGGTCTACCACTGGGGTCGAGAAGAACCAGTTGTGGATTAGGTGGTCACATGAGCTAAATCCACCAGAGGTCCACACCTTTGTATTGAAATATAGGGTTGTAGGCGGTCTGCATATTCGTGATGCTGGCGACCAAGTCTATTGGAAAGCTATCTTCAAGGACCGGAAAGCTCCCATTGAGAGTGGGACAGTAACAATCCGTTTGCCCGCAGTAGTATCAGAACGGATTCTTAGTTTCAACAGCTTTGGCCTCCCGGCAGACGCTCGTCAGGTAGATGCTCGGACTATCGAAGTTGTCTCCCGTGGATCGCTACCACCTGGAAGGGAACTGGAGGTGCGGGTGGCCTTTGCGCACGGTATACTTGCTGTTGATGTACCTTACTGGCAGAAGGAGACTAGTGGCCAACCTTTGACCAAGTCAAATATTGTAGGATTCGTTTTCGCGGGAGTGGCAGCTCTAATACTCCTTATCGTTGGAATCCATAGTTGGTATTTGGACGAAAAATATGGTGTGTCGAAAGCCCTCGGTGGTGGATTTGGCGGTGGTTGGGGAGGAGGCGGCGACGGCGGTGGCGGCGGCGGTGGCGGCGGCGGTGGCGGCGGCGGTGGCGGCGGTGGCGGCGGCGGTGGCGGATAATATCACCATCCTTACCTCGATACGAAGTTGGCAATACTGCCTCACATGCGAACGTGTGAACGTCAAAGTTCCCTCTAGCGAGCGAATACAGCATTTTTTGCACAGTCCGAACAACTCACCCTAAAGTTTATATTACATACTTGTATACGTAACAAATGGGTGATTGACAGCCGATGACCTTAGGTTCATTATCTGCTTGTTTTCTCTATTGATTTGGAGGAAGGAGGCAGAGATGATCCGTGACCGCATAGTTTTTAATCCCGCCATTTCATCCTCAGAGTGTCCAGAGCATCCTAATCTGTTTGACCAGGGAGAAGGAGTTGTTAGGTGGCACGTTTCTCCGACAATTACCTCCATCTCAATAGAAGAGAGTCCTTCTGAGAGAGTTCCGGAGCCTAAGGTAAAGCGGAATGCCATTGAACGGGTGTTGGCCAGGCTATCGGTTCTGGAGTTTTCTGCAAAGGACTACGTGGAGGACTACCTTAGGCACTTACACCGCCGCAACTGCAAGTTCACAACGCTTAGCAGCAAGCTAACCGCTTTACAGTTGTTTTTAAGCTTCACAGAGGATCGTGGCAACAGACACATTGAAGAGATCACCAGAGAGGATCTTGAAGCTTTTGTGGAGCACGAGCAGGACAGGGGTTTGAGTATGGTCTCTGTGAAAACGAGGCTTTCTGCGATCTACGCTTTTTTACATTTCTGGTATGACAAAGGTGTGGTTTCCTCCGAGCTTTTGGTGAGAAAAATCAGGCTGAGGCTTCCTGAGCCGCTGCCCCGGGCTATAGATCCGGACGACGTCAATCGGCTGTTAGCTGTCTTAGATGAGGTTCGAGATCGAGCCATGATTCTGGTGTTGTTAAGGACTGGGATGCGCATTGGGGAGTTGTTGAATACACAGGTAAGGGACCTCAATCTTTCAGAGCGCAAGGTTGCCATCTATGAGGCAGAAAAAAATGGTGTTGGCAGAGTGGCCTATATCAGCGAGGATGCCCTTTGTGCCTTAAGAGCCTGGTTGCGCAAGCGAGATCCCAACAACTTGTTTCTCTTCTATGGTCAAGGCCGCAGCTCACTGACCTATAATGGAGCTCGCCTCATGTTCATAAGGTATCTGAAAAAGGCTGGCCTGGGCCACAAAGGCTACACTTTGCACTGCCTGCGTCACACCTTCGCCAGCGAGATGTTAAACGCCGGCATGCGACTAGAATGTCTGCAGCCTTTACTTGGACATAGCAATATAGAGGTTACTCGCCGCTATGCCAAGCTCACAGACAAAACGAGGGAGGAGGAGTACTTCAGAGCCATGGAGATCATAGAGAAAGGGGAGATCGATGGCGATTACCGACTCGATAGTTAGCTTTAGACGATTCCTCAAAAGGAGGAATCTTTCGCCACACACGACCAAGAACTATATCAATAGCCTCAGGCAGTTCGTTTTGTGGCTCGGGGTGCCAATTGAGCAAGTCACTCATAAGGAGGTCTCCGCCTATATTGACCATCTCATGGCAAAAGGCCTAAATCCTGAGACCATCAACTCTCAGCTGAACCGGATCAGACAATTTTATCGCTACCTGCAAGACCAAGAGCAGCTACGCCTGGTCAATCCGGTTAAAAGCGGCCACAGGCTTCGCGTACCGAAACCACTGCCCAAACATCTGCAAGACGGGCAGGTAAAAGCCTTCTTGGACATCCCAAAGCGCCCTCGGGATCAGGCCATGTTTTTACTCATGCTCAGATGTGGCCTGCGGGTAGAGGAAGTGGCAAATCTCACACTTGACGTCATAGAGTTCAAACGCAGAAGAATCTGGGTCCAGGATGGTAAATGGGGTAAGGACAGAATGGTCTACATCAGCAATGATGCCATGAAGGCTCTCATCGACTACTTGAGGATCAGGCCCGAGACGGAGACACCAAAAGTATTCTTAGTGGAAAAGGGAACCTATAGAGGTCAACCCATATCGATTCGCGGGATCCAGAAGCGCATGGAGTATTATGCCAACAAAAGCGGGCTGAAAGTATCATGTCATCAGATGAGGCATACCATGGCAACCCAGATGTTAAACGCAGGAGCGGAGCTCGTTACCATCCAGGATCTCCTGGGCCATAACTCCATCAGGACGACGGAAAGATATAGCAAGGTATCTAATCTAAAGGTTCAACAGGACTATCATAAGGCCATGGAAGTGGTCATGCAACGCACAGGAGGTAACCCTTAATCCTTGACTTAAACCAAAACCTGTGAGACATTAACAACTATAACTTGCCAATATCAATAGAGAAAATTAACTTGTTACGTATCCCATACTTTAATCCCCACTTTTGCATTTCAAAGATGCCCACTGTATCTATGGGATCAGTAGAATACGCTATTCATTTCCCAATAAACACTGAGGAGTCGCTGGCTTGAGCAGCTTGAAGAATAACGAAGAGGAATAACCCTGCCCATAAAGAAAAAGAGCCTGGAGACCAAACCAGGCTTTTTCCCTTCTATAATCACCGCCAAAGTTTTTCCAAGATCAGTGGAATATTGAGGAATCATCCGGGCTAGGTTTAGCTGGCACGATTCTGGCAGCCCAGTTACGATTAGGCTTTAAGACTTTTGTCGAGTTGACCGGACGTTCCTTCTGGAGGGGATGCAGCATGAAGGCTAGACTATCATTTTTCTTACTTCTCCTTGTGACACTAAGTAGTTGTTCCATCACAAAACCTAATGAGGCACCATCGCCAGACCGCATTCGATACCTTCGCTTACAGGAACTCATTGGCCGTATGAGTTCAGCGGAGTTCCGTCCTTTCCAAGAAGAGAGCATGTACCCGTTTACATATGTATTTCGTAAAGCTGGGGGAGGGGAGATTATCCGACAAGGTGATGGATTTGTCCTGATCCACGGATCCTTATGGTGCCTGGTACAAAGGTGGCGGGATGCCAACACTGGGAACCCGGGGCAGCGGATGTTGATTTTTGACCGCAGTCTCAAGAAATTTGAAGCGGAGGTGCGGCAGTGGCCTGAGGGGAACCCGAAACAAAGGTGGAACCACTGGACCTGCATCCGTTTTGTCGATCCCAACAATGAGAGCCTTGATCTGTTTCACTGCGAATATTACTATCCAGAAGGCACGGAACAGATGATTCACGATTCGAAAACATGGCCTCTCTATGAGGCTTTTTCCTGGAATGAAAACGGCATGCTGGTGAGAATAACCCGCTTCACAAACTCCTTTGTACTGTACAGTTACGAAGGTCTTAAACTAAAACTCATCGAGTTTGGCAGCAACGAAGCAATAAATACCTTTGCTGATTTTACCTATAAGTGAGCACGGCCTACCCACAGTGTGGATCCCTTAATTCCCACTTTTGCCCTTTCTGAAGGGCCCCGACATATAGAAATGTGGTCGCCAAGGCCAAAAGTGTAAATTAAGGGAGTAACTGTCGATTAAGCTGTTTGAGAGGAAGG
>CAYFXH010000223.1:0-4664 GCA_964346905.1 uncultured Desulfobacteraceae bacterium | reverse complement strand
CGTCTTCAGACTGGGTGTCCTTTCTCCCTTTTCTGGCCTGTCTAGACTTTCTCGCATGGTGACATTGCCTTCTGCCTCCTGCAATGAAATTGGGCCTACCATAACCTTGCCATCATCCCCCATCGGCTCTCTTGGTACCTCGGTCGGTGGGGGCTTTTTTACAGCACTTTCCTACCAATATCTTGCGTCAGTGTGAATACTAGGCGAAATTTAGCTATAGGGATGTAATACAAAGTCCGCTCCAACCCCTCCTGCTCCTCCCTCTAGGCATGCTGATTGCATATTTGCGAAAACATAGCCTTTGCTTCAGTTTATGGCCTTTCCCCGAAAAGAAAAAGGAGGTACTGCTGAGGCTATTACATATCCTGATTATTTGGTTCATTGTGTCCATTCCTGCTGGAATTGCGTTGAGTAGATTCTGTGATGTTGGCGACGGGTTGTGGGCCATTCAGCACTGGCCCTTCCCAAGTGGATAAATCTCATTCTTGGCCTGCACCAAAGCCGGGTTGCCATAGGTGCTCAATAGTATGGCTATGACAAAAAGAGACAAAATTGGTATATGGGTTCTTGGTTTACTCCTTGGTGGTCCAGTCTTTCTTGGCTGTTTTCTGTTAATCTTACAATGGATATTTAGTAGTAGGAATACCTCAGAAATTATCTGGAAGATTCTTACAGTCCTCAGTGCTTTATTTTTAATTATTTACCTTTCTTATTTTCTTATCTCAACTATCCGGCGGGCAATCAAAGCGAGTAAAAGAGAGTATGAGAAAAAAATTCAATTAGAGTTGGGTCTGAAACCAATAGATCAAGAGGAACTGTTCACCAAATATATAGACAGGCGACGATTTTATTTTTATTTAGAGTGTAAACCGATTCCTTGGTATTTAATGCAGAGAAATATATTTCATGGTGAATATAATGGATATGAAATATGTATTGTAGACTTGCTTCGCGGTCCTGTGAAATATTGGGGGGAAGGTCAAGGCGGTCTTTTGGGATCTATGTTTGTACACATTAAATCCAGCTCATTTAATTTCCCCAAGTTTTTAATTAGGAATATGGACAACTGGCGCTCAGAATTTACAGGTGAATATTGTGTAATCGGCAACAAAGATGCGCAGATGCTTTTTGCAAGGCCACATATTCTCAATTTTTTTAAACAGACTCATAGATTTGCTGTTCAGGGCAATGGAAATGAATTTATGTTTTTTCAAATTAATTGCGGTCGAGATTATAGATTACTTATTGAGAATGCATTTAGTGTCTTGAAGCTGCTTACCAATGTTGAAACAGCTTCACAGTTTCAAGAAATTGAGATGATGACAGAAAAATACAAGCGTGGTAGAAAAAAGGACTTGCTGTGGTTGGTTCTTGTGTTGATTATTAGTGCGCTAATTGTTGTGCTAATTGAATGGTTAAGCCTTTAGCTAGTTTGAAAGGAAAAGGGGTGATTCAGGGAAAAAAGAGTGCCGAAACGGGGTCGGGTCAAGATAAGAGCAAGGCAATAGGGCGTAAGCGAGTTCACTGCGTGAGCCTGCGAGACTGGCGCTTCGACCCTTCGACTCCGCTCAGGGGCTCTGAGGTCGATTGTTAGGAGGACCATGATGCGACACTTGATGATACCTTTGCTTCTCTGTGGGCTCGTGCTCAGCGGTTGTGGCCCGTTGATGAAGGATCACCACGGCGCTGCTGTGATATCGCCTTCAGGTAAGTATACGGTCTTCGCCAAGGTCAATCGCACAGACCAGAGCCGCCCAGACTACGCATACGTGGTGATACACTTGACCGATGCGGCGGGGAAGGAGCTTCACGTTTACCGTTCACGCGCTGGGGACGCCAACAAGTGGGCCCTGGGATGGATGCCGTATGAGGACATAGTGATTCTTCAGAGCTCCGATGTTGGCTCCATGGCCTTTCGAATCGAGAATGACAGTCTGGTGGAAATTACCCCAATATCGGAGGAGATGTCTGTCCGCGCTCAGATATTGAAGGCAATGAAGTACTGAATTCCAAACCAGCCAGTGAAGACTGTAAAAGGGGACGGTCATGCGATTATGCGTTTCTACATGAGGCTCAAGGTTCAAGGCACAAGGCGCAAGGGAAGTCGTTAAAGCCGTTGAAATCGTTGAAGTCGTTCAAATCGTTTGAATCGAAAGCAAAACTTGGGACTACAGGGCATTGCGAGGCTGACATTGCTTGCAGTCGGCTGCCTGCTGTCCTCTTTCTTCCGTCCTCTGGTCTCTAATCGCCGTCTCGCCGTATCTCCGTCTCCCCCCGTCGGCCCTAGGGCCGGTGGGGGTTTTTCTTTTTCCTTTCGCAATCCACCTCGCTTATGGTAAAGTGCCGTCTTGACAGGGTGCCTCACCCTGTTGTGCCCCTGACCCAGTGGCCGGTGCGCGGTTGCTGGGTCACTTTTTACCCCCATTGGCCTCAACTGGACTGGTCAGTGGGGGCTTTTCTTTCCAAAAAAGACTATCCTTGACACCTTTGAATATCTTGTGCCAGAGTAAATTCCAGTGGACTGTGGATTAAGGGATGTAATCGCCACTTTCGCACTCACCCACCCCAATACGCCACTTCTGGCTTCACTACACGACGTTCTCGGTGTGGATCTTGCAAGATTGTTTTGATTGCAGGGGCTTTGGGGGTACTGTTATTGGGCTATGCAGAAAAAATTCTGCATAGCATCGAAAACGTGGAGATATGTAGAACTTTTTCTGCAAAAGTCCTCTATTATGGGGATATACAGAGAATTTTCTGCCTATTAAGTAGTTAGGTGCTGAATATTGACTTATCTTAAGCAATGGCTGAATTCTTTGATGGATGACAACATTGACAAAAGGACATTTCAATGAAGAGAACGATTTTTCTTTATATTTTCTGTTGCCTCTTTCTATTTTCGTGCTCAGACTCGTCTCAGCAAAGGAAGTTAGAATTAGAAAACGATAAAGGGGAATTAGTACTCTATCTACCCTTCAATGGAAACTTTCTAGACGAAGGAGTATTTAATTTCAGCACGGAAGTTAAGGGAGATGAAGTAAGCTTTGCTGATGGAGTTCAAGGAGAAGCGGTCTTTATTGGAGGCTCAGAAGATTGGGTTGAAGTCAAAATTGACGAATCGATTTCATTTGAAAATGGGGCGACGCTTGAGCTTTGGTTCAAAAGAGATGATTGGACCAATCCTTATAGAGCTGGTTCAGGTGGACAGATTTTGGGGACGATCGATGGTATTATTTTAAAACTTGATAATCGTGGAGGTGCAAAGAAAAGGATATGGAAACTTGCTGGCTCTGTTGGAGTCTCAGACTCGCGAGTACGCGTATTGTCGCAGAAGTCCGAGATTGCATCAGATGTGTGGATGCATGCAGCCATAGTTTACGCGTCATCTATCTCTAAAGTTCAACTTTATTTAGATGGTAGTCTGGTAGATGAGCAAGAGGACGCCCATCCTCAATTCCGCCAGAAGTTCGTAAATCCTTTTAAAGTAGGAACATGGTATAAGAAAAATGAGGCATTTAGAGGTTTTGTTGACGATGTGAAGCTCTATAATTATGCGAAAAGCCCTGAAGAGATTGCTACGGATGCATTACTGTGATTCTGCCAATCCGTAATGTGTATTACATACTCCACACTTTACCTCTTGAGACCGACCTACCATATCTAGTCTCAGGTTGATTTATTCATTAGTTACAAACTGTGATTTGTGGTCGGACCAAGCTAATGTATTGAAGTTCCATTAGAAACGTAGTATTAGAAGGGGTAAATAAGGGCTTAGAAGACCAGTTTTGACATCGAAAATGGCGTTTTAAGTGAATCAAGCAATAAAGGGGCACCAAAAATGGCGCGCGCAAACCGGCATTACCTTCTAGGTAAACACATCTGGCATATCACCCATCGTTGTCACAAAAGAGAATTTCTTCTGAAGTTTGCCCGAGACAGGCGGACCTGGCTGAGATGGCTGTTTGAGGCAAAGAAAAGATATGGCCTCTGTGTACTGAACTACATGGTCACCTCCAATCACATACACTTGCTGGTAGAGGACCAAGGGGAAGGCGTGATTCCGAGGTCAATTCAACTGATTGCTGGGAGAACAGCCCAGGACTACAATCGCCACAAGAAAAGGAAGGGAGCCTTTTGGGAAGACCGTTATCAAGCCACCGCAGTTCAGGCCGACAGTCACTTTGTCCAATGTATGATCTACATAGACCTGAACATGGTTAGGGCTGGAGTGGTGGGGCATCCCTCAGAGTGGGCCTTTTGTGGATACAATGAGATTCAGAGCCCGCCGCAACGCTACTCGATTATCGATCGCAAGAGATTGACGGAACTTGTTGGCATTGGTGTGGGTGATGAGTTGAGCGAAGCATACAAGGGCTGGGTTGATGAAATCCTAATGAGTGGCGAGACAGCCAGAGAGAGCAAATGGACTGAGAGTGTTGCCGTGGGGAATAAAAAGTTTATTGGAAAAGTAAGAGAAAAGTTAGGAGTACGAGCTGCAGGCCGAGACATCATTGAGAGTGGCGCCAGCCATGAACTTAGGGAGCCTGGTGTTTCTTACAGCTACGATTTTGGGGTCAAAAATGGCACTCTAAGCCCTGAAAATACCCATTTTTGGGATTTTTAGTCTTAAATTCTGATGAGATAGCTTGGTCCGACCACTGACC
>CAYFXH010000222.1:1709-4765 GCA_964346905.1 uncultured Desulfobacteraceae bacterium | reverse complement strand
GAGGAAAGACGTTACCCCTTACCGTCTCTGGACGTCTCTACCTTAGGGTTACTCATGCTCGAATGGACTGAGTGTTCTTCCATTTGGGTTACCACTTGCAAATCGTTTTTGCTGAACTCGCTTTTCTCCACCACTTGCCAGCCGTCCAATGGGATTTTATCGGTGGCTTTAAGAACTCGGAAGTGTACTTCTGCGGCACCCGAAGGTACGGTGGCTCGATAAAAGTTCCCTTCTAAGGCATGGTAACGGTAGAGGTAATAGTGCCCGTGCCTCGTCAGTTCACTCACTTCGCAGACCAACATCCTGGGATCACGGATTATCTCCACCAGAGTGTATTCTCGTTCCGTCACGGGCAACTCCTTTCTGAGAGAGACAGAATGTTGCCATGCCTTACCCAGAATCGATGCGCGTATTGCACTCTTCCATTGAAGTCAAATTAGAGCATAACATAGTTCCAAAAGGAAGGCTTGGTGAAAGAGCAAGATTCAGTTGAAAATCATATAGGATTTTAGCCTCGTAATCGTCTCGATGGGTTGATCCGAAAAAGTACTCCTGTCCCATCTCTCCTTTCAGCGAAGAGGGGTGGGATGAGGTTAGATCGAATTGTGCCAGGTAGAGGTGTGGACCGATTCAGAGCAAAGGCAAGAAGAGATGCAAACACGCGAATCCTGTCGAGCTTCTGCCTATCTTGAGATGTGTCGTATCTCTCTTAGAGACTGCCGTGCTTGTCTTGATACCGTGAGCTTATTGGCCCGGCATGGACCTCTTTTTGCGCGTATCTGCTGAGGGTAGACAGATGTGACGTGGAGATATCAGTGATAGAATTGCCTCACACGCTTCACTGAAACTTCATTCGATTATCTGAGTCTGTCCGTACAGAAATTTTTGCAGTTTTTTCTTATCTTCGGCTGGAATGTCGACAAAGTGTAGGCCAAGCTCGACAATATTCTTACCTGGGCTCACGTGGCTCACCAGCCCCTGTGCCTCGATTTTTCCAAAGCTCCCCGGGAGTTCTATTTCAAGCTGAAGTCGGCAGTCAGCACAAAAATCTTTCATGGCCGGGCCCATCAGTGCCAGTCGCATACCAGAGGGGGATATATCTGACGTGGTTGCTTTATAGGTGTGGTTGATCATCTCCTCTGGAAGATTTTCCGTGGGCGAGACGGTAAACCGCACCAGTAACCTTTCATTTACGCGTGGCTCAGCCCTCCGTTCCTGTATGTTGGCCGCAGCTCGTTTCTTTTTGGAATCCTCTGTTCGCTCCTGAAAATATTGTTGGAGAACTGCTTTAATCTGCGGGTAGCGGAGCATGAGCCTGCGCATGTTATTATAGCCAATCTCGCCGAGCAGGCTTTCCTCAAGTGTTTTCACGGAGCCGGATCGAGGTTCACCGGTCAACAGTGCCATCTCCCCGAAGAATTGATGCGGTACCAAGGTGGCTAGCTGGAACTCGTTACCCTCGTTGTCTTTGGTGAATACCTTCACCTTGCCATCCAGGATAATGTAGATGGAGCGACCTGGATCACCCTCCTGGAGGATGAGCTGGTCATCACTGAAAAGGTGCAAGTTGGAGATATCTTCCAACCCTCTAAGCTCCTTTTTTCCAAGGGATCTGAAGATGGGGGTGGACAGAAGGGCCCCTTGCAGCCGCATAAAGCCGGGATTGTTGCGGTTAGGGTCCTCAAGTGGAGACTGGTAGTTGACCAACGCCGCAAACACTTGCATGGTCTGAGAGAGTTGCTTGGATTCATCCAGAGATTTCTCGTCCATGAAACGAAGGGTAGATCCACCAATCTCACACGTATCTCCCGGTTCCAACGCTTTTTTTACCACACGTTCATTTCCAACAATGATTCCATTGGCGCTTCCCAGATCTTCAATAACCCAGGCAGATTGCTGGAAGCTTATTCTGGCATGTGTCCGGGAGACCTCCCAGTCGATCAGAGTGATATCGTTTTCAGAACTGCGGCCGATCGTCATTGAACCTTCTAGGGGATATATGCTCTTCTGATACCTCCCCCGTTTCAGGCCAAGATAGAATTTTTTCATACCCAGAATCCCTACGTCATCAGGTGAGCCAATCTGGCAATCTTCAGATCAGTGTTGATCTTCTCTTGCAATTTTCAGGCCTACCACTGAAACAGATCTGAAGGAAGAGAAGGGAGAGGCAACGATCCCAGAAAGATCGCGAAAGCGAATGTCTCCAGACATATCTTGCTCAACCTTGCCGCACAGCTGATCATGTCCAGGGAGACCACAGGGAGGGGAACTGGTAAGAATCAGGGGGAGCTGAAATCACTAAAGTCAAAACACACCGTAAATTCTTTTATTTTTAGGTACTCTCCATTTGCTGTTCGTGAACCGGAAAACTTTCTCTCTTGCCAGGTCAAGGGTTATTTGCTAGTCTGGCCCCAGCTGAAAAACGTTGGTCTTTGTGAACCTTCAGAAATCATACCCTACTGAATTTTGCTCTTCGGCATAAAGAGAAAACGCAGTTCTTGTAACCCTGGGTGTACATGAAAGGGGAAGACATGCAAATGCTCTCTGCAAAAAGCAAAACTCGTCACTTCTTCGTTTTTTGTACCCTTCTCGTTGTCGGTTTTTCTGCCAAGGCTTTCAGCGCTGAATACCCTGTGCCCGACATGGATCCACGTAGGTATCCTGCTCCAAACATTGGCTGTCTCGCTGCAGGCCAATGCCATGAAGGAATAGAGCCCATACGAGCCCACACCTCAGAGATGGCGAAACAGATTTATGAGTTGGGCTCAAAGCTGGGGGATGCAAACGGCTGCGTAGTATGTCACGGCGGCAATCCCGCTGAAGAAAAGGATGCAAAAAAAGCTCACACCGGCGCACCCGATGGAAGCCTTCTGGATACCTTTGTGCTCCATTCCGGCTCTGTTTGGGTCAATGAGAAGATCTGCGGCCAGTGCCACCAAGAATGGGTCTATGCCCAGTACCGCTCCATCATGCAGACCGAGGCTGGTAAGATTCAGGGGGCTCTCTGGGGCTGGGGGCCTTTTTTTACTGGCTATGCAGAGAGATACGGCAACTAC
>CAYFXH010000222.1:0-1699 GCA_964346905.1 uncultured Desulfobacteraceae bacterium | reverse complement strand
GACGTGGATGATCCTGACGGCCCCGATCCTGTATTCGGTACCAAAGAATACAAGGAATACACCAAAACCCTCATGCAGGCTCACCCAAACAACTTCCCGGCCAAACTACTGCAGGTTCCCAAGACCAATGTGGAAATGCTGAAGGAGAACCCCCAAGAGGCCATCTACACCTATATTCGCACTGATTGCCAACGCTGCCACGTTGGCGTCAAAGGCCGAAACAAGCGGGGTGATTTCCGCGGCATGGGCTGTGCAGCCTGCCATATCCCCTACAACAATGCCGGACTGTATGAAGGCTATGACCAAACGGTGAAACGCGACGAAACCGGTCATGCCATGGTCCATTCAATCCAGTCCTCCCGTGAAGCCAAAGTGGTGGTGAACAACATGGTCTATTCCGGCATCCCCCATGAGACCTGTGTGTCATGCCACAATCGAGGCAAGCGCATCGGCGTCTCCTTCCAGGGTTTGATGGAGTTTCCCTATGGTAGTCCTTTTACTGCAGAGGGGCAAAAACAGCCCCAGCTGCACACCAAGGTTTATCAGTTTATAAAAGACGATACTCACCACAAGCTCAAGTCCCGCGAGGGTAATCCCGAAGGCGGGCTTCTCTGTCAAGACTGCCACACCACCACCTCAATGCACGGCAACGGCAATATCACCGGGACCTTGTTGGCCAATGTTGAGATTGAATGTTCAGACTGTCATGGAACCGCTACCCAATACCCCTGGGAGCTGCCTCTGGGCTGGGGTGATGAATTTGGTCGCAAACTTGACAACAAAAAGCCTCGCGGGGTGACAACGAAACTGTTGGAGAACCAGGAGAAGTTCGGCACTGCTTATCCGGCTCAGGATGGCTACTTGCTCACGGCTCGCGGGAATCCTCTCGGCAACGTGGTGCGCGCCGGCGACAAAGTGGTGGTCCATTCAGCCAGCGGTCTGGATTTCGAAGTTCCCACCTTGAAATCCATCAACCTTCAGGATAAATGGCAGAACAAGCAGGCGGCGGTTGCGGCAAAAGTCAGAACACCAGGCCATCTGGAAAAGATGGAATGCTATGGTTGCCATTCGGCCTGGGCGCCCCAATGTTACGGCTGCCACGTCAAGGTCGATTTCTCTGGTGGAAAAACAGCCACGGACTGGGTGGCTGCTGGAAATACCCATTTTCCCGACGGCCATACGGCCGAGTCCATGCGAAACGGTGAGCCGCCTGTAGCGCCGGGGGTCGCCTTTGGCAAAACCTCGGAAAATCGCTCCTACTTGCGGTGGGAAAACCCTGTCCTCGGCTTTAACGGTGAAGGCCGGGTGAGTCCGATCATCCCCGGATGCCAGCAGATCACCACGGTTGTCGGGCCTGACGGCCAAACCATTATCCACAACAAGATCTGGCGGACAGCGCCCGACCTGGAGGGCGGCGGTGGTCAGGGACAGCGAGGACTCGACATGGCCCCAGCCGCACCGCACACCAACGATCGCCAAGCCCGCGACTGTACCTCCTGCCACGCAACCGCCAAGGCATTGGGCTACGGGACCCACGACGGCCGCTACCTGCAACATTACACCAAAGGCGTGTACGTTGACATCACCAACGAGAAAGGCGCACTGGTAACTAAAACCGCCAAGTTCCAGATAAGTCCCATTCCAGATTTGCCCATGGATCTCGATCAGGTGGTCAGCCGCGAAGGTGAGCAACTTCAAA
>CAYFXH010000221.1:2588-4812 GCA_964346905.1 uncultured Desulfobacteraceae bacterium | reverse complement strand
CTTCACCGTGTACGTACCGTAAGAGGAATAAGCAGCTCATCTCAGCGGTTGCTCCCTCTGACCAGTCGTATTACCAGAAATAAAAAGGGGCTAGCCACATCGGCTGGCCCCTTTTTGTTGGTTGGCTAACCATTTGGATATCGTCGTGAAGATTGTATACCAGGAACGTTTACTGTAAGAAGCCCCCCGAGGTCTTCATGTACAGGATACCGTATTTGCTCTTGATCTCGCGATCCAGCTCGTCAGCCTTCTCGAGCTCTAAGGGAAGCTGAATATTTCCGGGAAGCTCCAGGATGACTTTTTTCTTTCCCTTTTTCTTGAAAGTCTGAATGGTATCATACAGATGTTGGATGTTGAGGACTTCCTCTCCGTTGATCTTCTCCACCCGTCCCAGGTAGGGTGAGGGCTCCACCAATCCGTATTCAGGAAAAATCTCTGAGATGATGACAATCTTCTGGTATGGCCGCTTGGGAAACTCGCCAAGGTACTTCTCCCGGTAAGATCGGCCGGATCTTCCGAGATTCTTGATGCAATTGTAGGTTAACTCAACGAAGCCGATGCCCCCGGTGATAAAGTAATTTGCCCGTGTGAATATCTTTGGGACCAGCCTTGGTAGCCCTGGAGTAACTGTACCCTTGATCTCCCGGACTTTGCCTTTTCGTATAACTTTCACAGTAAGGGGGTCACCGACTTTCTTGCGGTTGAGTATCTCTTCGAAGTAGATTTTCTGTCCGAGAGGCTCGAAGAAGATATCACCGTAATTGTCTATTGCATGTCCGTCGATTTCAAGCAGTATGTCGTTGTCGCGCAGTCCGAACTTGTGGGGACCTCCTTTTGGAACGAGGTAGTTCAGGAGCACACCTCCCTGGCTGGGCTTAAGGTTGTAGTAATCTTTTAGTCTTGGAAACATGGGCTGGGCCTCGTACTGCCACCGGGGGATAAGTTGCTGTTGGTGGAGCAGAGGCATGAGGCTCCTCACCAGATTGATAGGGATAAAGTAGTTTATTCGGTCACTGGCACTCACCCCTTGAAAGGCAATCCCTACAACCTTGCCATTCTTGAGCACCGGACCTCCAGAATTGCCCTGATTCTGCTGAAGAGAAGCCTGGACCATGAGCCAGTACTCCTGGGAGTAGGTGTATCGATTAACCTCGATCCTGCTAATTTCTCCTTCTTCAGATTTACTAATCCTCTCACCACCCAGGGGATACCCCCAGCCCAGAACCTTGTCACCCACGCGCAGTGTATCGCTGTCTCCCAGTTCCAGCGGCACAACTTTACCGTTACGGCCTTCGTACGCTTCCAGCTCCTTGGGCTCCATCTGAAGAACCGCAAAATCGGCAGAGTTGAATATTCCAAGATATGTGACCGCATAGCGTCGCTTCTCTCGGCCGTTTGAGACCTTTATGCTTTGTGCCATAGCTACTGCGTGCGCATTTGTGAGAATGAGGCCCTTCATTCCCGGAAAATTTTTCTCATCCTCGAAAAAGAAGCCGCTCGCCGCAACCGTGTCGAAATTAGGGCTTTTCCAGGGCTTGTGGTAGTAGCCCGACTTTTTGGTGGCAAGGACCCGCACCACTTGGGTGTCAATCCCAGCGTTGGGCTGCCCCCCATAACAGAGAGACCCGAGCTGAAACAGAGTGATCAGAGGCAAACAGACTACTTTCCAATACTTCATTCTCACAGACTCCTGGTAAAAGGTGTAATGGCTTAGACAATAACCGAATCCATCTTATTCTGATACCTAAATATAAAACAAATTTAGAAATTAGGGAATTTGGGGATTGCAGATTTCAGAATTAAGATTGCAGATTGGGTGACGGATTCCAGTGATTGCTCCAGGCAGGATGCCTTTGCCACAAAGGTTCTAGGATTCATTTTACGGGAGCACCCTCTGGCCACAAGGGTTTGCGAATTTGGCCCGATCGGGCAAAAACAGGAACTGCTCTGTGTACTCCGTGCCCCTAACGAACGCAGCGAGTGGGTTTTAGTAAGAGCAGACATGAGGCTCTGCCGTCAGCAGTCTGCTGAGCAAAGGTATAAACGCTTTAAGAATTAAAGGATTGAGAGATTACTGCACTTGTTCCTCATCTACACCTGCAAAAAATCTTGACAGTGTTTTTGAGGCGTGCTATCAATCTTAGCTGACTGAGCGCTCGTTCAGTCAGGGCATAGAGCATCCTTCGACGGGCTCAGGACAGGTAGGGCAAAGGGCATAGGGGGA
>CAYFXH010000221.1:0-2578 GCA_964346905.1 uncultured Desulfobacteraceae bacterium | reverse complement strand
GGGGAGGACTCGGAGACCAGGAAAAACAGCCAGACGAGGATGTGAACTCAGAGGTCAGAAGCTAGAGGAAACAGGACAGTAGGCAGATTGCAGCTGACAGCGGTCAACCGGTTAAATGAGCCACGAAGCACCACACAGAAGTAGTCGGTAGTGAAGAGGAACTCAATTTTGATTGCCTTTCTCCTGAATTCTGGATTCTGACTTCTGGCTACTTACTCTATGCTCCATGCTCTATGCTATTATGCGTCAAGACCAAACGTACAATGAACGATAATAAAATAGGAGACAGCCATGAGAGATGCGGTGATCGTGAGCGCTGTGCGCACGCCCATCGGCAACTTCGAGGGCACGCTGAGCACACTGGGGGCCACCCAGTTGGGCGCAATCGTTATCGAGGAGGCAATACAGCGGGCTGGAATTGGCAAAGAAGAGGTCAACGAGGTGAACATGGGAATGGTACTTCCTTGTGGCTATGGCCAGAATCCAGCACGGCAGGCTGCTATTCAAGCCGGTTTACCCTGGGAAGTGCAGTGCCTCACCATCAATAAGGTCTGTGGATCCGGTCTGAAAGCTGTGATGCTGGCTGCCCAGGCCATTCAGGTTGGCGATGCCGATGTTGTGGTTGCTGGCGGCATGGAGAGTATGAGTCAGGCGCCCTACTACCTGGAAAAAGCGCGATTCGGTTACCGCTTGGGAAATGCCACCCTCCATGACCACATGCTGCACGACGGTCTGTGGGACATCGTCAATGACTTCCACATGGGTATATCCAACGAACTCTGTTCGGAAAAATACAATGTCAGCCGTGAGGATCAGGATCGCTACGCGGCCGAGTCGTACCGCCGCACCATGAAGGCCCTGGAGGCTCATAGATTTCAAGACGAAATCGTGGCAGTCTCCATCCCCCAGCGAAAGGGAGACCCGATCCTGTTTGGCCAGGACGAATGTCCCAGGGAGTCTCCTTACGAAGGTCTTGCCAAGCTGAAACCGGTTTTCAAGGAGGGGGGTGTAACCACCCCTGGCAACGCCTCTATAATCAGCGACGGCGCAGCTGCCGTGGTGGTGATGGCGCGAGAAAAGGCGGAAGCCATGGGCTGCCAGGTCATGGGGACCATTGGCGCCCAGGCCTCTGCAGGCATCGATGCCAAGTACCTCCTCGTTGCCCCCATCCTGGGAATCCCTAAATGTCTAGGCAAAGAAGGTGTGGACCAGGAAGATGTGGATCTGTTCGAGATAAATGAGGCCTTCAGCGGGTCCACCGTGGCGGTCCTGCGGGAACTACAGTTGGATCCGGCCAAGGTGAACGTAAATGGCGGCAGTGTCGCCTTGGGGCACCCCATTGGTGCCAGCGGCTGCCGGGTGCTGGTCACTTTGCTCCACGAAATGATCAAGCAGGACAAGAAAACTGGGCTGGCCTCCCTCTGTCTCGGAGGGGGCGAGGCAGTGGCAATGATAGTCAAACGCTGAAAGCGTTTGGCAGAGCGCATGGCGCATAGCGCATAGCGCATAGCGTTAGAGTTTAGGAGTTAGTAGTCAGTAGCAATAAGGCACAGGGCATGGCGGACACGAAGGGTAAGCGGTGAGCGGTAAGCGGTATAATTTCCACATCAGCGCTGGCCGAAGAAATACTGCTTAATGTTTACTGCTTACAGCTCACTTTATACCATTGCTGCCAGCTGCTAGCTGCCACCTGCCTGCTGGTGAGTTCAGAGAAAAACCTTCACACTTTGAACAGATACGGGGGACTGACTATGGAAATAAAGACCTTCGGTGTTGTTGGTGCTGGACAGATGGGAAGCGGCATTGCTCAGGTAGCGGCTATGAGCGGCCTCCAGGTTATCATGAGCGACATCGAAGATGAGCTCGTCCAGCGAGGCTTACAAAGCATTACCAAGATTCTGAGTCGCAGCGTAGAAAAAGGAAGGATGAGCGGGGAGGAAAAGAAAGAAGTTCTGGCCCGCATCAAGACGACAGTGGGCAACAAGGATATGGTAGCGGCCGACTTTGTCGTTGAAGCCGCCACTGAAAACGAATCCATAAAATATCAGATCTTCCGTGATCTTGATGAAATCTGCGGGCCTGAGGTGATCCTCGCCACCAACACCTCTTCTATTCCCATTGGCCGTATTGCGGCGCAGACCAAACGGCCTGACAAGGTCATTGGCATGCATTTCATGAACCCCGTTCCCCTAATGAAGCTCGTGGAAGTGATCCCTGGGCTTGCCACTTCAGATGACACCTTCAAAATCACCTGGGATTTGGCCATCACGTTGGACAAAACCCCGGTCAAAGCAAACGATTATCCGGCATTCATTGCAAACAGAATCCTTATGCCTATGATTAATGAGGCCATCTACTGCCTCTACCATGGGGTTGGCACGCGCGAGGATATCGATACGGTGATGAAATTGGGAATGAATCACCCCATGGGTCCGCTGGCTCTGGCGGACCTCATCGGCCTAGACACCTGCCTTGCCATCATGGAAACCCTGTGCAATGGCTTCTCTGATTCCAAATACCGGCCCTGCCCTCTTCTGCGCAAGTATGTGGAGGTCGGCTGGTTGGGACGGAAGACAGG
>CAYFXH010000220.1:0-4858 GCA_964346905.1 uncultured Desulfobacteraceae bacterium | reverse complement strand
ATGAGTTGAGTTTGCTGGCGTGGGATCCTGAGGAGTATCGACAAAAGAATCTAGTCCCCATTGGCGGTTTCGAACCTCTGATCCGAGATGCTGCAACTGGTTTACCCATTCGACTGGGAGCGGATGTCAAAAAGATCGCGTATGGCAGTGAGGGTGTGACCATAGCCAGCAAAGATGGCATACACTCGGGTGATATAGCGGTGGTTGCAATTCCGCTGGGCGTATTGAAGTCGGGTAGCCTGAAGTTTGCCCCTCCCCTTCGGGCAGCAAAGCAAGCAGCAATTGATCGTCTTGGCTACGGTGGCCACACTGCTTTGAACAAGATTGTACTCCGTTTTCCCAAGAGGTTCTGGCCCGGGAATATTGAGAGGATCGCGGCTTTACCAAGTGATCCGCGGCAGCGCGGAGCCTTCGGTGTTTGGGCGAATCTGGCACCCATTACCGGTGCACCTGTGATCATGGGATTCACCAGCGGAGCCATTGCAGCTGATTTGGATAAAACCGGTTCTGATGAGGAGGTGTGCGACAGGGCGCTTGCAGTGTTACGTGGAATGTTTTCATCACGGATTCCCGATCCTGAGATGTATTGTGTAACCCGGTGGTTGTCCAATCCATGGTCGCAGGGGAGCTATTCCTACGCCAGGATAGGGAGCAGTGAAGATGACCGCAAACTCCTTGGAAAACCCATCGAGGATAGGCTGTTTTTTACCGGTGAAGCCACTGAGGAGAATCATTACGGTACGGTGCACGGGGCACTACTTGCCGGTGAACGTGAAGCGCTCCGCATCCATAATCTTTACTGCTGCGGTGACGGGGACACGTCGCATTTGCCCTGGAAGAGGGCGAGGTCCGAGACGTCACAAAGAAAGCCCCAGGAAAGTTTGACCGTGGATAAGACAGGGAGCGGGAGAGATGGTTGAGCACCAGAGGTGTTCGGTTTTGGTCGCACGCTGTACCACCCACATCTCCCTCTTGAAACTCTTCTCTTCCTGCCTTATTCTATCGTATTGCTAGGTGGCAAAGACGAGCCAACCCAACCGACGCGGCTGGCGGCTGCTTTACTAGTAACAGTTTGAAATGGCAGCTCTTTTACAAGGCAAAAAAGATGAAAGATACAGAGAAATCAAAAGATCAACTCATTCGTGAAGCGGCTGAACTGCGCCATCATATTGCCCAATTGGAAGCCAACTGCCAGCAGATGCAGAGGGAGTTGAGGGAAAGCGAAGAACGCTATCGCCGGATTAGTGAGGCGGTAACGGATTACATCTACACAGTGCGGATAGCAAATGGGCATCCTGCGGGAACCTTTCATGGGCCAACGTGCGAGGCTGTAACGGGCTACACTTCAGGGGAATTCAACGATGATCCGTTCCTCTGGATTCGGATGGTTCCGGAGGAAGATCAGCATGTTGTCCGAGCGCAGGCCTCTCAGGTTCTGTCGGGACATGATCCCGAACCGATAGAACATCGCATCATAAGTAAGGACGGTCGCATCAGATGGGTAAGCAATAGTATTGTTCCAAATTATGACGTGGAGGGTAATCTTATTTCTTACGACGGTCTGATTCGCGACATCACCAATCGTAAGATAGCCGAGGAGACAGTGCGGGAAAGTGAGGAACGCTATCGCCAACTTGTCGAGACCATGAATGAGGGGTTGGCTATGGCGGACCAGGACTATGTATTTACCTTTGTCAATGAAAGATTTTGCGAGATGTTGGGATACTCTCGGGAAGAGATGGTAGGCCATAATATCCTGGAGTTTGTCCATGATGATTACACGGATTTTATGAAGGATCAGATGGCCAGACGCAGGGAGGGCGAAGCCAAGAGCTATGAGATCGACTGGCGAGCAAAAGACGGTCGCAGAGTCTATACGCTCATATCTCCTAAAGGCTTTTACGATGCGACGGGGCAGTTCACCGGCAGTCTGGGGGTCCTCACCGACATAACCGACCGGAGGCGGGCAGAGGAGGCGTTGCAAAGAGCTCATGCCGAGCTGGAACTTCGGGTGCAACATCGTACCGCCGAATTGTTACAGGCAAACGAGCAACTGACGCGGGAAATAGAAGATCGCAAGCGGGCGGAGGAAGAGCTCAGGGAAAGCGAGACCAGGTACCGGTTGTTAATAGATAGTCTGCCAAGCATTGTCTACAGAGGTTACAAGGACTGGTCCGTCGATTTCATGGATGAAAAGATCAAGTTACTAACGGGCTACGATAAGGATGAATTTAACTATCGGCAGAAGAAATGGTCTGATGTAATCGTTGGTAAAGACATTGAAACTACCAAGGAAGCCTTTAGACAAGCACTGAAAACAGATAAACACTATGTGAGGGAATACAGAATTAAAACGAAGGCTGGAGACATCCTTTGGCTACAAGATAGGGGATATATAGTATGTGATAAAGATGGAGGCATTGAATATGTGAGCGGTGTTATCTTTGATGTCACCGAACGGAAGCGGATGGAGAAAGCTATCGTACAAAGAGAAAAGCTCAATACCCTGGGCACCATGGCTGCTGAGGTTGCCCACGAGATTAGAAATCCTCTCGTCTCTCTGGGTGGGTTTGCCCGACGTCTCCGCCAAAAGTTTCCGGATCTCAGCGAATGCGACATTATCCTGCATGAATCACAACGGTTGGAAAAAATATTGACGAGAATAAGGAATTACCTCAATCCGGTAGAATTTCGCCCCCAGGAATGTTCCGTCAACACCGTTATTAGTGACTCTTTAGATCTGCTTTCTCCAGAGACTGAACTCAGGAGGATAACCTGTCAACTGGATCTGTATCCAAATCTCCCGGTTGTTTACACAGACCCGGACATACTGACTCAGATTTTTGTCAATCTCATTCTGAATGCCGCGGAAGCTATGGACAAAGGTGGAACTCTCATCATCAAGACCTTTGAAACTGATCAAGACCTTCACGTCGAGTTCAGAAACCCAGCCTCAGAACCAGAGCTCATACACCCTGAGCTCCTTTTCATGCCTTTCGCTGAAGGCGGGGAGAGTATCGGACTACCGCTTTGCTACCGTCTGCTCAAAAACATGGGTGGTCTTCTCTCCTTTACGCCGGAAAAAGATTACATGGTCTTCACCGTCTCCTTGCCAAAGACAGTCCAACCTTAGCAGCAGTAAAAGACGCAACAGGCAAAGAGAGGGGAGGGTCAATCCAGCTCCTCTGTGAGCGCGTCAAACCGCGTCCAGCGGTCATGATGAAAGATCGGCGGCTTCCCTAACAGAGATGTTTCTCGGTAGTATTGCAAAGGTACTCCAAGCTTCACCGTTTTCAGTCTCCGGGTAAAGCCACGTTCCTCTCGTGACGAGGTCTTTATTTCGAGGACCGGACTGGAAGGTGGTGAGAGGAGTGGTTATCATTCTCATCTATGAAGCGACAGCTGTCGTGTCACATGGTCATTTTGAGATGAAAAGGCAACACTATGAATAAGCTTATTTCCATATATTTGATAACGTTTATGGCGCTGAGTCTTCTCAGTATTTTGCAGGCAAGTGGCGGGCAAGCCGGTTCTGAAGTTTCTGGCGGAAAGCTGGAAAAGGCAACATTGGCAGGTGGGTGTTTCTGGTGCATGCAGCCTCCCTTTGACAAACTGGATGGGGTGATATCCACCACGGTGGGGTATTGTGGCGGCCAGGAGGAAAATCCCACCTACAAGCAGGTGTCTGCCGGCAAGACAGGGCATGCTGAAGCCATTGAGATAGTCTACGATCCCTCCCGTACCACCTATTCAGAACTGCTGAATGTATTCTGGAGAAATATTGATCCCACCCAGGAGGATGGGCAGTTTTCTGACATTGGCTCGCAGTATCGCACGGCCATTTTTTATCACAATGAGGAGCAAAGGCGATTGGCTGAGGTTTCAAAGGAAAAGCAGGAAAAGTCGGGAAGATTTACCAAGAAGATCGTCACGGAAATTGTACCCGCCACCCCGTTCTATGAGGCTGAAGAGTACCATCAGGACTACTACAAGAAAAATCCTCTACGGTACAAGCTTTACAGATATGGATCCGGCAGGGACGACTATCTGGCAAAAAAATGGGGCAACACATCATAGTGTTTTGAATCTTTTCCCAGGTGTTGACAGAAAAACGGTATGGTCAGGATAATCCACCAAGGCGGTTTTTTGGTCGCTCGCTTCCTGTTCATCTATGCGCTTCTAGACAAACAACTCCTTGGGTGCCCACCACTGCATTGTGAGATACACCGGCGGGAAGATTTAGGCGGTCGCCGGTCTGCAGGGTCACCTCTTCTCCAGAATCGGGCAGGCCGAAGGTGATAGACCCGCTCACAACGAAGATCACCTTGTTATAGGGATGCGAATGTGAGCTGTACACATCTCCAGGCGCATTTGACCAACGGTAACCATGCAAGCCCTCTTCCGCCAAGATTTGCTGCATTGTTGCTTCGTCTGGCGGCTTACTATCCGACCATCTGTGAATCTCAACTTCACTTTGTTGCATGTCTATTTTTCTCCAATGTAGCAAAGCGCATGGCGCATAGATTCAACGGCCCAAGGCATCGGGCAAGGAGTCAGTAGCCAGCTTTAATAATATCGAATTTCGAAAACGGTTATGCATGTAACTCCGCAAAAACCTCCTCTCCCCCTGGAAACTATCTCACAATTCGCCGAAGCCGTCATTCTGGACGAGCGCCGCTTCGCGGGGCGAGATCTGGAATCCACAAGTGCACATTACTAATTACTAAATGATGCCTGGATTCCCGCTCCCCGATCGGAGTCGGGGACAAGCTGCGCGGGAATGACGTGATTGCATGAACCCGTCATTCCGGAATTCGCCGGAGGCGGATGTCCGGAATCCAGAAAACTATAATGAAAA
>CAYFXH010000219.1:2110-4929 GCA_964346905.1 uncultured Desulfobacteraceae bacterium | reverse complement strand
CATAGAGCAAAGGACATGGGGGATGGAGCAGAATTCAGAGGTCAGAGGACAGAGGACAGAGGACAGATAAAAGGTACAAGGAGGCAGTAGGCAATGATTTCGAATGTCGGATTGCGAATTGCGAATTTTGGTTTGTGATTCTTTCATTTCGAAATTGTCCTTCGGACTCCCACCCTTCGGGCGGGTTCCCGGTTTCGAAATTCGAAATTCGAATTGTGCCCTGTGGATTCTGACTCCTGACTTCTTAGCTTTTAGCCTTTGGTTGCATTGAAAGGAATTTTTAGAGCAAAAAAGAGACCGAAGATGGAAGGTGCCCTCAAAGGGATAAGAATTTTGGACTTATCGCGTCTTCTGCCTGGACCTTTTTGCTCAATGTTGCTGGCGGATTTCGGCGCTGATGTTGTCAAGGTGGAAGATCCGAAAGTTGGCGACTACATACGGTGGTGGCCTCCCCGCATGGGGCGAAACAGTGGCTTTCATGTTGTTTTGAACCGCAACAAACGCTCTCTCACCCTCAATTTGAAGTCAACCGAAGGAAAAGAGATATTCCAGCAGCTAGTTCGCGGCACAGACGTGGTGTTGGAGAGTTTTCGTCCAGGAGTAATGGAACGTCTTGGCCTGGGGTATGAGAAGCTGAAAACAATCAATCCAAACCTGATTTATTGTGCCATCACAGGATACGGAAGAACTGGAGCACGGGCCCAGAGGGCTGGTCATGACATTAATTACCTGGCCCTGGCAGGTGTTTTATCCCACAGCGGTCGCGAAGATGGTCCAACATTGTCTGGGGTGCAAATCGCTGACCTGGGTGGTGGAGCCCTCATGGCAGCTTTTAGCATTGTGACCGCTCTCCTGGCCAGGGCGAGACAGGACGAGGGGCAGTATATCGACATTTCCATGCTGGACGGAACCCTTACCTGGAACTGCCTGCGCTGGGGCAAGTATTTGGCAGACAAGGAGATACCCCGCCCAGGCGATGATATGCTGAATCACGGTTTTGCCTGCTACAACATCTACGAAACGAGAGATGGCCGCTATATGGCCCTCGGCGCTCTTGAACCACAGTTCTGGCAGAGTTTCTGTGAATCAGTGGGACGATCTGATTGGAACCAGGAAAACTACTTTGAACCGGGACCACACCAAAGGATTCTCCAGGATGAAATCGCTGAGCTCTTTCGGCAGAAAACCCAGGCCGACTGGATTGCTCATTTTGAACATTACGATTGCTGCTGTGAGCCGGTGTTAGATCTCGACGAAGTATTGGAAGACCCCCATGTGCGTGCGCGGGAGATGGTGGTTGAGTTGGTTCATGAAAGCTGGGGGGGGTATCGCCAACTGGGCATCGCACCAAAATTCTCAGGAACTCCCGGGAAGATCCGCGGTCATGCACCGGAGCTGGGTGAGCACACCATCGCGATCTTGCAAGAATTGGGTTACTCCAGGGATCAGATTGAGGAGTTACGCTTGAGGGAAGTTGTTTGAACTACTAAACTTCATCGCCTTGCTTTTGGTGGCAATACGGGGCCAAATCTTCAAGGGGCTACATCTAGTGGCAAGGTTCGCCTGGATGGTGGACCAGAATGAGCCAGCACAGAGCGAGAGAAACAATGCTATTCGAACTAACCGAAGAGGAAAAACTGATTCAAGCAGCGGCAAAGAGATTCGCCAAGCTCGAGCTTGAACCCGTTGCGGCAGAGCTGGATCGAACCAAGAATTGGAATATTCTTCTCGCAAATCTAAAGAAGCTTGCAGAGCTTGGTTTTATGGGTGTCACTATCCGTTCTGAGTATGGTGGCACAGATAGCAACACCGTGGCTCTCAGCTTAGTCTTGACAGAACTGGGCCGGGCCTGTGCCGCCACCACGGTGACCATATCTGTGACCAACATGGTGGCCGAGTTGATCCAGGTGATAGGGACTGAAGCACAGAGACAAAAGTACCTCCCCAAACTGTGTAGCGGTGATTTCGCTGCTGGGGGATTCGGCCTTACTGAGGCTACAGCCGGCTCGGATCCCTCGGCCATGAGTACTACCGCGGTTCCTGATGGCGACCACTGGATTCTCAATGGGCGGAAGCTGTTCATTACTAGCGGTGCCTATGCCGGGGTCTTCGTGATCTGGGCAGTGGTAGATAAAAGCGCTCCCAAGGGTAAAAGAATCGGAGCCTTTCTGGTGGAACCGAATTTTTCAGGCTTTACCGTGGGCAAGGATGAGGAAAAGATGGGTCAGAGCGGCTCAGCCACCAATGAGTTGATTATGGAAGATTGCCGGGTACCAAGGGAAAACCTCCTGGGTGAACCCGGCGATGGTCTTCGCATTGCTCTTACCGAATTGGCTGGCGGCCGGATCGGCATTGGTTCCATGGCCCTGGGCATTGGGTTGGCGGCGATGGACTATGCAACAGATTACGCAAAAGAGCGGGTACAGTTTGGTCGGCCCATCGCCCATTACCAGGCAATCCAGTGGATGCTGGCCGACCGTTATACGGAGCTAGAGGCGGCTCGGCTGCTATTGCTCAAGGCCGCCCACTTGAAGGACCGAGGCAAGGACTTCATGAAAGCGGCGTCAATGGCCAAGCTTTACGCCACAGAGACGGCCAATAGAGCCTGCTACGATGCAATGCAAATTCTCGGAGGATATGGATATTCCCGGGAATATCCCCTGGAGCGAATGGCCCGGGATGCACGGGTTTGCACCATCTACGAGGGTACTAGTGAGATTCAGCGGATGATCATTGCAAGGGAGTTATTGCGCTAGCAGCCAGCCCCGCAAAGGGCAGAGGGCAGAGGACAGAGGACAGAGGGCAGAGGGCAGAGGGCA
>CAYFXH010000219.1:0-2100 GCA_964346905.1 uncultured Desulfobacteraceae bacterium | reverse complement strand
TTGGATTTTGGATTTCGGATTGCGGATTTCGGATTGGGAATTGCGGACTTCGAAATGAAGGCTTCGATTTGACAAAGGGACACGTTCTTGAAATTTCGCGTTTCTGTATTTACAGGGGTCAGGGGTCAGGGGTCGGAGGTCAGAGAGTAGATTGCGGATTTGTCCTACGGACTCCCACCCTTCGGGCGGGTTCCCGGCCTGGGAATGCGGATTGCGGAACTCTACAGTTGTTTTCGATTTGCGTTTTATTATCTTCAATCTTCAATCTTCAATCTGCAATCTGCAATCAAAAATGTAGGGTATAGCCCACCAGTTACCAGTAAATTAGATTGACGAGCGAAAGGCGTGCTTATGGGCAAAGCAATGAGTAAGGAACGAGCTACACGTTTACAAGAGGAATTTTTTCAGGGATTCGTGAAGAGCTGTGGGATCAAATTGGTTTCACTGGAGCATGGACGGGCAGAGTCCAGTTTGGAGATTACCAAGGCCCACAGCCAGCAGGATGGCTTTGCCCATGCTGGCATCATGGCCACCATGGCGGACCATACAGCCGGCTACGCGGCCTTTTCATTGGTTGCCGAGGATTTTCGCATCCTCACCCTGGAGTTCAAGATCAATTTCTTGCGACCCGCAACTGGCGATGGCCTAATCTGCCGCGCCCAGGTGGTTAAGGAGGGTAAGACCATACTGGTGGCTGACTCCGAAGTGTACGCTCACCGTGCTGGCACGGAGAAGCTGGCGGCCAAGGCACTGGTTACGCTTATGGCAGTACCGGAGCAGACGCTCCGCGCTTCGTAAGCACTATGCAGCAGGCAATTTCATTGCCTGGCGGGAAATGGATGAACATATTTTGAGATAACCACTTTTCTCGCTTCGTCGCTCTGCGCAGTTACTCCCACCCCGCTTGTGGGCGATCGTACCATAAGCTCCTCGTCCATTGAGGTATCTCTCCTTTGCTCTGCCGCCATTATTGACTATGTACCCTTGAGTGGTTTATGTCTTGCAATCAACCTCAGGTCAGAACATACAGAGAGCTTCATTTCTCTGCTGATAATTAAGAGTTTTTTTAATCCATGACATCTGCTATCTTCTTTTTGAGAAATCCCCCCCGCGTAGCCACCGTAAGGCTGGGCGGCTAGGATGGAGGTTTACAATGGTGGAAGGTGAACTCTATGATCTGGTTATAGTCGGCGGTGGCCCCGGAGGCCTCAGTGCCGGAATCTATGCAATGAGAGCCGGGCTGAGGACGATCCTCATCGAAAAGGGCGTTGCCGGAGGCCAGGTGGCCTTGTCAGACAGCGTGGAGAACTACCCAGGTTTCGAGCAAATTAGTGGCTATGAACTATCGCAGAAATTCCTTCAGCATGCCCAATCCTACGGTATTGAACTCATCCAAGAAGAGGTGGTGGCTGTGGAACCTGGCCTTCAGTTCCATTCAGTGCGGCTCCGCAACGGCGACCTTTTGCAAACACAGACGGTGATTCTGGCAACCGGCGGCAGTCCCCGCAAGCTTGATATCCCTGGTGAGGATGAATACTATGGTAAGGGAGTTTCCTACTGCGGGGTGTGCGACGGTTTCTTCTTCAAAGATAAAACCGTGGTTGTGGTGGGAGGCGGCGATGCCGCTGCCGAAGAAGCCCTCTACCTGGCCAAGCTGGCCAAGCAGGTCTACTTGGTCCATAGGCGGGATGCCCTGCGCGCCAGCATGATCCTGCAAGAACGGGTGAAAGCCGAGTGCAAGATCGAGATCCTTTGGAACACCATCGTCACCGAAATCAGAGCTAATGACCAGGGTGTCAATGAGGTTTATCTGCAGGATGCCCAAACGGGTGAGCAGCGGGAGTTGGCCACCGATGGAGTCTTTATATTTATTGGTTTTATTCCCAACAACCAACTGGTGCCAGCCGGGACAAAAATGAATGCTGATGGTTTTGTGGTCACCAATGAGAAATGTGAGACAAACATGCCGGGCATATATGTGATTGGCGACCTGAGAGAAAAATATGCCAAGCAGATTGTGGTTGCCGCCGCTGACGGCTGCACTGCCGCGTTGGTTGCAGCCTATTATGTGGAGACAAGAAAGACGGGTGAGGAGGTGTG
>CAYFXH010000218.1:1441-4940 GCA_964346905.1 uncultured Desulfobacteraceae bacterium | reverse complement strand
GCTCAGGGTGGTGAGTCCTTCGACTCTGCTCAGGACCGTGAGCCTGTCGAACGGCTGGTCGAATCATTTCGGATTTCGATATTCGGATTTTTGATGCTGCGGATTTTACCGAAGACCTAGACCAGAAAAAACCCCGTCTTTTTCAGAAAAGCGGGGTTTTTGACTTTAGCTTTTCAGCAAAATCACATTGGTATGTTGCCGTGCTTTTTGGGTGGAAGCGTTTCCCTCTTCGTGCACAGTACTTCCAGGGCCTCTATTAGGCGCGGCCGGGTTTCACTGGGGACGATTACCCCGTCGATGTAACCCCTCGACGCAGCGATATAAGGATTGTAGAGCTGATTCTGGTAATTCTCAATCAATTCCTTTCGCTTGGCCTCAGGGTCCTCTGCTCCCTGAATTTCACGACGGAAAATAATATTAGCTGCTCCCTCCGCTCCCATCACTGCAATCTCGGCGGTGGGCCAGGCTAGAGCCATGTCACAGCCAAGGTCCCGGGAACACATGGCCAGGTAGGAGCCACCGTAATCCTTTCGGGTAATAAGAGTGATCTTCGGCACCGTGGCTTCTGAATAACACCAGAGCAGCTTGGCGCCGTGGCGAATCACCCCGCTCCACTCCTGGTCACTACCCGGCAGGTATCCGGGTACATCGGCAATGGTCAGCAATGGGATGTTGAAACAGTCGCAGAAACGAATGAAACGTGTTGCCTTGTCCGAAGAGTTCACATCAAGACAGCCCGCCAGCACAGTAGGCTGGTTGGCGATGATTCCGATGGTGCGGCCATCTAACCTGGCGAACCCCACAAGCATGTTTTGAGCGTAGTACTGATGAACTTCAAAAAAATCCCCGTTATCCACGATGGTACGAATCACCTCCTTCATATCGTAAGAGGCCATGGGATTGTCTGGGACGATAGCGTCCAAAGCAGCGTCGTTTCGTAACGGGCTGTCGCCGGTGTCGATTCTCGGGGGCTCATCCATGTTGTTGCTGGGAAGGTAGCTCAGGAGCACCTTGATACGGTCGATGGCATGGGCATCATCTTCACAAGCGAAGTGCGCCACCCCGCTCTTGGTATTATGTGCCATGGCGCCGCCCAGGTCCTCAAAGGTGATCACCTCACCCAGTACTGCCTTGATCACATCAGGCCCGGTGATAAACATATGGCTGGTGTTTTTGACCATGAAAACAAAGTCAGTCATGGCTGGGGAATAGACCGCGCCCCCTGCACAGGGCCCCATGATCGCAGAGATCTGTGGCACCACCCCAGAGGCGATGGCGTTGCGGTAGAAAATCTGCCCGTAGGCTGAAAGAGAGTCAACTCCTTCTTGGATGCGCGCCCCACCTGAATCATTGAAGCCAACTACAGGAACCCCCGATTTCATCGCCATGTCAAGGATCTTGCAGATCTTCTTTGAGTGCATCTCACCCAAGGTGCCAGCGCGAGCGGTAAAGTCCTGGGAGAAGGCACACACAGGCCGTCCGTTAATCTTGCCATAGCCGGTAATGACCCCGTCAGCTGGGATCTCCATTTTGTCAAGGCCAAATAGAGTACCCCGGTGTTTCATGAAAATATCGGTTTCCCTGAACGTTCCAGGATCGAAAAGGAGATCAAGCCGCTCCCTGGCAGTGAGCTTGCCGCGCTCATGCTGCTTGCTCACCGCCGCTTCTCCGCCCATTTCTCTCAGTTTCTTTTCTTTTTCCTTTAACGCCTTAATCTTGTCAGCTACAATTCCCATCTAAGTATCTCCTGTTTTCCTGGTTTTTCATCCGGAGGGATGTATCTGTATATGCCTTGAAAATTCTGTTATTCTATCCCCTTACCCCCTTTTGTCAAGGCTTTTTTCCTGAATCAAATGTTCCCACAATGGGCAGGGGCAACAGCAGCGTGTGTCCTCTTCGCTTCTCAAAAACTTTCAGTCAGGTAGACGAACTTCCAGATGTTACATACTTTTAATAATAGATAGGGGTGCTGCTAGAGCCCCAACGATGAGGCAAAGATCTCATTTCGCATCAGTCTTCGACCCGTGACATCTTGACCGGTTCTCCGAGTCCTCTAATGGTAAAATAGACATCACTGCCCTGTACGAATATCCTTACCCCAAATTGGGGTTCTCCCGATATTTCTTGTCCGTTAATAGCCCAGTTTTTCCATTCTGTTTTCTTTTTCCTACCGCCGCGCCATGTACGATAAAAATAAAGGGCGTATTTATCGTCGTATGTTATCAAGCGATACTTAACATAATTATCGTCGGGATGAGATCTGCCTATCGTTCTCACAAAATAGACCTGCCATGTGCCCATCAGTAAGGGATCTGGCTTTTGGATTACGTTGCAAAAAACATCGGGCTTTCCCCCCAACCCTTCTGTCGGTGTGGTTGGCGTGCTCGCACATCCAACAAAAATGAGGAAAAATAACAAGAATATAGTAAGTTTTTTCATGTTAATCTCCCTTCTTTGCTTTTCCTCATTCGAAAACTTCCCGAACATCAACCGAAATTATGCGCCAGTAGCAACCCGACACTGGAGCTGAAAGTACCAAGCGCTCACGTTGCCGTTTTCTGGAAAGAAAAGTGGTCGAGGTCAAAAAGAGTTCTCCTCTCAGAGAGCCATTCTATCAGGCCCTTTGGCAAAAGGACACAGTTTTATGATAAACGGCATAGTAACCTGTCAGGCATAACCTCAACCCTGTTATCAATGGTATCGACTTGATCTAATCAATGGAAAATCAATGAATGAGTTTATGTATTCCAAACTAGGTCATTTACAACTCTGTGCAATTTGTGTTAAAGAATTAGTTGCGTCATGTTAACATGGTAAGTGGATCTTACTAGAGAAGATGATGTTTCTTTTGGTAAGAATCTGACACATTAGCCATCATTTAGTACCTGTAGTAATGAATCGAAAATTTACTTCAACGAAAAAACAATGGTATCTTCTCCTGTGGCCCCTCTTGGTGCTGACTTCTGTGCTACTCATAATTTGGAGTCCAAATGGTTTACTGCACCTGCGCCAACTGCATCTGGAACATCAAGAGCTTACCAAGAAAAATCGCATCCTGGATCAGGAAAACCACAACCTCTATAAGGAAATTAGCCGACTTCGCAACGATCCCTCCGCTATCGAGCATCTAGCCCGCCAAGAGCTGGGTCTGGTAAAAGAAGGCGAATTGATCTTTCAGTTTGTTTCCCCAGCATCAAGAGACTGATGATGGATTCGGTTCGTTTTTGGTATACTGTCTGCTCCAACACCTCACCGAGCCCCGATCTCAAGCTTTTTTGGCGGTCTAACTTTTTCCCACTTTCCCAGTCCATATTTTAGCGTTACGATAGTATATGGGTGGGTTTGAGGAGTAGACTCCATATGCGCCTTACCCACACGCCAGAAACCTCCTTCCACGCCCCACCCTTGGTCTGACGGATGCAAGGGTGGGGATTCTTTATCATAGGGCCTGAAGCTCTTCTGGGGTTCAAACGATGTTATCTCCCCAGGGCCGGTAGCT
>CAYFXH010000218.1:0-1431 GCA_964346905.1 uncultured Desulfobacteraceae bacterium | reverse complement strand
AGAATTCTCGGGTTTCATTGGTGGAATTTCTTTCCCAAATTTATAACCCTTATTACCCACATTCTTGGCTCAGGTTGTTTGCATAATATTCTTTAACTGTATGGAAATAGGACAAAATTGGGAAATTTATGAATATGGCATAGATCTTGTTTTCCGCATTATTTGGTAGGGATAATAGCCTCTCCTTGTCATTAGCCTTCGCCCTACCAGAGCCCCCACTTTTGGTTGGGGGCTCTCCTTATTCATAGCGTTACCAAGACAACAGTCCTGCTGTTAGTGGGTTCAGAAGGGTTCGTTTACCACCGGTTGCCTGGCTCATCGCAATTAACTCTATTGCTTCTCTTGCAAGAAATACCCTGCTCTTCCAGTCTATTCTTTGACGATTTCCGGAAGAAAATCTGAATTTTTTATAGTATTATTCTTGAACCGAGCCATTATTTCTCAGCGTGTATTGTTCATGAAGCTCTCTTATCTTCATAAACAATCAGTCCATCGGGCCCTTGAACTTCGCTCAGGAATCCAGAGCCTGTGGAAGAACAAGGTGAGAAAGACTGCGTTGAGACCCGCCAGCAAACGATGGGCTTTCTGGTAGGTGCTTCTTTACGCATCTCAACGATTCGTGAATAATGCAGATCAGGGATTACTAGCCGTGCAGAAAAGAATCCTGCTTACTCTGGCCATGAGCTTTTTGCTTTTCGGCTGTGCTGATACGCAACTGCGCAATTATAGGCAAGTTTTCAAAGAGAGGGGGCAACCACCAGTTATTGTTGATTATTACGCTGCCGAAGTTATCCGTCCTGGGGCCACTTGGAAAATCTTCTTGCATGCGAATGACGAAGATGGCGACATGCAATACATCGCCTTTACCTTATTTCAGTCAGGCTTTGGTTATTATTCAACCGATTATACTTGGTTAAGAGGAACAGACAGGAGGGAACTTGCAGGCTATGTTATTCTCAGAACTCCTGTAGACCGTAACCTTACCGTGGAAAACTTTACCTTGGAAGTCCTCGTACGTGACCGGCAACGAAACCGGAGTGCAACCATCAAGCTTCCACTGAGATTCGACTATGGGCAAAAGGAAATCATCCCCGAGGAATGGCAGGTCGCTGCCAAGCATCGGTTGGGTGCCCTGGTAACCGATATTAGGAGTTTAGAGCAAATTGGGGAGGGTTCGGGCTCTTAGTACCAGAAGTTCCCCCAAGAATGGATGGTTGATGTTTGTGACCTGAGGTCTAGCATCGGTTTATGCTGATTTGGAAATGAAAATGTCTTCCTGGTGTTTCTTCTGTTGTTCCGAAGCTCCGGCCTGGTCACTTCAAGCGCAGCTGTGTGCGGGGGAAAGCACCCCCTCCCTGTTCCCCGTTCCTGCGGAACGGGACCAGGGGCTCCCCCACCCCCAGCTGCGGAAGTGGCACAGGCCTCCCACCA
>CAYFXH010000217.1:4818-4967 GCA_964346905.1 uncultured Desulfobacteraceae bacterium | reverse complement strand
ATACTTTAATCCCCACTTTTGCTTTTGAGACCGAGCTACAATATCTTGGTTTAAGTTTAGAATATGCGGAGTTTTTGGCTCCGCTTTTTTTTCGACATCTTGGGCTGAAGCTTCTGGTGGGGGAAGTGTGGATTAAGGGATGTAATGAA
>CAYFXH010000217.1:0-4808 GCA_964346905.1 uncultured Desulfobacteraceae bacterium | reverse complement strand
AGGGCTTGACAACAAGGCCCTCATAGAAGGGATGTAATGAAATTTTCTGAGGAATTGGGTAGGGCTTTGCATAACTCGATTTAATGTGAAGTCACATCGAGGTATTAGGAATCTTCAAATAACTCATCATTAATTGCATTCAGCCCGGACACACCACTTGTCAAGCAAACCAAAGCTGATCTCTCTTGATCACTTTGCGCCCTGCCATGTATGTTGATTCTATCTCCCTTGACGCACTTCAACCGGCTTCAGGGAGAGCAATGGTGTCGAGGTCATCCAGCAAGACTTTTAGAGCTGCCAGGAACTGATTTCTCTGCTCCTCCATGAACTGCCCGGCCAACCGCTGGTAGTATTCGATCCCGCCAAGGAGGTTTTCCTTGAACTTGTGGAAGTACCCTGGTGCACGGAAGGAGAGTTTTAAGCTGAAATTTTTGCTCTCTTGGCGAAGGTGGTCTGTGTAGAGCATAAGTTCCCTAATGAACATGTGCGGACGGTCTTTATTATTAACCAGAGAAAGCCGTCCGTAGATGTGTGCTAACATCTCTTCCAAGGTAGAAATCTTGGTGAAATCCCGAATGCCGGGACCGCAGCAGATAGAGGGGGTAGCCGCTGGATCGATGCCGTACTTCAGAGCCGTACCACCGCCCAAGTCATGACAGATGCAGGATTTGCTGAGCACGCTCTCTTTTGCTGCGGCTAGCTGTTCTGCTGAGAGCCCTTCCTCTGGGAGGTGCTGGAGCTTGCGCTTGATGTAGGCGCGTGAGGCCGGACAGATGGGAATGTCGGTAAATTCAGTATTCAACCTCGCAGCCCCTTTCACGCAGGGGCTACCAGGCTTGCCTTCACAAATATGCTGGCGACGGGTCTCTTCACTTGCAGAAGTGCGCAGGTTCCAAAAGGGAACCCCTAAAGGTGAGCTGTCGCTCAAGTAAACATCTCCGTCCGTCGCGGCAAGCAGTTTCTCCAAATGGGCCTCGTCGACATTCGTCACTTCAGGTACGAGCAGGAAAGGTGTTCCCCAACCGGTTCTATCGACCAGGTAATATCGCAACAAAAACTCGTTCTCAACTGCTGTTCCAATGCCGCCTTGCACAGTTATACTCACATTGTGGGGCTCATCGTTCACCGACCAACCCCGGCCTGCGAGGGCTTTGGCGTAGGTTGCATGAAGCGATTCTATGAGCTCCTGCTTTTTTTCCTTGAACTCCTCCAGGACCGGCCCCAACAAATATCCGTCAGTGGCGAAGGCATGCCCACCGCAGTTGAGGCCAGATTCGATGCGATACTCAGACACCCACAGCCCACGCTTGGCGAGGAATCTGCCCTGCACCGAGGCAGAGCGGTAATCGCTTACCTTTAGGATTATCTTTTTTTTGAGTTCACCGTTTTTGTCAGGAAAAAAGTCTTCGAATGTGGCCGCGTACGTATAGAGTCTTTGATTTATTCCGGCAGAAAAGACAACTGAAGAGTTTAGGGTGCTGTTAGCAAAGCCGCGAAGAGCCGCCATGGCATCAGAGAATTCGGCAGCGAGTTTGTTGCCATTCAAGTAGATGTCGCGGTCGAGCTTGGTCATGATGTTGACGTCGATGCTGCCCGGGACGGCTTGCTGGCGAAGGTCTGCCTGCATACGGCCCTTTGCCGCCCCGTCGGTGATTGCGAGCATTTCGTTATAAGCTTGTTTTAGAGGGGTCTCCGGCAGCATTTCGAAATAGCGCGTAATGTCACTGCCTTCCTCAAAAGGCGAGGCTTGCAAGGTCACGACCTGCTGCTGGACAAGACGGTCCACCAGACTCAGATAGGCCGTGATTCGAAGGGCACGAGCATCTTGGTTACTGTTGCTGATTTCCTCGTACGGTTCGCCGTGCTTCTCACAGTGGAATTTTCTCACCTGCTCAACAAGAACGTCGTCCACTAACGGTATCACCGAAGAGATACCGTACTTCGCCACCCGCAGCGGGGTATCAATAGTGAAGCCCGTTCCCATGACCGGTATGTGAAACAAGTGTGTAGAATCATTCATTAGTGATTCTCCTGTGCAGTAAATCGTATCCGCTGCAAAATGTCTTACACGTCTCTTCGAGGATTATTAGATGGGATTAGAGAGTGATGGCCACATTACCAGAAAATTCACCAGAAATGAATAAGATTCATTTTTACTTCTACCGCCCTCACCACCGGTAAGGGCAGCAGATTTTTCCTCTCTCCCTACCGTCCATTCTTCAATCTTTATCCCACGCTTCCCAACAGGCTCGAGGTCGCAGTTACAAGGATTCGAATATTCCAGTGCGGTGTGCAAAGCAGAGTAAAGATATCGTTATTATCTTGATTATTAATCCTTTGTTACTAGAACTTAACGACTCGGATATAAACTTCCACAATAATCAAAATTAATTTCCAGTTCTCCTCACTAACTGCACTTCTGAATTAATTCTTTCTAATTTATTGGGAGGAAATCGAAACCCTCTAGAGAGGCTCAGAGACCCCTGGGGTTTATACATAGCAACTTTTGACACCCTCTTTCCATGGCTACCTTCAGAAGTAAATAATCATAAATGATTTGACTTTCATCGAAGAAGTAGGTTATCGTCTAGACAATCAATAAAGGGGCGTCTTTGTTGGCGGCCCGGTTTCGTTCTGAGGGAAGATCCATTTGTCAGAAGTGGCAACCTCCAGTTTGGGACCATGAGAATTTCTATGAAAGGAGGATGTCACTATGAGCAATGGAATTGTGAAGTGGTTTAGCGACCACAAGGGCTACGGCTTCATCGAGCAAGAAGATGGTCCGGATGTATTTGTGCACCATTCAGGGATCAACGCAATCGGTTTCAAATCTCTCAATGAAGGCGACAGTGTGACTTTTGATGTGGAGCAGGGTCAAAAAGGTCCTGCTGCTGTGAATGTCACAAAGATTTAGTTGGCGGTAACACGCCTGTCACGGGCATCGCGTCTAGATGAGACGAGATGCCCTTTTTATTTTGGCACGCCTCGTCCCGAAGTGGCCTGCTTAGACGATGTTGGGTAAAAGCCCACACTTCCGCGCCTCTTGACAACGCTGTCGAGAAATGTGATAGTAACACAATACCTTGCGCTGGTTTTGGTGCATAACCCCAGAGCCCGTCACAGGCTCTGGGGTTCTTTGTTTCAGGACTCAAGCAGGCAGGTAAGTCAGCGCTCATTGCTGAAAATCAGCACCTTTTGGGTCGTGAGCTTGGGGTCGAACCAGCCAACCTGTGACACTTAGCCGTTCGCCTTGACGGTATCGGCTACATCGCTTGAAGGGAGGGCAGTGTGATGGCAAGACGTGGTCAACACAGCTTTGCGAAACGCCAAAAAGAGATCAAGCGCAAACAAAAGGCCGAGGAAAAAATGGCGCGGCGCCAGAACAAGAAAAAGGAGACGGTGGACCTAGGCGAGAAAGAGACTGCAGAGCCACAAGAAGAGCAAGAGTAGTCCTGGCATTTTATTTGTGCCTGAACAATTTACAACAATCAGCAGGCCCTCACTCCTTTCCATTCGCCTAACAAAAGGAATTATAAAGTGAGGCGGGCGGCTCGCTCACAGTACTTTTTCCTAAGGAGGAACAAAAATGGCTCAGGCAAAAGAAGGCGACAAGGTGAAGGTCAACTACACCGGATCGCTCGAAGATGGTACTGTCTTTGGCTCCTCACCTGAAGAGGACCCATTAGAGTTTACCATTGGACAGAAAAAGGTACTTCCGAGTTTTGAAAACGCAGTAATCGGAATGAACGAGGGCGACACAAAGACTGTTTCAATCCCTCCAGAAGAAGCTTTTGGCCAACCCAAGGAAGATCTAATTTTTGATGTAGAAAGAACAAAATTGCCTCCAGGCATTGATTTGAAGTTGGGGGGAGTACTCCGAGTTGGCTCTGATACAGGTAAAAATTTTGATGTTGCCATAACAAATATTGATGACAAAATTGTTACACTTGACGGAAATCATCCACTTGCTGGAAAGGTGCTCAATCTTGAGATTCAACTTGTTGAGATATTGTAGTTTTTTTGGGTTTATTCAATGATGAGGACCTAGATCTCCGATAATAATTTTCCTAGTTCTTAATAGCTCTTCTCGGAGCAATAGTTACGGAAGGCAGTGATGATTTTGGGTCAAATTGAAAAGAATAACAGCCGAGCGAAACTCTCGTGTTTAATGATGTTTTAAAGAATTTTGGGAGAGCTGTATTGCTTCTAAGATTACAGAGACCATTATTATACTGAGAGAAATGGCGAAAAGAAGGAGATTAGAATGCAAGGTAGCAAACTTTATGTAGGTAATTTAAGTTACTCTGTAGTTAATGATGAGCTGGAAGTATTATTTTCAAGTTATGGAGAAGTGAAGGAAGTGAAGATAATTGAAGGTAAAGGTTTCGGATTTGTGGAAATGGACAATCAAGCAGAAGCTGAAAAAGCAAGAGAAGCATTGAATGGTTCCGATTATAAGGAGCGCGCCCTTAGGGTTGATGAAGCTCGTCCACCCAGAAACAGACAAAGAAGGGGTTATCGAAGATACTAAAATAAGACAAAAGCATATTGCGAAAAAAGGCCAAGAACGGCTTTGCCTTCAAGTATCCAATTTCCAGAGGTGACTGCGGAGTTGTCGGCTTTGTTCTTTTATCAACATCCTGACCGCCTAGCCGCAGTCGGCGTAGAGGCGGTTTGGGCTTTTCCCTACCATTGAAAACTGCACTTTTCTACTCATGAGGCTTAAGGACTCATAGGCTGTGAAGAATCTAGGGAAAGGCAGGTGGACGATTTCTAATAAAGAAAAGCAAGATAAGGAGGCTAATTTG
>CAYFXH010000216.1:0-5039 GCA_964346905.1 uncultured Desulfobacteraceae bacterium | reverse complement strand
CAGGTCTCGACACACCAGATCATGGTGTCGTGCTTTTCCATGGAAAGAACCTCCATGAATTGAGGGACAACGAAAAATCTAAATCCAGATTGTTAGAGATGGGTTTCATATTCCAAAACTACACTTTGCTCCCTCATTTCAACACTCGAGAGAATGTAGCTCTACCCGCAGACCTGGCTGGATTTAGTAAGGATTTGAAAGATCGCATAGAGAAACTTCTAGAAGGAGTTGGAATTGATAAGCAAGCGAGTCAATATCCAGCTACATTAAGCGGGGGCCAGATGCAACGAGTAGCCATCGCCAGAGCCTTAACCAATAGTCCTAAAGTGATATTAGCCGACGAACCCACAGGCGATCTGGACTCTGTAACAGGGAAACAGGTCATGGATTTGCTTAAAAAATTCCATGAAGAAACAAGAACAACTGTCATTCTCATCACACATGAACAAGACATCGCCGATTACGCTGAAAGACAGATCATAATGAAAGACGGTATAATCACTACTCCTCGGAGCTTTGAACAAGCAGGTCAGAGAAGAATCGAAGCACAGATACCTCCCCAAGAAGAGACCCCTGTTCAGCTAAGTCACTATTTTAAGATCCTTCCAGCAGTCTTTGCTGCGCAATTAGGACTGGCAGCTCTGATCTTTTTTATGCTTTTCCAGATTGATCAGTTAGTGCACGGAACATTGTACTCTTTCAATTTGCGGTTTAGCAATGATTGGGCTTTCCCCTACTGGACTTTTATCAGATCCGCGCTTGGAATGCTACTAATTATAATTAGCCTAAACGCCATCCTGATAGCGTATATGATGCTTAAACGACGAAATCAAAAGGTTACATAAAATAGACGCGCGCATGCATGCATGAATTGCAAATTTAAGCCTTCGAGGTAGATTTTGAGGTAATTTTTGTGGGAACTATTTTCGGGGAATCGAAGAGACAGTGTTTTCGCGCGCGCGCAAGTAAAATAATGCCCCGCCCACTCTCGCCGTCAGGGTAATTTTTGCATTACGACCTCTTCTAGAGGTATATGTTCTTTGATTCGGATTCCTTTTGTGACTAGGAAACCTACGAGGTTTTGAACGAATCCTTCTGCAGTGGCAATGGTTTCATCGAGACCAAGCGAATGCCAGTTCATCAACTTTCGCACTGTCTGTTCATAGTTCGGGGGCAGGTGCTTGAAATGGAAGGACTCAGGCAGGCCTCCAAGGTAGCTATGGTTGATGAACTCCCGATTGAATAGAGCAATTAACAGCATTTGCTCTCCAAGGACCTCTGATACAAAAAGACCTGTCTCATGAATATTCCCTCTAATTTTGACCGATTTTAGTCTTCCAAGTCCTTCATAGCAAAGCGGAGTGTACCGTGCAATGTACTCGTTGAACCTGTCGTCTGGAACTCTATCCAAGAGCTTTCGCAATCTCTCTAATAACGCTCTGTCACCGCAAGTGACTTTGAGATTGAACAGCATGCCCATTTTGAAGGGCCATTCGATATTGACCTCAGTAATGTCTCTCTCGACTCCGGATAGTTTCTTGATCTCAATGTGGACAGGGATGGCTCTAAAAGCAAACTCGAAAGTCTTTGCTTTGGATTTGTCTCTAACAATGAAGAGCATTTCCAAATCCGAATACGCGGTGTCCGTGCCTTTCGCCGTAGAACCGTAAACTCCTCCTAGAAGAATCTCGTCTCCATATCTTCTAAGAAGAAGACCTGTTATTTTGTTAGCTAAATCAACTCTTTCTTCATGGTTCATGGCAAGCACTCCCCTAGACCCTGTTTGACCTTTCAGAACTTATAGTCATGATTACTACACTTAAAGTAAGTATCCGCGCGCGCTATATGGCTTCTGCAGAAGTTGAATATATATGTCAGGACGAAGGTAAATTGCGCGCGCTCATCTACACTCAGCTAGTGGACTTTGAGGGAGATGAGTTTCACTCGGCAACTGCAAAAAGCGTCAAAGAAGCTCAGAGACTGATAGAAGAAGGGTTTGAATTTGTCTGCGACTACGTCGACATTAAGCTGTTCAGGAAAAGGAAGTAATTTATTGTGGTGGGGTCGCTGGGATTTGAACCCCGGACAAATGGAGATGTCACCCGATACCAGCAAATTGTCACGAGCTTTCCCCCGCAGAACTCCCCATTTTTTGTCACGTGCACACGACTAGAAGAAAGGCTTAAGAGCGACGCTCTCTTCATGGCTTGCTTTGTCAATGGCGGGGGTAGCCTGCAATAACGTCGCAAACGACAGTACCTAGGTGGAAAAACATTTATGAACGTAAAGAGAGACCTTGGACTTTTGCACGCGACAATGATGGGCTTAGGCAGCACTATCTGCGCAGGCATCTTCGTGATACTTAGCCCAGCAGTTGACATCGCAGGACCAGCAGTCATCTTATCCTTTCTCATCTGTGGGATTGTGAACATAGCCACCATGCTCTCATACTGTGAACTAGGCGCTGCCTTGCCAAGGCTAGGCGGTGAATATATCTATGTAAAAGCAGCCTTCAAAGGGCTCCCTAGCTTCATCACGGGCTGGTATGAATGGTCAAGTAACATATTCTACGCTACACTTATGGTTCTAGGTTCGGCATACATACTTTCCTACGTCACTTCCATCAACCAATACTTTATAATGGCCCTCTTGGTGACATCATTCACACTACTAAACATCAAAGGCATCAAAACCGCAGGCGCCATTCAGACGCTCCTGACACTAATTCTGCTCTTTATCATCGCCTTGTTCATAGGCGCTGGACTAGCCCATGGTTCGAGACCCAACGCCTTTGAACCGTTCATGTCAAAAGGGTTCTTAGGGGTAATCGCGGCGGTCGCGTTCATCTTCGAAACCTACGTGGGCGTCGAAGCGATTGCAGCCACCCAAGCCGAAATCAAGAAACCTGAAAAAACTGTTCCGCAAGCCATGATTCTCAGCTCAATAACTCTAATCGTCATATACTGCCTTGTGACCTATGTCACAATCGGTGTGGTCTCTCCAGACGCTCTCAGCAAGTCCTTGACCCCGCTGAACCTGGTAGCTGAGACCACTATGGGCAGTATAGGTATCATCTTACTGACCGTGGCAGGACTAATCGCTGCGTTAACCTCGCTCAACTCGGCAATCATCGCCTCTTCAAGAGCTGCCTGTGCCATGGGGCAGAACGGGCATTTTCCCACATGTTTCAGAAGAGTACATGACCGTTATAAGACTCCCTACTTAGCACTTATCCTTGGCTCAGGCTTCATCATGTTCTTCTCTATTGTGGATAACTTGGAATTCGTGGTGTACTCAATAAGCTTCGGTTTTCTGATCGGCTTCTCGCTGGTGAACTTGTCGCTTATCAAGCTTAGGCGCAGCAGACCCAACATGACCCGCCCCTTTAAAACCCCGCTTTATCCGTTGACACCAATCATCGGCATCGCTACCTCCATCATCTTGCTATTATTCTTCGACGTTAGGTCCTTGTTGTTTGGCGCTGTCTGGGGCCTGGTTGGGTGCCTAGTTTATTCCTTAAAACGTAGAGCCAAACATTAAGCCTTAAAAAGGTTTTCTCTCACGAAAGCTTTTTCTTACTTCTCCTCGCTGAGTCTTGGCTATGCGTTGGTTTGTGAGCTTCGCGTTTCACAAAATTACCTTCGGGCTCTTGTCGGTCGTGCTTCCTCTCTATATCACTCAAGCCATAAGCGGTGGCACACTCGGTATTTGCGCGCGCGCGCACGAGCGGGCGTTTTGAATCCTACGTCCATGTTGTGCACACGCGCAACTTTATATCTAAAATGGCAATCAGGATACATGCATGATATCCTCCATCGACCTCATCAGCAATTCTGAAAAAGAGATCACGGCAAAGGATCTCCGAAACCTACCACTCACCGACGTCTGGCTGGAACTAAAGGAGCCTACACGGGCAGAATTGGAGGCTGTTTCGGAAAGAACTGGCATACCGATTGACCTATTGGAGGTCAAAGATGTCAGCCAAAGCGTGAGTCTAAGACTGGAGCAAAACTATGGAGTAGTCAATTTTGTTGTTGTTTCTGAGATTATCGCATCAAAGGAAATTCACCCGATGACTATCGTGTTTTCAAAAGACTTTCTAATAACGGCGGAGAAGAAAGAATGCCGAAAAATTGTGGAATTGGCAAAGGCGAGAATGGATAAAGTAAGGAAGGATCCTCCCGCGATCGTAGCCTACTATCTTTTGGACGAGATAATTGACTACAATTTCACCCATCTTGAAAAACTGGAAGAACTCGTCGCTGACTTGGAAGAAGAGATCATGGAAAAGGTCGATGCAGACTCTATAAAGAAAGTGTTCAGCCTCAAGTCGCACATGGTTAGCTTCAACAAAATCTTGTGGTATGAAAGAGGGGTTATCTTCAACCTTAGGAAAACCCAAGCAGCCTATTTCACGGAAAAGGTCAGAAAACTCTTCGACACCGCGCACGAGTTCATGACCAGACAAATAGACATAGTCGAAACATTCAGGGAAATAATGACTGACGCGATAAACGTGTATCTCTCCGCGATATCGAATAAGATCAACTCCGCGATAAAGGCCTTGACAATCGTTATTTTCTACCTGACGGTAATCACCACGTTAACCTCGTTCCCTAACACGGTAGCAACGTTCTTCGGCATATCGCAGTTCGGACACACAGACGCCATGATAGTCTTCGCTGCAATAATACTGTCCATAATCATACCATTGCTATGGCTCTGGAACAGAAGATGGCTGCGCCCAGATGAAAATCGCTTCAAATGAGAAATAGGTTTGATATTCTACGGGCTTTCGGAATTCAGAGGGTTCCCACTGCGCGCGCGGTGTATTCGACAAGACCTAGTCGCATGAAAAAAGCCAACTCAGGAGTAGGGATGCGTCATTCTTCACGCTTGGAGCGTTTCTTGCCAACGAAACCGTAAGCTATTGGTGTATAAACTGCAGCACCCGCCATCACTATGATTCCCAGTACCATCAGCACTCGAGCGATGTCGTTGGAAATCCACTGCACCAGAAATCTGAGGAAATCCGGCAA
>CAYFXH010000215.1:4620-5067 GCA_964346905.1 uncultured Desulfobacteraceae bacterium | reverse complement strand
TTATCCAGATACCTGAAGATCAGCTCTTGAACCTGTTGCTCTTTTTTGAAAAGGAACTTAAACATGGTGGGCCTTATATAAGTGGCTAATGTTTAATAGAGTCCGCTTCTCTCGATTGTCAGAAAGTTTTTTTTATGCGAGATAATCCTTACACCCTCTCCTGTTAACCCGCTAACCTTGCGGCAACCAATTGGCTCAAGATAATAGCTCAAATTCACATTGAAATCAGCAAGCTTTGTACCATTCTGACATACGTATCAAAAAATATCTTTAATTATCCGACTCTTATCCATTTCCGTTCCGGCAGCGAAATGAAAAGTAAGATAATTCGCGGTCTGGGGAGCAAATGTATTATCTTTTGGGCTGGGGGAGCTGCCGGGGAAGTCGTAATAGGCTTACGAGGCTCCCAATGTGGATCGATGCAGCCTAGTTTCCGTTTTTCCCGAA
>CAYFXH010000215.1:4280-4610 GCA_964346905.1 uncultured Desulfobacteraceae bacterium | reverse complement strand
CACAAGTCACCGCCAACAGACAACCCCACCCACACCAACAACGACCACGAGGAAGAAGCTGATGGATGCGATAACGAGAAGAATGTTTCGGTTGGTTGCCGTGGTCGATGACATACATTAAGATTCCTTAATAATAATCAACCTACTAGCAGAGAAATTTATGTATATCTACGCATTGAAGCCGAGACCACTCATTCCAGGACAAACTCAAAATTTTAAAGGAAATTTCCAATGACGCTGGGCTCAAACTCACCCATCAGCCATTGGAAATCTTTTGTGAATTGGCTTTGCCTACTGATCACCCGTCAGCAGAGTCAGTTCATAAGCGGG
>CAYFXH010000215.1:3514-4270 GCA_964346905.1 uncultured Desulfobacteraceae bacterium | reverse complement strand
AGGACGGCTGATACGGTAAAGTATACCTTTCAAACGGGATAGCCTGGTGAAGGGAGGGTAGATCATGCTCACTCTGGAAGAACTGATGCAAAAGCCAGATATGCTTAGTCAAATAGATTGGGATCTAAACCCACAGGAAGCCTTCGAAATGTATCAGGTAAAATCCAAAAATTCTTGGAAACATCGTCATTTACCAGAGGTCTTACATTTTTACGTCGATGTTTGGAAAGGCAGGGCCAAAGTCTTTCTGATGCGTCGGAGCTTGAAAAGTGCAGAGGACATCGCCTTAATTCCCGTGCCCTCCACCCTGATAGATGCATGCCTGAAGAAACAGGCGGGTGTACCAGTGCCAAGTGGTCAGTATCCCATCGACGACCCCATTAGGGAGTGGATTCGCTCAGAACTGGCTCTGTAAGAGTTGGTACTGTTGTCTAACGTGGATAGGATATAGCCAGTCCACGCCTGGATGTGCACCCGGTGTCAGAACTTGACAGATGAACGATTTTGGAGAAGCTTAGCTCTGGGAGAAAGTCAAATGGCAACACATCAAATCGAGGAAGGACCGCGCCGAGGAGATTGGGAAGTGATTGGCGTTAGTGACCGCAAGGTCAAACTGCGCTGCCCGATCTCCCTGCGGGAGTTTGAATGGAACCGATTTTGCTATTTCGTGGAGGAGCGCGAAGGTGCCCAGTGGCCTCAAGAGGATTAGTTAGTATGCATCCGGAAACTGGTAAATGTCATTCTGAGCCCTTCGAC
>CAYFXH010000215.1:3176-3504 GCA_964346905.1 uncultured Desulfobacteraceae bacterium | reverse complement strand
CTTCCCGTAGCTTTAACCTCACCTTACCGACCGTGGGAATCTTCCCACGTACCTGGATTGGTATGCCCATGGTGGGATCCATATGGATTACGATATCCTGATGAAACCCAAGAAAGGAAAACTTCTCCGCTTGTTCCGAGTCTGAAGCCATGGGCTGAGCCTCGAGTGCGACTTGGAGGGCTTCGATGGTACCCTCTTTCCGGACTTCGGTATGGACCGTTTTTTCAGAATAGTTGACCTTCAGAGGGTGTAACCCTTCCGTACGCAACCATACCCGATGCAGCTGTTGTTTACCAAAGACGCAGAGGGATAGGGGCTCATTACCTTT
>CAYFXH010000215.1:0-3166 GCA_964346905.1 uncultured Desulfobacteraceae bacterium | reverse complement strand
CAGTTGATCTGAATTATAGGAATAAAACGTTTCCTTGACATCCGTCCACTGCTCCGGCGCTCGCAAAGTTTCCTGCTGGGTGTTCGGCTCTCTCCGCAGCCGGTAAACTCCTTTTTCACTGAACCAATAATTTTTTTGGTTGTCATCTTCTCCCCGGCGCAATCGAATGCGATGAAGAGCATCTGCTTCTTTTGGGTTGAACCAAACCTGGGTTGCCACCTGTACAGGCGAACGAAAAATTGGATCAATGATCGTATTGACAGTAATGTGATATATGCGTTTGTTTGAAGGTGGCAGTGGAATCTCTTCACGGTTGGTGACCCATAGCGACTCAAACTCCGTTGTCGAATACGGGGACAATTGGACATCCGTAGTGACGGTAACCAAAAAGTTTTTGGCTTGAAAGGAAAGGTCGGTCCACCTGACTCGGTTGGCATCGAGGTTGGGACGCGCAAAGGATTGGGCCCAGTTAGAATCTGTGAAGTATCCCAAATATGCTAGAGACAGCAACCACACAATTGTAGAGACTCTTCTCCTCGTTGTCATTTTGAATCTCTCCTTTGCAGGTCCACATTCTAGCAAAAACTGAGCGTTGGAGACAGATGGTCGACACTGTGGTCTTTCATGCAATTTCTGACATAAGATATACTTTTAATTAATAATTCATGACAATCCCTGCTAATCCATAAAAAACCGCCTCCGGTGAGGCGGTTTCGTTATAGCTTATTGAATTATGAAAATGGTGGGCGGGGCGAGATTCCCTTCGCTGAGCTCAGGGCAAGCTCACCTTCCGCGACTCTGCCGTCTGAGGGCGGAAAATATAGGGGACGGTGATAAAAACACCCATACGCAGCAAAAACAGGCTTTGAACAAAGAAGGGATTGACGATTGCTGCCAACCCCTTTGCTCTCAATGGTGGGCGGGGCGAGATTCGAACTCGCGACTTCCGCCGTGTGAGGACGGCACTCTCACCACTGAGTTACCCGCCCAATGATTTCAATGACTTACGAATCTCATTTTTTCATTGGTAACGATTTGGTAACGATTTTGGATTTGCTCATACTACGTCTTTTGAAAAAAGGTTTCAAGACTCTTGTACCATATCTAGCATATTTTTTGGTGGTCTTTGTATCGATGTGACCGAGGACCTCCGCTATCATCTCTGGAGATTCTCCTTCATCCGCCAACTTTGTTCCCAAGCTGTGCCTGGAAGCATTGTAAAGAGAAATGGGAGGATAACCTGCGGCTTTGACAGCCTTGTTCCAGGTACGGCTTAGGACAGGCGGCGCAAGGCGAAGGATAAAAGACAGTTTAAGGAGATAGATTTTCTTGTACATATATATACAAAAATATTGTATATAAAAATACAATTATTTTGTATAAATTTATACAATTTTTCTTGACAAATACAATTCAAAGAGTTAGTTTATTACTGAAACTGGAGGTTTTATGGGAGCGTCAAACAAATACAGACTCAGTGCCAACGATCTGCTAGACACTCTGGATAACTGGAACAGTCTGATGAATTTCCGCGTTAGTTTGATTGCCTGTGGCGGTACGGCCCTGACCCTCCTCAAAATTAAAGATTCAACTAAAGATATAGACTTCACAGTGCCTATACAAAAAGAATGCGACAGATTGATGAAATTTCTTGTGGACGTAGGCTATAAGGAAACGGGAGGGGGTCTTGCCCATGATAATGACCCGAACTTCATCTATCAGTTCTGGTGTGGAAACAAAGTCTTCACAACGGATCTTTTGGAATCGCCTTTGGACCCGGACAATCATATCCTAATCAAACGGTGGAGCCACATCTATCTGGGTGCGTTGAATCTAAAAGATTTGATTATCACTAAGATGTTCCGGGGAACATCTGTGGATAGGGACGATTGCATTGCGGCCTTCGCTACCGAACAAGTGAAGGCAGAAGAACTCCTTGAGAGGTATTCAGAGTCCGCGCGCTACGATTTGAACCCTAAAAAAATGATGAAAAACTTCGTTTATTTGGCCGAAGGCTTGCGTGAGCTGAAACTAATAAGCGATGAATTTCTTGAAAAGGTAAGGTCATGCGTATGAAAAGAGAAGATCTTGTTTTCAATTTGGGGCGTCTCGGCTATTCTCTCGTCACGCCGGACGTACAGGAAGTTGGAGAAGACCAGGTGGTTGAATTGCTAGCCGAACTGGTCGACTCCAAGGATCTCAGGCTAGTAGAGGGCTTTCCTGTTGTCTTGGCAAACTGCGCTCAAAGAGGCATGAATTTGGATTTTGCGGCCTTATTGGCCAAGCACAAGCCTCGTAGTCGCAAAAGACAAGCTCTGGAAAAGCTGCTGTTGCTGAGCTCTGATTTGCTCACCCAAGAGGGCTTAGACAAACCAGTGGGTCTCGAAGAAGTTAAGAAGTCTTTCAAAACGAAGTATGGGGATCTTCTCGCAAATGATGTCGTAAATCTCGATGCCAAGAGCTTTTTGTCAACAGAACGTTTGAGGAACACTCTTAGAAGATACGTGACCAATCTAAAAGCTTCAAGATCAACGCGAAAAAGAGAGAAAGACAAACAGCGCCGGTCATTTCAGCTAAACTACTTTTTGAGCACCCTTTTCTCCCCTAAGCAAAAAGAGCTTGTTTTGAAAAAGCTCAACGGAGAGCCTCTGAATAAGACTGAGAAGGAGTATTTCTCAAGAACGGTCAAGAAGAAACTTAAAGCTTTGAACAATAGTGAAGTGAGGAAGGTGGCAAAAGCACTTGCAGCTCAATAAGACTCATCGGGATTAATTGGAGTGATCCCAAGTTAGATTGAGACGCTCCTAACAAAGACAAGCATTGGCTTCCGGTGCCTTTTAGAGGGATAGAACTCTACGAAATCAAAATGTTGCCTTAGTTTGAGATAAAAACTGGGGTAAACGGGGAGTACCCTTGGGGACGCCAAAGAACAAAAACGGCCGGCCTTGCGTCGGCCTTTTTTATTCTTAGTTGCCTCTCCTTGGATCTGAGACCTCACAGTCCAGCAACAGGGAAGTGAGTTTACCCTGAGCTTGCCAAAGTGCCCGTCTCGCCAAGTACTCTATGCTGCATGCTCTCTCGTGGCCCGACCGAAAGACGCTGTTTTTGCCCCCAAAAATGCAATTATAGGGCCATATTTGACCCTATTTTCACACTTTACCTGGCT
>CAYFXH010000214.1:0-5082 GCA_964346905.1 uncultured Desulfobacteraceae bacterium | reverse complement strand
AAAACCTCTCACCCCAAAAAAGGGCTTGACAACAAGGCCCTCATAGAAGGGATGTCATCCACAATTACACCCGTAGCGCCTTGCAGACATATTTTCCTTGGTGGTTTAACCATTCCTTGGTAACCTGATAGTAATCTGAGATTCCTTCGCTAACGCACTCTCATACGACCTCTTCACTTCCTGGTCTACCTTTTCAATCTCGTACCACAGCAGGAGGGCAACAATCTATCTCTTGACTATTGCAGCTTTTTTGGAATCGAACAGGAGGGAAGCAATGAAAGTCCTAATAGATATAGGGATAAAATATCTTGTTCTGCTTTTGCTATTCATAGCAATTGGATGTGTTGCTACTAAAACACAGACCAGAGTATCAACGATAAAACCCGAAAAGTACAAGTCAGTGTGGTGTAGTTCTCTTGAGACAAGTGGGCATCGGGAAGGTTACCCAATCATTACTCCAGTAGGTGAAAATGACGGTACATTTACAACAGGTAATGGGAAGAATGCCATTCTTTATACAACGTGGTATGATTTAGAACCTAGAGCAAAGGTTACGATTAGATGGGAAGTGTATCAGCCAAATGGTGAGATTGGGGGTTCAGTCGGTGATGTTTGGGAAACTATAAGTTCTCAACAAAACAGTCATTTTGTATTCTCTCTAGACGACAAATACAATAGAGTTCCAGGGGTATGGACGGTTAAAGTATTTGTCAATAATCATTATATATTTACTGAACAATTCACTATCCTAGAGGACTGAATTACTCCAGTCCGCTATTAATGCTGAGTGAACATTACATACTTTAATTCACAATTTACCTCGGAAGAATATGCAATCATATCTAGGGTCAGGTTGACTTATTCATTTTTCAGAGAAAATGCGGAGCCTCGGCTCCGCTTTTTTATTTTGGCTTCCACTCCCCTTGTGGTAATTTTGGCTCGGGTCGGGCTCACCTCTCATGGCAATGCCCGACCTAGGGTGCAAGCCCCTACTGGTCGCCCTGGTCAGTGGGGGCTTTTTCTTGGCATTGGGTTTGCAATATTAAAGCCACGTGGTGAGTATCTAGATCATCGGAGCTATTCCACTCCAGTTTATTACCGTCCATAGTTGCAAGTAATCTAACAGAAAGGATTCCATTCTATGGCCACGACAAACAGCCATTCTATTAAGGCATACCGCAACAAGAGTTTTCTTAACAGCAGGGGCGCTAGATCCTTACGCATCCTCTCCGAATACCTCGAGCCGGAGAGCCGCCTAGCTCACTATCGTGTGAGTGACACTATCGTGTTCATGGGTTCGGCCCGCATTCTCTCCCGCGAACAGGCCCAGGCAAATTTGGCGGCAGCCGAGGCGGGAGAAGGTGACATTGAGGGCGCTAGGCTGGGGCTAGAGATGTCGCGTTATTATGAGGCTTCACAGGAACTCGCTCAACGACTTACGCAGTGGTCTAAGCAACTGAACGAAGAAGAGCGCCGCTTTGTCGTCTGCACGGGCGGCGGACAGGGCATTATGGAGGCGGCCAACCGTGGCGCCTCAGAGGCAAAAGGACTGAATGTAGGATTAACTATCTCCCTCCCCACAGAAGAATTTGCCAATGACTATATCACCCGCGAGCTGTCCTTTCATTTTCACTATTTCTTCATGCGCAAGTTCTGGTTCGCCTATCTTGCCAAGGCCGTCATTGTCTTCCCTGGAGGGTTTGGTACATTGGACGAGCTGTTCGAACTTTTGACCCTATTGCAGACCCAGAAGATACGCAAACATCTCCCAGTAGTACTATTCGGCACACAATATTGGAACGAAGTGATCAATTTCGATACCCTGATTCGCTATGGCACCATCAATGCCGAGGATATGTTGTTGATGCATCGCACCGAATCCGTGGACGATGCATATGAGTTTGTGGTCGGTGAGCTGAGTAAATACGTCGAGACCGAACGCGGGGCGACACTATAGTTTAGATTACATACTTTAACGTAGGATCCGTGGTCGGACCAAGTCAACATGTTAAGATAACTATTAAAAGTTTATGTTTGAGGGCTAAAAATAGGGCTTAGAGGCTCAATTTTGGTAGCAAAAATGCCGTTCTAAGGAGCACGGTGAATTCGTGGTCGTGCCAAGTTAAGTCTTATCGCATAGCGCATGCGAGCGAGACTGGCCCTTCGGCAAGCTCAGGGTAAACTCCCGGGAGGTCGGGCGAGACGAGCCATTCCTAGTGAGCCAGGGAAAGAGGACGTTCCTTATCATTTCAGTTTTGACCCCAAAAACGATGATATTGGGGCTGAAGACGGGTGTTTCTGGAACACTAATGTAAATATTTCAATATGTTGATTTGGCCCGACCACGACGCATTAGCCATTATTGATGACCCTCACATCAGTTGACTTGCTGACCATGTTATATGCAGTTGCCTACAAGCCTTGTATAGATTTATATATATTTCGCTTTACGACGCTCCTCGCCCCCTTTGTTTGATTCTTCCACTCATATCTAATGATTTCGCTGCTTTCATCTGTTACCTCAAAGAGAAGATCTCCATTTTGGTGATAGGCCTCCATCTTATAATGGAGCTCATCCGCACATACTATGTTAATTACCACGCCTTCATGCAGCTCTAAGCCATAAGCATCCCCCGTTAGTGTCTCGATGGAATCGGCACATTCTAGGTGATCTGCGATATAGTATGGATGAATGGATCGCGCAATTCTCAGGTCTCGAAAAGCACGGTAATTATATTTCCCTTTTCCCTTCCACCAGTGAAAAAGAGGCACGGTCATGCGATTATGCGATTGTGTTGATCATCTATGACGTTTTCTAAACTCCCATAAGCTTGCCATTGTCCCCCATTGGCCACCGGGTCGGTGGGGGGTTTTTTTGCTTTCCTCCACCAATATCTTGTACCTGAGTAAATTCTACCGAGTATAGATTCGGGGAAGTAATCGCCATTCTAGAATCTCACCTATTGTCCCCTCCCCAATGAACAAACGGTTGGCCCTCTTTTTGCAGCACCAGATGAAACACATTCGTATCACCCCTAATAAGCCGTCGGAGTTTGTGGAAATCTGCAAAACTATAATGAGGAAATAAAGATGCAACTAGATGGGCAAATCCCTCAAGAGTTGAAGGAGAAGGTGGACCGTGAAATGCAGCCTGATGAGCGCATTTTGTGGATGGATATGCCCATCCCCATGTTCTTTACTCGAGAAAGCAGAACGATATGCCTTTTTGGCATCGTAGTGACATTATTTTCAATTTTCTGGACTTACGGCGCGGCGGGATTCACAATTCCCAACCTTGAGGAAGTCTCAAATCCGTTCAAGCTTGTTGGTCTATTATTCCCACTCTTTGGCTTGCCATTCATCCTCATCGGATTTTTGTTGGTAGCAAATCCGATTTTTGCATACCGCAAAGCATTAAAGACCGTTTATGTGATTACAGATCGACGAGCGATAACCTTCGAATTCGGTTGGTTAAAGACAATTCGTTCTTATCCGCCAGCCAAATTGCTAAACGTTTATCGGAAGGAAAGACGGGATGGCACAGGGGATGTCATCATCTCATTCGATAAATGGATTGATTCAAATGACGTTAAGAGAAGCAAGGATCTCGGTTTCTTGCAAATACGAGAGCCGAAAGCAGTGGAGATGATGCTGCGGGATCTTGCCAAGCAATCCGGGCTAGATGTGAGCATAAAACCTCCAACGGACTCCATGATACCAGATACCAAGCGCTATTATGCGTCTCTCAAGGCAATACCAAATGAAGGCAATTTGACTCAACCCAGGGCAAGTACCCGGATTGGGAAATTGATTGTCGTTCTGATTTTTACCTGTCTTATTGGTTACAATTTCAACTCGAGTTCATTACAGGACTACGAAAAAGGTCAGAGCCTTACCCTTAACGAGTATGTTGAAGGGTACGAAGATTACAAGGCAAGTCTCCTTGATTATGATCCTCTGTGGGTGGATATTCTCATTGCTTTCATTATAGTGGGATTTTTTTTCTGCTCTTATGAACTCCTGGGGCGAGGAGTCGGATGGATTTTATGGAGAACCATTCTGGCCAGAAGAGGCTGAACAGGCCCATGGCGAAGTGAAAAGCAGTAAAAAGTAATCCTTAAACAAGGCACAAGGTGCAGGGCGCAAGGTAAAACAGTAGAGACTTTAGGGGGAAAACATGGAGGGTGTACCTGGAAAAGAACTGTATGAGAAACAGCTCCAGATCCTGTGGATCATTTGGGCTGGAATGTTGGGGGCCCTCGTTGTGTATGTCTTAATTTGCCTTCTAGGGGGTGAAGTGATACGAAGATCTGCGAGTCCCTTCCCTTTAGATCTCATGAGGGACATACTTTACGGTATCGCAGTTCTCACAGTAATCTTGACCCATTTCTTGAGAAATTTCATGCTGGGTGGACAGTCTGGCAACTCTGAGCCAATGTCCATGCAAGCTCCATCACCTTCGGATCAGTCTTCAGTTGTTGGCAAATATATGACAGCAATGATTGTCTCTCTTGCACTTTCCGAAAGCATTGGGATCTATGGGCTTGTACTTTTTTTGCTCGGGGCAGGTTTGAGAACAGTTTTTATCTTCAATGGTATTGCGGCCCTGGCCATGTTCATTTATAGGCCAAAGCGGAAAGAACTCGAGAGGTTGTCTGTTGATAGAGCTGTGGTTGGGCCGTGATAAGAATGGCATGAAGCATAGGGAAATACAGCAGGCAGCGGGCAGTGGTTAATAGTTGGTAAGGGGCCCATCTTAACCACGCCATTGTCCCTCATCGGCCAATGGTGCTCAGGTTACAGGATAAAATGCTTCGCGTATTTATTAAAATTGTACGGGCGATTTTTGGAGGTATTGCAATCATCATGGTTGTGGCTGGGAGTATCGGTTCTGTTGTGGGAATATTGACAATTCTGGGTGAAAAGGAGAATTCAATATTATTGGAGTCGGCAATTATGGATTTAATAGCTGGATCTCTTATGCTGCTAGTTGGTCTTCCCTTATTCGGTGTCTGCTCTGGTGCGCTGAAGAAGCCTCTTTATTTTTTAGCTCCATTTATCCTTATCATCGCTTTCATCTTG
>CAYFXH010000213.1:0-5109 GCA_964346905.1 uncultured Desulfobacteraceae bacterium | reverse complement strand
GGAAAACTCGGCCCCGACGGCTCTGGCTGCGGTCTGCCCGGACCACCCTGCTCCGCCCAAGGTTCATGAGGATCTTTGACACCGTGAAGACAGCGCCTCTTGCATTGAAAACGCGAATCTCACCGGCGAATTTTGCTTGCGTGAGTGGTGAGTTGCTGAGCCTTGGCTTCGGAATACGTTTCCGAGCCCCCGGGAGAAGCATGCATCCCACCATTTGCCATGGGGACGTGATTACGGTTGCGCCTGTGGTACCATCTAATCTGAAAAAGGGAGACATTATCCTGTATCGCTTTCAGAGCACCATTATTGCCCATCGCATAGTGGATATAGAAAAAAGAAACGGCCGTGGCCACACCTTTATCTTGCGGGGCGACGCCTCCACCACCTGCGATGACCCGGTGGAACTGCAGCAGGTCTTAGGCAAGGTTGTCTGCGTGGAGCGAGGCCATCGCCGCATCGACCCTTACAGTCGGAGAGTCAGACTGTGGCACATGCTTTACCTGGGGTTAGCTCGAGTCAGAAGGGGTGCTGTCCAGTGGTTTTTTCCACAACGTGCATAAACCACGCATAGAGCATAAAGCATAGCGCATAGCGTAATAGTGTTGTAGTCAGTAGCCAGTCGTCAGTGAGGAAAGACATCCTTTAAGTTTTTGCCTTCTGGATTCTGGATTCTGACTCCTAAATCCTCATTTTTTTCGCTTTGCGCTTGGCGCCATGCGCTCTGCGTTAGTATCTTTGTGCTCTTCGTAGTTTACTTAACCTATGTCGCGAGAAAATATGGCCATCATAATTGGAGACGTGGCTGTTTCCATTGAAGGAGAAGTCTCTGGGGAAATAGCGCCAGCCTATCTTCCCTTTGTTGGGCACGGGAGAACTGACATCAGCCTCCGACTGCACCGTGGGACCTCTGACATCGTGGTTGGAGAAAAGGTCTTTGAGTGCCCCCCTATCTGGACCCTGCACCGACAAAACGGTACGTCCGTAGTGAGACTGTTCCCGAACATGCCTTACCTCGAGAGAACCCTCTTTTTGCCGGATCATTTCCAACACACCGACCTTTACTTTGCCGACGACTGTTACCGTTTTATTGATCCGTTTTTTGGCCCCACCATGGAACTCCTGATTATGCACTATCTGGCACAGGGAAGGGGAATAATCCTGCACGCCTGCGGTATTGTAATGGACGGGAGAGGAATCCTGTTTGCGGGTGAATCTGGGGCTGGTAAGAGCACGTTAGCAAGAATGTGGGATCAAGAAAATGGTGTTGTTATCCTCAGCGACGATAGGGTTATTGTGCGAAAACAGGGTCGTGAGTTCAGGGTTTACGGTACGCCCTGGCATGGTGAGGCCGCATTCGGCTCGCCTCGGGAGGCGAGGTTAGAGCGAATTTTCTTCCTGAGCCATGGACAGGAGAACTCGGTCAAAGAAATGAAAGGGCTCGATCCAGTATCGCACCTCCTCACCTGTTCCTTTCCCCCCCTGTGGGATTTTCAAGGGATGGAATTTGTTCTGGAGCTTTTCAGTGAAGTGGCAGCTCAGGTTCCATGTCAAGAACTCAGCTTTAAACCGGAAAAGAGCATCCTCGGTCTGGTCAAATAGCTCAGCAAGTGGTAGTAAGGAATCCAGACCCGGAGGACCTGGCTTTTAAGCTGCCCTTACGGGGGGGGGCCACAACACCGTCCGATGCCGTCTCCTCGGTTGGTGTTGAACATTCAACCATCAGCTATCACGTCTCAAGAATATGAACCGCAGAACCGCAGAACAAGGAACCGCAGAATATCGAAGGGAAAAACATTTTCTTATTCTTTATCAAAAACTTCTGCTGTTCGAAATTCCTTGTTCGATATTCGATATTCAAAATATAAAACTAGTTCTCGGACAGCTTTTAAGTGGGGATTTTTAGACAGGCTCCTATCCCTATCTATTTTTTTATCCAATGAGCCAACACGTAGAGAATAGATTTCACTATGCAGCCAGAGCCCTTTTGCTGGGCCTCCTGGTAGCCCAGGTTATCGCTTCCATACAAGTGTACCTGTCCAACGTCCATCTCTACCGCCACCTATCGGCCATAAAAGCTGCCGGCTACTTCACCATACCGAACCAACGAACCATGCCCAGTCTCCAGGATTTCGGTTCCGCCTTCTTCGGCGGTCTTTTTTTCACCTTCAGTGTGGGGGCTGGCCTAGCCTTACTCTCTCTTGGAGCGGCCTGGGTTTGGGATCGGCTGTTCTCGCGAACCCGATTGATTTTGATCGTTTTTGTGTTGTTCTGGCTAGGTTCTCTTATGGTGCTGAATCACCGAGGCTTTTCCCTCGGGGCCACTTGGTATTTTTTTGCCATCCCTCCCGTGGTTTTCCTGGCCACCCTCAGATGGATGCCACCACATCATGCTCAAAGGGGATGGGTACACGGCACGGTTCACACCATTGCGGTTACAGTGCTGGCACTGGTGTGGATAGTTCAAATTGACAGCCACTTTTTCGTGGACTTCAGAGACGTTCTCCTCCTTTCCAATCCTGTGGGCAGAACGGTTAACGATTTTTACTATGACTATACCCTCTACCCTGCGGAGGTCTTCAAATCTCTGGACCAGCGGCTTCTCAAAACGTGTAGCCTGCAAAACGGTAACACGGGATCCTTGCTCGCGCGGGTGGAGCGAGAATTGCTTGATCGCGACTACCTCACCGTGGAAACAGATACGGCAGTTGACCTGAAGGTGATACAAGATGGTGACCTGCTGATCTTCAAGAATGCAGGAAGGACGATTCTTCAAACCACCCCCGTAGGTTTTCTCTCCGATCCGGGAACCGTATTGCAGGAATTCTCTGCACGAAGCGACAGACACGGTTTTTTCCGGCAGGCAACCTTCTTCTCTCTTCTGCTTGCGTTGCCCCTTGCCCTCTATGTGATTTTCCATGCTCTGGTCCGTCTCCTCTGTTGCCTTTTTCTTGATGCAAGGACCTCGTCGCTGATTGCCTCCATTTTTTGTCTCATCGTTGGCGTGAGTATCCTGATTCCATTCCACTACAGCAGAGGAACACATATCCAGTTGGAGAATGTCCCCCAGGCTCTGGCATCAGAGTCCTGGCAAGAGCGAGTTGCCGCCTTGAGAATCATAGAGCGAAAAGGGATGGAGGTGAGTAGCTTTCAATGGTATCCTCGGCTGCTGGCAAGCCCTCACATACCTGAACGGTACTGGTTGGTAAGAGCGCTGGGTTTTAGCCGGCAACCCGAGACATATGGAGATCTCTTGGGCTTTCTGGATGATCCCCATCCCAATGTGGTCTCAATGGCATTCTATGCTCTCGGTAAGCGCGGTGATAGAAGGGCTATCAAAGAGATTCTCAAAAGGATTCAAACATCCAATAACTGGTATAACCAATGGTATGGTTACAAGGCCTTGCGGGCCCTCGGATGGAAGCAAACAAGATCGAAATAACGACTTTGTTATTATCCCTCGCAGCGGTCCTTTCAATTGAATGGGCTGCAAGGGTTGTTATTTCAAACACCCTCTCCCACCCGATGGTAATCCTGGGTTGTGCCCGTCTCCTCCAAATACTCCTGGTTATCCTGATTGTTTTGACCCGGGGGCAGGGATTATCATCCATAGGCTTGGCCCGATCCGAGATGGCCTCCGGTTTGAAGAAGGGGCTGATATGGTCGGCCGGCTTTGCAGCCATCACCTCCATTGCAGGTGTTGCATTGTTCGCGGCGAACATTAACCCGCTCATCCTCATACGAACCCGGCTACCGACACAGACCAGCGATCTCATCCTTTTTTTCATTGTGGGTGGGATGGTAGGGCCGGTTGCAGAAGAGCTCCTTTTTCGAGGGATACTCTATGGCTTTTTGAGACGATGGGGGGTAATGGTGGCCCTTATTCTCAGCACACTGATCTTTGTAGTGAGCCATCCCATTGATCTTGGAGTCTCCGTTACCCGCGTGGTGGGGGGAATTCTCTTTGCTGTAGCGTATGAGATCGGGGGGAGCTTACTTGTCCCCATCACCATCCACGGACTGGGCAACCTGGCCATCTTCACCCTCTCCCTGATACCTTAGCCAAGCCCGCATACTTTAAAATCCCCTTTCCATCGCAAGATCTTTTAAACCGCAGAATATAGAAGTGATCACTTCATGATTCTGCGGTTCCTTGTTCGACATTCCATATTCGATGGTCTTAATCAGACAGTCTCCTAACCCCCTTTTATCAAAGGCGTGCAATGAAAGACCTTTGCCCTGCCCAACTTGTTGCTCTTCCTTTCCTACGTTCTTAAGTCTTGCAGTTATTGATGCACTTTAGCCATTCCACACCATAAGCCCACAGAGGTAATAGGATTTTTGTGTCAAATGGCGCAGGTCAGGCAAAAGTCGCTATCCTTTTGAGCAACCACTTCCCTGTCAAAGTACTGAAATCATTGATATTTCAGTGTAAAATCAGCTAGTCTCAAATGGTAAGACCCTGGTATGCACTCTCTGGGGAATCGCGGCACAGTGTTTGCAAGATAGGTTTGCGTAATTAAAGGTAGAAAATAACCATCTACCCATGGAGACGTGCATTTTCAGGCTGCTTCTAACTCTAGGGAGTTCATCTATTTGCCTAGGGCAATCAGCAGGATGGTATTACCTCCTGGGAGGAAAGTTGGATGTCTGAACTCTCATGGGTGAAGACTGTGCTCCGGTGTTGCTTCTCATTTGACCTTGGAAATCGGTCTGTCGAGGCCGTCCAACAGTGTCATTCTGAGGCGTCAGCCGAAGAATCTCGAAGGTGTAAGTCCTTGAATCTATATAATTTTCCGCTGAGTTTATCCTCAGCGCCTCAATCTGGGCTCGCCGACAGGTCTTGCCGAAGGGCTCAGAATGAAACAGGAAGGCAATGGTGCGGTTGTCGGACAGTCTTTTAGGCTAAATGAAAAACAATCGGACGGTAATCCATGGCAAAATATGACATAAATATACGAGACTACTTGAGAATCATCCGAAAACGTCGCACCATTGTCATCCTCGCGGTCATACTCTGCACCGTCTCCAGTTATCTTTTCGCTGTATTTGCCTCTCCAGAGCCCCACTACCGGGCAACCTCCGCCGTTAAGGTAGAGCGGGTAACAGATC
>CAYFXH010000212.1:0-5151 GCA_964346905.1 uncultured Desulfobacteraceae bacterium | reverse complement strand
TTAACGGTCGGCCGTTTTTGTTCTTAGTTGCCTCTAGCGGCTTGTGTGACCTCACAGTGCAGCGACGGGGAAGTGAATTTACCCTGCCTGTCCCGCGCGAAGTCGCGGGGAGCGAAGTGAAGGGGTTTTCCCCAGCCGGTCAAAGTGCCTATCCCACTCCCAAGCTTTCTTGAACGCCATGCGCTCTGCGCTATGCGCCATGCGCCCTCAGGGAATCCCCCTGGGGACGCCATAATAACAAAGGCGGTCGGCCTGGTGGCGGCCGCTTTTGTTATTACTTGCTTCATTCGGGATACGATACCTCGCAGTGCGGCGACGGAGAAGCGAATTTGATTGCAGATTGGGGAGGTGAGATGTGGAAAGGCATAGGGGTTGGGGTTAAGAGGTCATCTATCAGTAAGCGTCTCCTCGCGGCAGTATCGCGAAGACATAGAGCATCTTTGCGTCTTTATCAGGGGTGAATAGAACTCTCCAATCTCCCACCCGGAGGCGATAATCACCTTGTAGCTTCCCCGTTAACGGCCTGACTTGAGGGTGCGATAGAGGATTTTCAGACTTTTCCAGTTCCAGCAGACTCTTCTTCACTCTTTTTCTCATCTTTTTGTCTAACTTCAAGTAGTATTTCTCGGCCGTGGGCTTGACTTCAATCTTCCAGCTCATCGAGAGATTTCCCTTTGTTTCCTCTTGCTACTTCCGCTTTTCCCTGTTCAATGGCTTCTACCCATTCTGGTTTAGAAAGAAGTTCGAGAGTCTCTTTGTGCCTCTCTATATATTCGTCTATGAGATCCGAAAGAATTTCCTTCATTTCCTTTTTCTCAAGGCTTGCAATGACTTTGAGAATGTCTCTTTTCTCTGCGGGGATACGTACGGTGGCCGTCGCCATGAGATCACCTCCTTTTCTTAGTAGCATAAGAGAATAGGCGCCTAGTGTCAAGGAAGTAGGGGAGACGGGCGAGACGGGAGTCACCTAATTCAAAGTCGGGGTCGGTGGTCGGACCAAGCCAATATACTGAAACGACAAAGAAAGAATCCTGTTTTGGGGGTAAAAATAAGGCTTAGAGGCTCAGTTTTGGTAGCAAAAATGCCGTTCTAAGGGTTAAGCAGTAATATAGCGTGATCCGACCTCTAGCCAGCTCATTCAAGGGCTGACCCCGACTTTTTCATCAGTTGAGTTCAGCGTAACGATCAATCAAGATCGGCAGTATTTCGCTGGTTTGTTTCATGATCTGAGATCTCCAGATTTTTGACGATGGGAAGAACATTTCCCTAAATCTGTTCTTGACTAGATCTTCAGTATGATTGTTCTCATATCCATAATGAAATCCTTGATTTTCAAGGATTATATTCTGAAGAGAACGAATTGATCCAACCATAGATTGACTCTCTAGGGTGCCATATTCAAATGCAATTCTAATGTACTTCTTGTCGGCAGAAATTAGGCTTCCAAGATAGTTCCTAAATACACCTGTGGCGAGGTAAAATTCTTTTCCTGTATCAGGCCAATCGACTGTATAGCTCTCGAGCAACCTTTCGAGCAGCATGTCACTATTGAGATCCTGGACGTAACCAGGTAAATAATGCAATGTCCCTCTCTCTCCTAACCCGGTGTGCAGATCAATCGCAAAAACGAATTCATAATCATCGGTTTTTTTAGAAATCAGCTGTGCAAGCCATTCCTTTTGCGGCTCAAAATCTTTTCCACCGTAAAAGATCCCTTTGTCAAATTCATATTGCCCTTGAACAGTAGATTGCCTGAGGGTTTGCATCGAATAGCGAATGATCTTATACACGGTTTTCATAAAAAAGACGGTATTTCTAAAGTAGCCTGCTCTTACCTTCCCCTCCGGATTCAAGAACCGGTAGATTTTCGCGTAGCCCTCATTGTTATTGGTAAATAGATCTTTGTTGCTATGGAAATTACGGTTCATATCAACGTTATTTTCAGAGACCCTTCTTTCATACTTAAAGCCAAATGGATTGATAGCATGAATAAGAAGCAGTCCCATATTTTGTGGTACCTTTCCAGACAACATCTGGGTCATAACATACTGTTGAACCGCACTCCCGGTGAAACCTTCTATTCCATGAACACCGGAGGACATGATGATTAGTTTCTTTGCTTCATTCTGGGCTGGAATATACACTGCATTGATCGATAGATCAGAATCCACCTTGCTTTTCACGATATATGTATATATTTCCACATCACTGAATTCTCTGTTAAGTAACGCAGCCAATCTCCTGAATTGTTCTCGATTTTCATCGTATGTTTCATGGAAAAAGGTAAGCATTGAAGGGTCTACATCGCCCTTATCCTCCATATTTCGATTTACGATAAAACTGAGAGCCAGGAATCCGAGAAGCAAAAAGATCAGAGTCCCGAGCGTTATTGATGTGACAAATCTTTTCATGTTCTCACCCACTTATGCAACAATGGTGATAAGTAACCAGGTATTGTCTTTCCTAAATTCTTCTAAGAGTGCGGTTTGGGTCAGATCTTGAATCATGAGCTTCAGCTACATATCAGTTGCAAGACTTCTCACGAACACCAGCGACCGCTTTCGGTGTCGCTGGGTAGGAGATAAAGCCCAACGTAATCATAGTGCTGTCTGAGTCCTAAATAAGAACACGGGTAAACTGGGAGGACCCTTGGGGACAATATATATTATACAATACGAAAAGCCCTAAGTTATTAGACTAGGGCTTTTTCTTTTGTAGACAAATAAGGGGCGAACGTAGGGCAAGTGGTTTATGCCACCATTTGGTAGACCAGTAAGCAATATGGTATGGCAACGAAAATGGCAGTGACAAAACCGGTGGCCAGTATTGGTTTGCTGAAAGCCGCATCCACGGCACCACCAAACGTCTGTTCCACCATGGAAAGAGCAGACTCGACAACCTTTGCTCTCGGAGGCATTCCTTCTTTTGGGGTGACATCGAGGTTGAGGAACACCATCTCAGGTGCTTTACATATCGCATCGAAAAGTCTGCCCGAGACTTTGGAGACGATTCCACCGAACAGGGGAACTTTAGTCAAGTTGCCCTCGATCTTTTCCAACAGTTGGACTCTTTCCACATTGATCCAGCTCTGAATTTTCTCCATGAACTGGTTTTGCCGCTCCCCAGTCAGACCACGGCTTTCCAGGAAAGTAAATGTCTTATCTGTGATAGAGTCCAGCATGTCGCTGATAACTTGATTCTTGACGACAGCTTTTTTTATCCCTTTCCTCAACCCTAACCACCATCCCAGCACTGCACCTCCAAGACCGTTCACCACAACCATGTAAATATAGATCCCTCCCAGACCAGCCACCAGTCCGCCCTTCTGAGCGGGTACAGCCTGTGGGTCAAAGAAATTGTAAACAAAACCAAGTGCCAGGCCAAGAACTACTCCAACGAAAAGACCTAGCATCCCATTCAAAAAACTACCCAATATGGATTTGAATCCACCTGTGAAAACTGATTTGAAAAAGGCTGGAATGCTGGCGGTGATAATCGATCTTAACTGCTGTACTAGAGTGTCGTCGTCTACTGCTTCGGTTAAGTCTTGTTCTGCTGAGGCTGACGACCACCGCGCTTTGAGGGCGATTTTAACTCCCTGTTTTTCCAAAAAAGCCTTGATTTTCTCAGCATTCTCCTGAGGTTGATTCCGAGCAATGGTAAAGGGCAAATTAGCCGCAATCTCTTCCGGCCTCACCTGTAAGCCTTTCAGCTTTTCAAGGGCCTTTAGTGCAGCATTTTCTTGCTGGGGATCAATCCACTCCACAACCATGTCACATAGTGCGGTTTCCATGGCACGGCTCCAAAGCTCTTTGTTCTGCTTTTACTGCTCACGATGGAGCTAGTGTTGAGTAAAGGAGCAAAAACCATACCAGGTGAGATTTGTGGGAAAATAGTGTGGGGATTGGGGTCAGATGATCATTTGTCAGGCATCATCACGATGTATAATGATGTATGAAGATGTGACCCCCCTACTACTCAACAAAAGGTAGGAGCGTTTCCAATTTTTTTGCTGCAGAGAATCTATGCGGGGGTGCTAGGAAACAACCATTGCTACTGCGCCCTATTTTCCATTTTATGGGTCTTTTGATAATCCAGACAGGCCGATTTCCCATCTTGACTTTTCACCTTGCCTGCCACGTAGTCGGCTGCGGTGAGGGGTATGAAAACATACGGAGCAAAAATAATCCCACCGATCTTGGCGGCGGTGATCCCGGCCGATTTCCAGGGAATCGCCTTTACTTTGGGATCGTTCAATGGTCCCTTTATCTTCACCGGGTCGGCTTTCTTGATGATGAGCGATTTCTTCTTTGGCAACAGGACGTATTCGACTTTCTCACCCCCCAGATCGATGGTTCCTCCGCCGGTAATGGTAATGGCCTCGGCGTCGATGATAAAGGCCTTTGTCGAGATGACCCCCTCCCCGATGCTGTAATCGGCCACCCCGCAATTGATATCATAATACCTCTGATGTGTCGCTTTTTTCCAGGCCCAGCCCGCGATATCCAAAAAAACCATATCGGTCAATGCGGCAGGGATCTTGCCGTTTTGTACGGTTATATAGATGCTCCCTTCACTGTTTGCAGCCAGTTCATGGGGGGTTAGCCCTGATGTGCTCAAGGACACGTCAATATGCATTTCCGCCTCAAGTTCTTCTTGGTATGCCTGGATATCCAGTGCCCGCCGGGGATCGATGTGTTCGCCGAATGCTTTGAAGGTCAGCCGGGGATGATCCCGGGCATCAAGCTGCAGATCCATGTCGAGTTTGCCTTTTGGATAGACGAAACGACCCGGGCTGATGGAAAGCAGACCTGAGTTGACCACCACATGGAACTGGGCCGATTTCGCCAGAAATGATTCTTGCGCAAAGGATTCAATTGCAACGGCAATATCCACATCGACTTTTTTCAGCCAGTCGAAGTCTATTGGCTCACGGCTAAATACGGGTTCCTCGCTTGAAGGTTTCTTTTTCTTTGCCTCGCTATCCTTTTCTGTCAGATCCCATAAGAAAAGTTTGCGTGCTGTGATAGTACCGCTTATCTGCTTGGGAGTCGCTCTAAAGAGGGTGTTAAGCTTTGCCTGCACCTCGGTTTCGCCAGCAGTCAAGGTGCCGTGCAACTCATTGCCTTCGCCCGAGCGTGTTATCACTGC
>CAYFXH010000211.1:4122-5153 GCA_964346905.1 uncultured Desulfobacteraceae bacterium | reverse complement strand
CTGCCTCCCCGCCAGTGCCAAGCTTTTGCAGGCGGGTCGGCTACGCCTTCAGTCCCACCAGCCAGACAATCAGAGAGTGACGGACGGGCCTCTCGGCCAGGGCAAAACTCTCTCCTCTGTGACCTCTGTGCCTTTGTGGTGAATTACTAGGTTATCGAAGGATAGGTTTGTAGAAAATAGAAAAATCAAAGCAATGATGATAAAACGTACGCGGGAGATTGAAAGAATAAGGGCTGGATTAGAGCGCATGAAGAGCGTGTTGATCGACTGCTTGTGAGAACATAAGGGCAAGTTGGCGAGTCTTACTATCTACTCTTTTTACCTCACCAGAAGTTCTTATTATTTCATTATCCAATTTCTCAGGGCTGTTATGTCTGGGATGTATTTCTATTTGAATTTTTTCATTTATATCGAATGGTGACCAATCCTCCAATCGCACAAGAATTCCCATCTCACTTACATTGAGAATATTCCCTGCGATGGGGACCTCTTCATGCTCTTTATGGATAATGCTCTTAAAGGGCTTTTTTAGTCGAGTATGTTTTCTTCTTTCAGCCAGATACTGCCCACATTCTCCACACACTCTCACGGCTTTTTCGAGCTCTGAAGCCTCCAGCAACTGCGGAATTAAATACGCTCTATCGATGATTTGTCCGTGGGGACATTGACCTTCGGCAAAATAGGGACACTTGTTCCACCTATCTTTACTCATGACTACTACCTCGATACGAATTATCTTGCTTTTTAGCCAAGACTTCGGTGAGGCCTTGCCTTCAAATGCGCGGTAACCAACTTGGTACCAGTGTGTGAATATTCAGAATAAACCGAAGGCGTTGCGCACTGAAATGAATATAATAAGCATTCTACAAGTTTTGTACATTTTGTCAACAAAAATATCATAGAGATTTTAGCATGATATGAAAAGGTGCAAGGCGTAAGGCATGGAGCATAGGGCATGGGGCATGGGGCATGGGGCAGAGGGTGGTTGGCGGCCGGGGGAAAGCTGGCAGGGGTAGCCAAAACGTGAGGAG
>CAYFXH010000211.1:0-4112 GCA_964346905.1 uncultured Desulfobacteraceae bacterium | reverse complement strand
TAGGGTACAGGGTGTAAGGATTTCGAATTGCGAATTTCGGATTGCGGATTTAAAGGAAAAAAGCAACCCTTCGACAGGCTCAGGACAGGCTGGCAGCTAGCAGCGGGCAGCGGGTAGAAGACAGAGGGCAGAAAACAGACGACAGAGGGCGTTTTGTCAGTCGTCCGTAGTCAGTTGCTAAAAAAGCATGGGGTATGGAGCATAGGGCATAGGGCATGGGGCATAGGGTAAGGGTGCAGGGTACAAGGCTCAGAGTAGGCTATCAGCGATCAGGCCAAAAAAATCTGCAATCTACAATCTGCAATCTGCAATCTGCAATCTGGATAAGAAGATACACTCCAGGTTTCAAAAAGTGCATCCAATCATGTGTGCCCAGGCGGTTCACACGGCCAGCGCTCGGTGCAGTATCTTCTATCAACTACCCCTCGCAGGCTCCCAAAAACTTTTTGCCATACCGATATGAGTTTGGATTCACCCTACTTTAAATCTAACTATTTGAGTCTTGTGCCTTGTGGTCAAATCCCAAAACCTCCTCCCCTTTGACGGGGAGAGGATTGAGGTGGGGGTGAAAAATTATATCTATAATCATTTGTTTATCAGTTTCCCCTCCCCATTTCCCCCTCCGCTGGCGGGTGGGGAAAGGTCTTTTTGTTTAGAAGCCAGTTGGTGATCCATCTCATATAACTTTCGAACTTTAGAGTTCAACTGTCCCTTTCAGCGGTCTATCAGCAGCGAGACTATGCCCATTCTATCGGCTGCAACTTTCAACTTTTGTCTGAATCAGGAATGAAAATTGCATCATGTACGGTAAGCCGTATAGAATGATTCGCCTCAACCACTTAATTATCCAACAGTCAGGGTGGAGTTGAAACGCAAGTCTCATGGCTGCCCCGGACAAGCGCAAACACGTCAGGCTTAGGCAGTATTTCAAGGCAAAACTGTCCAAGACGGGTGTACCCGATGCAATTGAGGGAAACACCGAGTATGTGAGCCAGGGGGGAGCTTTTATAAAAACAAAGGACTGGCATTCTTTCCAACCAGATGATAAAACTATACTCACTGTTTACCTGCCGCCTATTTTCACTGGCCAGGATGCAACCATAGGGTTGCAGGGATCAGCCGTAATCACAAGGGTCGATGAAGAAAATGAAGGTGTAGCTGTCCAATTTATCAAAGACTTCAAACAATTTGAGCGAATTGAAGAAATGGAAATCCCAGGCAAAATCAAATACAAGAATTTGGCTCATTACCTCTCGTCCTATTCAGACGTGGCGGCGACCACATTTGCCGAAACCCATCCTGACGGTTTTCTCGTTGAAAAAACGCAGAAAAGCCTTGATAAGGACGTTATCTTTCAATTCAGCACGAAATCCATAGAAGATCAGGATGTATTGGAGGCGCAGAAGCAAGGAGTGGCCCTGCAAGATGTACTGGAGGCGAGAGTTATAGAGATTAGGGAAAGGGAACCGGCCAAGGCTCCCTCTAACATCAAAATCGGCCGTGCCGCTCAAAATGATATCATTCTGTACAATAAGTTGGTCTCCAAAGCTCATGCCTACCTGGAGATTAACGCGACTGGAGAAGGCTGTTCCCTGGTTGACGTTGGCTCAAAAAACGGTACCCTTCTAAACGGTAGTGAGATAACTCCAAACCAGGCTTATCCTCTGGCTGATGGGGACGAAATTTCCTTTGGACCCGAGACCAAAGTAGTTTACTTCTCTACAAAAACCTTTCATGAATTCTTATCTCAATTGAAAACGCCCACCGCTTAACAACCCCGGCATCCCTAAACTGGGGTCAATACAATCGCTACCGCAAATCCTAAATCAGTCCGTCTGGCACTTCGTCCGTTGTCAGTTGTCAGTGGTCCGTTGTGGCTCACTCCGTTCGCAGCATGAAGCAAAGAGCATGGTGCATAGCGTAAGGATGCAGAAATCAGTAGTCACTAGGCACTCTCGCTTATGCGGTTGAAGGTTGGAAGAGCGCGAACTACGTCTTCTTCAGATTGGAGACAGAGGACTGAGATTTATCGCCCCAGACCCCATGCTCTATGCCTATTGCACAACGGACTACGGACAACTGACGTTGCCGTAGCGGCTACCGCCGAGGCGACTGCCCTAACTTTACAAGCGGTACTGCCTGTGCTATAAGCCGCTCGGAAAAGCATAGCGCATGGGGCATAGCGCCAAGCGCATAGCGTTTTCTTGAAACATATCTAGGAGTAATTTAATGCTGAGAGCCAGATCACACGCAATACTCATGACCAGTATATTGCTAGTTGTTCTGATTTTAACCTCAGCTCAGCTCACTGTGGCCCAGGAGATGCCTCATCCTTTTGCGGTTGCTGTGCGATCCGCTGTGCTCATGGATGGCAATTCTGGACAGTTCCTTTATGGCCAAAATCCTGATGAGCGCATGCGGCCTGCAAGTTTTGTCAAATTGCTCACACTATTTTTGATATTCGACGCCATGGACCAGGGCCAGATACTTCTGGAGGATACGGTGTGGATCAGTAAGAAGGCCTGGCGCACCGGAGGCTCCAAGATGTTTGTCCGCCAGGGAACTCGAATTCCTCTGGTGGAACTGATCAAAGGAATCACCGTGGTTTCTGGTAACGATGCCTGTGTTGCTGTGGCTGAATTTCTTCAGGGCAGTGAAGAGGCCTTTGTTGAAAAAATGAACCTGAAATTGCGAGAGCTTGGCCTCGATAACACCCAGTTCCAGACCGTCAACGGATGGCCTGCCCCGGATCAATATACCACCACCAGGGACATGGCCTTGCTTGCTCTCGCCTATGTTCAGTCACACCCGGAAGCACTCCAATACCATCAAATGAAGGAGTTTACCCACGAAAATATCCGTCAACGCAATCGCAATGGGCTTCTCTGGCGAGATCCCTCAGTGGACGGGTTGAAAACTGGACACATTGAGGAGGCAGGATACCATCTTCTGGCCACTGCCAAGAGGGGGGAGCAGCGTTTCATTGCTGTTGTGATGGGAGCGAAGAGTGAACCGATCCGAGAACGTGAAGCCTTGCGGTTGCTCAACTATGGCTTTCGCAACTTTGTCTCGGTTCCTCTCTTCAAGCAAGGAGACCTCCTCCTGCAGCTTCCCGTGTGGCAAGGAACCGAGGGCCAAGTGGAATTGGCAGCCAGCGAACAGGGAATTGTCACCGTCCCTATTGCTCAGCAAGCGGATGTTATCTGGGAAGCGAAAACCCCCGAACGACTACATGCCCCCATCCAGCGTGGTCAGGCCATAGGGCAGGCAGTAATTTCAATCAAGAACAAGGTCCTCCAAATGGTACCTTTGGTTGCCGACCGGGATATACCGCGAGCTGGTTTTCTGAAAAGAACGGTTCATACTGCTACGTTGCTTACCATGGATTATGGAAAAGAGCTGATAGCGACTGTTGTCCTCCTTGGTGCTGCGGTGGGAGTGGTCTGGTATTTGCGGCAGCGACGCCCGCGACACAGCGCTAGACAGTAGTAAGGTAGGAGTCAGGAGCCAGGAGGGAAAGCATGGGGCAGAAATTAACCGCAGACCCACGCAGACAGCCGCAGACATTATAGCAATTTTGCGAGCTTATATTCATAAATGAAAGGATCGCTTAAAAGCGCCATGGGGAGCACTTGATGGCCAGAGTAAACAAGCTCACTCTGTCCCTCAAGGACTCCCCATTGGCCCCGATGGTAAAGCATCGGGGCCCACGCCGTGGGACTTTTAAGCGATCCCGCAGTATTACGCAGGAGAACTTACAGAAGCTCCTTGGCTGTCGGTCACCGATGGTCTAAGATTGCCTGTGGTTAACTCGCAAATCATTTTCAAACCAGCGCAGACGGATACACGTATTCCAGATGGATATCAATGAGATCACCTATGCAATAAATGGTGCTGTATTTGAAGTGAATAGGGTTCTTGGTCCTGGTTTTCTTGAGAAGGTGTACCAGAACGCCCTCATGCTTGAACTGAAAAGTCGCGGACTAAAGGCTGAGAGTCAGGTTCCAATCAAAGTCTCTTATAAGGAAAATGTGGTTGGCGAATACATAGCGGATATTCTTGTGGAAGACAAAGTGATAGTGGAACTTAAGACTGTCGAAAACTTAGATAAA
>CAYFXH010000210.1:3919-5355 GCA_964346905.1 uncultured Desulfobacteraceae bacterium | reverse complement strand
AGGACCGCTTCCTGGGCTGGTAATGCAAAAGAACAAGCGCATAGCGCCAAGCGCATGGCGTGTTTAATCTGCACGCCGGGTGTGGCGCGCTCTGTGCTATGTGATTTTAGACTGAAATGGACTCCTCTCTTTGTCTGCGTCCTGATAGCAACCAGCGGATGCGCATACCTCAGGCCTCAGTTGACACCTGCTGAACTAACTGAGCGACTGCACTACAGTCACGACAGAGCCCTTGAAGATCTTGTAGACGTTGCCATGACCCAGGGGTATGAGGTTGTTAACGGGGAGGGTCATATCCGGCAGGTCTTGGAGTTGAGCAGTACTGTATCAAGCTCTATTGATCGCCAGTTTTTTGAGGTGCAACTGTGGAGTGAAGGTTTCTACGAAGTGTTCTTTCTGGAAAACAGTGGTTCGGTTGAGCACACGAATTTACGGCAATTTCCCCATCATTTACGCGAGACCGTCGGAGAATTTCTTGATGGGTTAGCGGAAACAAGGAGGAGTGAATACAAGCCACTGCTGATGCGACAGGAAAAACTTTCGCGTCGCATGATCATCTACCAAACCAGCGACGGAGACCGTGTCATTGAATTCACCCAGAAAGTGGTTTCGGTGGAAAAAAGCAATCTGTACGGCCTTTTTCATCTTCCGGATGGGGGCTTCATTTTTTTTGGAAAAGAATCAGAGAAACTGTATCGGGATGATTTTCTGCTGGCAGACGAGCGCTACAACCATTTGGTGGAGAAGTTTTTGGGAGCATTCCGACCAGAGTTAACATTATAAAAAAGACTGTAGATTGGAGATTTCACTGCATACTGAAAATACTGGAAACTTCAGGGCGAAATCCAAGATCTAAAATCTTAAATCTAAAATCTTAAATCTAAAATCAAAGATGTCACTGCTCAATGTAAATAACATCGAGGTCATTTATAACGACGTCATTCTGGTGTTGAAAGGGATGTCCCTCAGTGTAAAGAAGGGACAAGTTGTGTCACTCCTTGGCGCCAATGGTGCGGGCAAGACCACCACCCTGAAGGCCATCTCCGGCTTGCTTAAGACTGAGGAGGGCGAGGTTACCGACGGGGTTATAGAGTTTGAGAACGAACCTATTCATCGGTTGGATCCTGAGGAGATCGTTCGGCGAGGTATTTTTCAGGTTATGGAAGGAAGAAGGGTATTCGAGGATCTCACCGTGGAAGAAAACCTTGTGGCAGCTGCGCACCTGCAAAGCGGTCGAAAGAAAATAAGGGATTTGCAAGAGTTGGTTTATAGTTATTTTCCAAGGATCAAGGATCGGAGGAATACTCTGGCTGGTTATTTGAGCGGTGGCGAACAGCAGATGCTAGTGATTGGTAGGGCTCTTATGGCCCGACCCAAACTCATGCTTCTTGATGAGCCTTCGTTGGGATTGAGCCCGCTTCTGGTGGGGGAGATCT
>CAYFXH010000210.1:0-3909 GCA_964346905.1 uncultured Desulfobacteraceae bacterium | reverse complement strand
CGCTCGCTTGGCGCTGACCATTTCTGATTATGGTTATATCATGGAAAACGGACGCATCGTCCTCGATGACACGGTGCAACGCTTGCGGGACAATGAGGATGTAAAACGATTCTATTTAGGATTGACAGAAGTGGGCACAAAGCGCTCATACCGGGATGTGAAGTATTACAAGCGGCGTAAGCGCTGGCTCACCTAACCCTAACCGCATAGCGCGCGGAGCAAGGCGTAAAATAGCAGGCTGATGAGTCTTCCTAAAGTACTTGTAGAACTTTAATAGCTCAGGAGTTAGCTAGATGCCCCGCGGTAGATTCATCTACCAATATGGTGTTCAACGCTATGCGCTCTGCTCCATGCGCTTTGCGAACAAAGGATTGCGGCAGTGAAAATCCACTCTTATGTCGGCAGCAATACGACTATCAAGGGTAATTTACAGTGCAAAGACGATTTTCTTATTGAGGGAGCCGTTGAAGGCAATCTGCAATCCAATGGTACCATTATTCTGGGAAAGGGTGCGGTGGTTAGAGGTGAAGTCAGCGCGCGGGAGGTTGCCATTTCCGGAACTCTCGTGGGAACGATTAGGTGTTCCGAAAAAGTGGAGATTTTCGAGTCTGCTAAAATCGTCGGTACGGTTCAGGCTCCGGTTTTGAAGATGGTACCAGGGGCGCGCGTGCATGCCAGGATCATCATGTCCCCGAACCTGGAGGAACCTGAACTTATCTCCCACTCCCCTGAGGATTCCTATATCTCAGTTGTCAAGGCACACCCCTAAGGATTTCAGATTGCGGATCTCAGATTGCAGATTGAAAAAAGCAATAATCTTCCGTTCACTCCCACTGCCTACTGCGCTCTAAAGAATCTTCTACAATCTTAAATCTAGAATCTAAAATCCTTAATCTGGCATCGGTTCCAGATGTAACTCGTGACTGATATCGATGCAGCCGATAACACTTTGGGCTGCAGGACACATCGGCAGATAGGTCTCCAATGCTTCCCGGGCATCCTCCCATTTTTCCTCGGGTGTTTTAAGCGAATAGTTTACTGAGATGTGTGTGATTTTGAGAACCCCATCCACAGCCTCAATATCCCCTGTTACCTTTGCCCGATACAAGTGTTCAAAGGTTCGGATCTTTTTGCCGGCCAGTACCACGGCCAGTGTCCCCATCATTCAGCCCCCGACAGCACCAACAATGTGGTCTAGGGTGGCGGCGTGCTCCTTTTCGGGATCAACTTTGTAGAAATCTTTAATTCCACCGTGAACGCCGTAGTATACCGGTTCACCAAAGCCTTTGATGAGCGCTTTTCTGGTTGGTCCCCTCTCTCTGGTAATGGTGATCTCCGAGCTGTGAACGACGTTTGCCATAGCTCCCTCCAGCTTTACTCATCTAGGGTGTGCGGCAAATCTCCAAGCGGCGCAGACTTCTGAAGCACGTCCTGGAGGGTCAATGAAAAAAGTTGGTCTTTGAGAACGTCGGTCATTCCCACCCAGATTTTTCGAGTGGGACAATCGGGGGAACGAACGCACTGGTCTGGTTCGGTTACACAGTATACCACGGCGAGCCTTCCTTCCAGGGTTTCAACGATTTCACCCACACTGATTTCCTCAGGTTTTTTCGCCAAGGAATACCCACCACGTCTTCCTCGTGTACTCCGTATAAGACCAGCCCCTTTTAACAGAATAATCAGCTGTTCCAGATACTTTGCAGATAGATCTTGGCGGGTGGCTATCTCTGCCAAGGGGATGGGACCTTGAGCATAATGTTGCGCCAAATCAACCATCAAACGGGTACCGTATCTACCGCGTGTCGATAGTCTCATAAAAACCCCCAAATATATATAGATACGCTAGAGATTAGCAGGCCGGACTCAGACTGTCAAAGCAATTTTTACCATTATCACAGCTAACTGTATGCGCAGAGATTCTCCGACAAGCTCGAACACTCTTGACCAGCTCCGGTGGGCTTCCCCGGTGGTGCGTGGCCGAGGCTGTAAGCGGGCTCGGAGAGTGTGGATTCTTTAACGGGCGGAGGTCTCGGAAACCTCTTGAGGTTTGATCTTAATGGTAACCATGACTCGTTTGCTCTCCCCCTCGAGTAACCGCAGGGAAGCGGGGGAGAGTACCAGCGGAACCTCGACGACTTTCTCACCTGATTGAGCTTCCATGTCACCAACAGTAATGGATTCCGTAGAGACGCTGAGCATACTGCGGAGTTTCGATATGGGTCCGCTGACTCTCACTGAACCGGGTCTAACACTGATCCTTTCAATTTGATATCCGTCCGGTGGTGCGCCAATTATGTGGGGTTCCACCGCGATCATTTTTTCGATACGCTGTTCCATTTCTAACCTGATTGAAGATGGGGTGATGCGCACTACCTCCAATCCCAGTGGAAGTTCGACATTGTCTGCGTTCAGCTCCAAGCGGTGATACCCATCATGAACCCCCTTGAGATCCAAAAAAGCGCCCACCTGCTCGGGTTTTAGGGCACCGACAAGTCTACGCTTACCGGTTATTTGCACCTCGACTTTTTCAGCGGATGATCTCTTGAGTTCCAGGTTTTCGGGGATATTTCGGAAATCGACTGGTGTAGTAACATTAATCAAGGACAATTGCTTCCCTGAGTAAATTCCCCAAAAAGCTGAAACCAGCAAAAACGTAAGCAGAAAGCCACCTACTTGAGACAGTAATTCTCGACGGCGGGTGCGGGGCTTTGTCTTGGTGTAGGTTCCCAAAAGCAGTCGGCTCAGTACCATCTGTAGTTGCGGCGGTTCGTGGACCGGTTCTATTTCGCCTCTGTACACCACCGAGACTTCTGCGCGCTCCTCAGATACCACTAGTATCACCGCATCACTTACCTCGCTGAGGCCGATGGCAGCTCGATGTCTGGTGCCAAAATGCTGGGGCAAACCTTCTCTCTTGGTAAGGGGCAAATACGCTCCAACCAGCTTGATCCGATCCCCCTGAATAATGGCGGCACCATCATGGACAGGGCTTTGCTTAGCAAAGATGCTAGCAATAATTTCCGGGCTCAACTTGCCGCCTAGAGGAACGCCTTCACTCAAATGGACCGCTAATCTGTCGCGCTGTTGAAAAACAAGCATGGCACCTGTGCCGCTTTTGGCCATCTGGAAAGCAACCCTCTCCACCTCAGGCAGATCAATTGTCCATGGTTCATAGGGTCGCCCCAGGAAAAGTCGAACCGGATTGGTCTGCATCAGTACTTCACGGATTTCGTTCCTGAAAACCACGACGATGACAAGCACAGCAACCGCACCAATACCTTGGAAAAACCAGCTGGTGAGTACCAGGCCGGTAGCCTGGGCAATGGTGTGACAGAGCCAGAGGAAAAGGAGGCCGAGCAAGATCTGGAGGGCCGTGGTTCCGCGAAAGAGGAGAAACAACCTGTGCACGAGAAAGCTGATTACCAGGATGTCTACCACGTCCTGCCATTTGAAAGAAAGAAGTATGTCCATGCCCTTTGCTCCTGCTGCCGCTTTTCTCTGCCCATCCTACCCGAGAATTCCTAACTCGAATGCAAAGTAGGAAAATGATCTTGTGCTGTCAAGTAAAACCCGACGGTGTGGCTTGGTGTATAACTCATAACACGGTAAGACGGGCATGAAAAGTGAGACTAACGAGACAACCGGTTACCTTGACAACTTGTTATCCTCGTCTCGCTGTCTGACCGCTATCCGTCTTGCCCGTAAAGCGGCCACCAACAGGAAACTGCTTGCAAACATTCGGCCATTGATGTAAGACTTTTCCACGATTTTCGACGGAGCTTTAGGAGCATGACGTTCTTTGGCTGCAACAACGAAGCCGGATCTCAGTCTCACCAGGGCCAATCGAAATGCCCCCGTAGCTCAGGCGGATAGAGCACCGGATTCCTAATCCAAAAAAGCCAGAACCAG
>CAYFXH010000209.1:0-5382 GCA_964346905.1 uncultured Desulfobacteraceae bacterium | reverse complement strand
GTCAGAATTCAGTTAGCATAGAGCTGGATAATTGCGGATTGCGGATTTCGGATTTTACCAGGCGAAATCTGCAACGCAATTCGCAATTCGAAATTCGCAATTCGAAACTATCTCCCTGGGACCCCAGCGCATCATCGACATTCTCTGAGGATGGTATGACTCCAGGAACCACACTTGAAGCTGTACTTTTTGACATGGACGGGGTGATCATCGACAGTGAACCACTGTGGTCCGAAGCTGAGCGACAACTACTGGCTCGCAGGAAGCTGCGCTACTCACCCCAGTTAAAAACAGTTCTTATGGGGCGTGATTCCCGGGAAGCTGTTGGCATCCTGGTAAAACATTACAATCTCAAAGAGAGCATAGACAGTATACTTGAGGAGCGTAATCAGCTCATTGCAAGGCTGTTCCGAATGCATCTCAAACCGATGCCCCACGCTCTGGAGTTGGTGCGGTCCGTGCGTGAGTCAGGGGTTAAGACCGGGCTGGTCTCATCCTCACCGAAGCAGCTCATGGGGTTGGTCTTGGATAAGCTCAGTATTGCCGACCTTTTCCATCGAATCCTGAGCGGTGATCAGGCGACCCGGGGGAAGCCGGCCCCGGATATCTATCTCACTGCGGCCAGGGAGTTAGGGGTGATGCATGAAAATTGCGTGGTGATTGAAGATGCCCCCAATGGAGTGGCTGCAGCAAAAGCCGCTGGCATGCGTTGTCTGGCCATAAGCACGAGTGCGAGCGAGCCTGAGCTCTCCGAGGCTGACCGGGTGGTAAGCGGCTTTCATGAGGTGGATTTTCAGCTACTGCAAGATCTGATGCACCGCAGTCCGAATCGCGGCTAACCTTCGACAGGACCTGTCGACGAGGAGTTCGACTGCCCTCGGCCGTGAGCTCGAGCCGAACTGAGGCTCACTCGAAGTCCTCAGGTCGAGTAAGGTCGCGCTCACGGTTTTGAAATTTGTTGGAGTACTGGCGTGTTGAAAGATTGGAGATGGTTCCGCGGAGCGGGTTCATCCGACAACACCTCAGCCAAGTTGAAGAACAAAGCAATATGAAGTAGAATTTGATGGTGGGAGTGACCGCGGTTTGTTGAAAACAACCTCTTCGGGGTTCACTGAATATTTCCAGATCAAGGATAGTCTCGTACAGGCAAAGCAATGGCCCGAATCATCTACGATCTAGCCTCCCGGGGCAAGGGTCTGTACCATATATACACCGAGCTGGATTTCTGGGACGCCGGTGGCTTGCTCAAGGGTCTCGCCAAGTTCAAAAGAAACTTCGGCAATTCGCCTCCTGGTGATGCGTTTCCCACCCAAGTGGTGGTTGAAGATCTTAGCCGAAAGGTCAAGAGAGAGATTGAAAAACGCCTCAAGCGCGCCATACCGTCGCCGCCACGCCACCTCATCGTCCAATCCATCATTTTTTCTGGAAAGTTCGCATTTGACCGACGCAAATACTATCCTGACCGATGGTCGCCGGCTCAAGTGCTCTTTTTTACGCAAAAGCGTCTTCCCATGAACCAGCCCGCCATTAAGAGCCGCTATAAATGGGTGGAACTTTCCATGCACGGCCATACTGTCACTATTCAACAGCACCAGGGGGCTCGCCCGGACCCAGCTGAGACAAGTGGCCAGAGCAGCAGACCAGAGACGCATGGTCCTTCGTGCTTTTAACTGGCCCGGTGAGGGTAACAGCCGCAACAGTTCGCTGCCAGCGGCGAGACACAGGTGATGAGAGGAATAGAGGATGACGCATAAGGACATACGAGAGGAACTCAAAGAGCTGGATCGGTTATATGCTGCGCATGCTGACAATCAAAGTGAGGAGAGTTTCGAGATCAAGAACAAGCTACGTAGGGAACTCCAAGACTTATTTCTCTCTTTGAAACCGCATATTAAGCAGCGAACCCAACTTCAATGGTATGAGCCCACCTACAACTTTGGGATCACCGGAAATCTGAACTATATTGAAGCGGCGAGAAATGACCTGGCTCATATCATTAGCCAGTATGAGAATTCGGATTCTCCTGAAAAGTGAGCACTGTTCACGCCTAAGCTTTTAGCAATCAGGAGAGAGAAGGCACAAAAAGCAAGGCATATTCATAGAATCAAGTGGTCGGTAGTGTAGGTGCAGGGTACAGGGTATAAGGTGCACGGTATCATGTGATTTTTGTCCAGCACTCCTCCCTGTACCTTGTACCGGAATTTTCCTGGATTCTGACTACTGGCTCCTTTGGCTATACCTTGTGCCTTCTGCCGTATTGTTTGAAGAGTCAGCATTCTGCCTGCTGCTGGACTACAGTTCGTACTGACCTTCCATTTCGAGAATGAACTCGTTGGCGTTCTCACCAGCACTGACCTTGAACGTACCCTCTCCCGTAATGCCGGCCAACTTGCCTGTTCCTCTATACGTCTTCCAGGTTCCGGTGCTGATCTTGGTTTTGCCGTCGCGCCGACCCTCAAAACGGCTGTAAACCGAACCATACTGGAAGTTGGTTATGGTATAACCCTGCATTGGTCCAGTGCCCCGTATCCGGTCGTGGAAGTTGACACTGCGGCGAGAGACAAATTCGCCTGCCACCCCCACCTCGTATTCAATGGGCTCCCCCTCCAGCTCAAGAATCATCAGGGTGTGATCTGGTTCATCGTGGACATAGAGGCATTCCCTCCGGGTAACGCGAAGTTTGTAGGAAGCTTTTCGTTTCATGGCCTCCTCCTTTCATCGAATCGAGGTTATTGTGAACTGAAGAATTCTTAACCGATTTTGGGCTTACTCACGAAGACGGGCTACTGTCTCTTCAACTGTCTCCCGGTACTGCTGAAGCTGTTCTTCGGTCTCTGCCTCAAACCGGAGCACCAAGGCCGGCTGAGTATTGGAAGCGCGCACCAGTCCCCAGCCGTGATTAAAAAGTACCCGGACGCCGTCAACGTCAATAATAGAGTACCTTTTCCGGAAGTGCTCCTTCACTTTTTCCACCAAGGAGAACTTCACCTCGTCTGGGCAGTCTACCCGGATTTCCGGAGTTACCACTGTGGCCGGCACCCCTTCAAGAAGCTCGGCAATGGTTTTGCCGGATTTGGATAGGATCTCCAGAAGACGGCAGGAGGCATAAATGGCATCATCAAAGCCAAAATAACGGTCGGCGAAGAACATGTGACCGCTCATTTCTCCAGCGAGAACTGCTTTCACCTCTTTCATCTTTTTCTTGATGAGGGAATGGCCAGTCTTCCACATGATCGCCTTGCCGCCTCGTCTTTCGATATCTTCATAGAGTGTCTTTGAGCACTTGACCTCTGAGATGAAGGTGGCGCCTGGACGTCTGGAGAGAATATCACGGGCATAAATGATCATCAAACGATCGCCATATACCACCTGTCCTTGCTCGTCCACCACGCCAATACGGTCGCAATCGCCATCGTAGGCAACGCCGACGTCCAATTTCTCACGCTTTACGAGAGCTATGAGGTCCTGAAGGTTTTCCAGCACGGTGGGATCAGGCTCATGGTTGGGGAACGTGGGGTCTGGCTCGCAGTATAGGTCATGGACCTCGCATCCCAGCTCACGGAACAGCGGCACAGCCACGGGGCCTCCCACGGCGTTGGCGGCGTCCACTCCGATGCGAAGCTGCCGCTTCAGGGTAATGTCTTTGAGGATGTGTTTGCGGTAGGGCGTGACAACATCGAAAGAAGCCAGGCTGCCCTGGCCACGAACAAAATCACCCTCATCCATGATCTGGCGTAACCTTTGGAGTTCAAGACCAAAAATGGTGTCGGGACCGTTGCAGATCTTGAAGCCATTGTATTCAGGAGGGTTGTGAGAAGCGGTGATCATGATGCCGCCCTCAGCATCAAGATAACGGACCGAAAAATAGAAGACCGGAGTAGGACAGACACCCAAGTCAGTCACGTGTAGGCCGGTATCGAGCATTCCTTCAAGCAGGGCTTCTCGGAAGGGCTCAGAACTGGATCGGACGTCGCGCCCCATGGTGATCCGTTTCTTGCCCTGTCTCACCAGGTAGGTACCGAAGGCCCTGCCCAGCGCAGCGACGTCTGCTTCTGTAATCTGAGCACCAACGACGCCTCGAATGTCGTATTCTCTAAAGGTCTTCGCGTCCATTCTCCTTTCCTCTCATTGGGGATCTGATCTATGCAGGCTTTGCGAGATGATCCGGAAGGACATTTGAATGGAAATAGTCCCTTACCGGAGATGCAGTCGCCTATTTGACCTCGTGGCTCATTCCAGTGTACAAAAAAACGTTGCATTGGCAACTAGTTTTTCACCTGCTCATGGCGCAAAGGATTGAGTCAGAAGAGTGGTGCATGTAGGAGCGATCTCCCCTCCCTTAGGGCTGGCAGCCGGGCCAGAGGTTGGTGGTGACGAGATGCGACGTGGATCATTACCACATGACGTGGATCGCAACGAGGACGTTGCTCCCACAAGACAGGGCCCAGTGATCCTGTATGAGCAAGCTGTGCTTGCGATAAGATATACGGTCTTTTTTGCTTACCATGAAAGATCAAGAGGTGTATGTCGATGACCAGCGATTTGTTCAGTGCAGCAGACCGCGAGCAGCTGGAGAGGTTGGGGATCACCGAGGCTGAAGTGAGAAGGCAAATGGCTATCTTTGCAAAAGGTCCACGGCGGCCTCGTTTGCTACGGCCCTGCACCCTCGGAGATGGGATCATTGCACTCCAGGCTGACGACCAAGAGCGTCTGCTCTCTCTGTGGGAAAAGGCGGCTGCTCAGGGCCGGTTTGGTCTGTTTTTGCCGGCTTCTGGTGCAGCCACTCGGATGTTTGCTTTTCTCCAGCGTATCCGGAGTCGGAGGGGTAGGGTTGCTCTGGATAAAGCTGCTGAGGGATCTCAAGAAACAATCAGTGATCACCGTGACTTGCAGCTTTTTATTGACTCCCTGGGTGAGTTTGCCTTGTATGAGTCACTGGTGGAGATAATGACCAGGGCGTCCATTTCCCTGCAAGACCAATTGGAATCGGGGGATTGCACCGAAATCCTTAATTTTCTCCTTGACCCCCAGGGGCTTAACTATGGTTCGCTGCCCAAGGCCCTTATTCCGTTTCACCGTTACCCTGATCATAGTCGCACCGCCCTGGAAGAGCACCTGGTGGAGGCAACATACACGGTGCGGGATACCGCCCAGTGCTGCCGGGTTCACTTTACTGTGGCCCAAGAGATTGAAGAAGAGGTCAAGAATCATGGCCGGGAGGCAGCGGCAACGTATGCTGAACGCTTTGGGGTGCGCTACGAACTCGGCTTCTCCATCCAGAGTCCAGCCAGCAATACATTGGCGGTGGATCTTAAGAACCGTCCTTTTCGCCGGCCTGACGGAAGCCTTCTCTTCCGGCCGGCCGGCCATGGGGCGCTGTTG
>CAYFXH010000208.1:5216-5461 GCA_964346905.1 uncultured Desulfobacteraceae bacterium | reverse complement strand
GACTCCGTGTTTGACAATGTTCTCACTATTTTTCTTCTCGTCCCATTCAAATCGAACTTTGCTCATGATGCAAAGATTACCATTTGTATTTCTTTTTTACAATATAAAAATACATATTTATATCTGGTATTAGTATGGCATCCGTTTTGGTGTGACTGTAATATTGTCACTTAAAAGAGGAGTTGATCAAAGAAGGTTTGGCGTGGGTATACAAAGCGTCATAGAAAATTAGGAGTTTGCGCGCG
>CAYFXH010000208.1:0-5184 GCA_964346905.1 uncultured Desulfobacteraceae bacterium | reverse complement strand
ATGCGAAATGAGAGATGAGCAATGACCTGCCCCATGCTCTATGCTGGGATAGCTCGATCCGACCCCGTTATCCTTGCCGTTATCCTTTTGTCACCCTCAGTCTCGGTTATTCGCTTTCGAGTTCTTTGAATACCCTGTTGGCAATGCGGAAGCAGGATACTGCCGCCGGCACGCCGCAATAAATTCCGACGATGTGAATCAGCGAGCGAATTTCCTCTTTGGTAACGCCGGTCCGTTGTGAGCCGCGCAGATGCAGCTCCCATTCATCCATTCGGTTGAGGGCCGCGATCATCACCAAATTCAGCATGGAGCGCGTTTTCAGATCGAACGTATCGTCGCCCCAACCGAAACCCCAGCACCATTCTGTCATCGCTTCCTGAAAGGGTTTGTTGAAATCGTCCGCTTCATGTAGCGCGGATTGAACACGTTCAGCGCCCAAAACGGCGGTGCGCTTCTCGATACCCTTTTCCAATAGTTTCTTTGCCATGACAATTCCTCCTGTTTGACCGGTTTGAGACTGTATTTCGCAATGATAAATATTGATCAGAATATTGTAACCAACCTGCGTGCCCCCATAGTGATAAAAAAAGCCCGAAGTAAGTGATCATTTCATTCCCTTAATGTGCAATAGTCCTAATCTTAGATTGTACGGCGTATTGTCCGCTTCATGATGCGGAAAGTCTCATACCTATATCGTAAGCCATAAAAGACGACAGCTACTTATCCGGTAACACTCACAATATTGAAAACGAAAAATACTGAAACCACCGTCTGCTCTCATTACACCCAATAATACCCTCATCTGGTTTAGCAAGAAAGGGCCAACGGCTTGTTCCTTGGTTGGATAACAGGTGAGACTCTAAAATGAGGATTACATTCCTTAATTCACAATCCACTGGAATTTACTCTGGCACAAAATATGGCGAAATGTCAAAGGAGTATTAACCTGAGAAAAAAAGCCCCCACTGACCAGTCAAGCGATAGGCCAGTGGGGGCAAAAAAATGACCCGGCAAAAAGTGACCCTAGCGAGGGACGCACTCCCCACTAGGGTCAGGGGCACAACAGGGTGAGGTACCCTGTCAAGATGGTACTTTACCACAAGCGAGGTGGATTGCGAAAGGAAAAAGAAAAGCCCCCACCGACCCGGTAAAGCCGCTGGGGGCTAGTGGATGTTGGCGAGGGGCACCCGCCTGCGCCATCACAGGTGACCCACAATCACCCCGTTATGAGAAATACACATAAACGTCAAACGGAGACTTGACCCCTTTACACAATAATCGCATGACCGTCCCCCTTTTTCATTTTCTCTAACATATTGTTGTTTATTTTGGTAAAGCCATCTTCGAAGTAGCGGCAAGTGGTCGGACCAAATTATCTCTTCGGAGTTTATAAATAAAAGTCCTAGAAATAGGTGTTCTGAGAGCTTAGACTGCCATTTTTGACCCCAAAAATGCGGCTCTAAGCCCAAAATCAGGCCACTTTTGAAGAGTTTATCTTAGGATATCAGTTAGTTGACTTGGTCCGACCACCGACCCAAGGCTTGCCAGGCCGTATGGTCTGTCTGTCTAGAGCTGCAAAGTAAGCCAAAATGTCCTTTTCCACATTCTGCAGGTTCGCTCTAGTGACAATCTTTCCAGCTTTATCTATCGTAGTAGTAAAAGATGTTTTCTTGTGTAAATCGATCCCGGTATAATACATGGTGGCTACCTCCTTTTGTTGTTGGTTATCCCCAAGGCCCGTTTATCACAATGGGCCTCGAAGGAGGTAACTTTTTCATATGATCACTCCGGGTGGGTCAGCCAGGACTTGAGCTAATCACGCTGTCATTTATCAAGTGGATTATTCAGGTATGATCTGCTCATCAATTTCCATGTGATCTGCCCTACCTATCTTTTCCTTGACATTTACAAAGTATACCCCATTGTTAAATAGAAAAGGGTAATTTATACTTTGTAAAGGATTGTGGCCATTGCTCACAACGTTTTGACCGACCCCTACAGCCTCCTCTTGAGAATATGGCAGGGAACAAATCTGATCACCATAAGGTTCTTGCTGAGGGAAAAAACTGCTGGCGCATTGCCCAAGCGGACAGGGTGGCGTTTCTCATCGATGGAGCCTCATACTTTGCCGCTTTTGCGTCGGCTGTTGAACGCGCCAAGAGATCGGTACTTATTGTCGGCTGGGATTTTGACAGTCGCATACAGTTACAGCACCATGAAGAACAGCAGAATGCAGCCGGGCAGTTGCTCCACTTTCTCAAGGAGGTGATTGCCAGACGGAAAGACCTGCACATTCACATCCTGATCTGGGACTTCGCCGTAATTTACGCCCTGGATAGGGAACTTTTTCCTGAACTGAAGCTGGACTGGCAGGTGCCAAGGCGGTTGCATTTTCGTTTGGACGGAAATCATCCCCTCGGAGCATCCCATCACCAGAAAATTGTCGTGGTTGATGATGCAGTGGCCTTTGTCGGCGGCATTGATTTGACAAAATCCAGATGGGACACCGTAGAACACAAGGCAAGAGACCCTCGGCGGGTGGACCCTCTGGGTCGCAGCTATCCTCCCCGGCATGATGTGCAGATGGCGGTGGCCGGTCCAGCAGCTGCTGCACTTGGCGACCTGGTGCGCGAAAGATGGCACCGTGCCACCGGGCGTCGATTGGAGCCCCCCGAAAGAAAAGAAAATGACCAGTGGCCGCCAGAGCTCTCAGCTGACATGGAAAATGTTCGGGTCGGTATTGCCCGCACAGACTCAGCCCACGAAGAAAGGAAGGAGATACGTGAGGTAGAAATCCTCTATCGCGACGCAATCGCTGCAGCTCGTCGATATATTTACCTTGAAAACCAGTATTTCACTTCCGAGAAAATTGCCGAGGCTCTCGCCGCCCGGCTGCAAGAAGAAGGCGGCCCCGAAGTCGTCATGGTTCTGCCACGGCGATGCCCCGGTTGGCTTGAAGATTCCACCATGGGAGCTCTCCGTGCCCGACTTTTGCTGCGGCTCAAGGAAAAAGACCTGTACGGGCGGCTCCGGGTGTGCTACCCGATTGTCCCTGATCTCGGAGAAGAGCATATCATCGTTCATGCCAAGCTCATGGTGGTGGATGATATGCTGGTGCGTGTCGGCTCAGCGAACCTCAGCAATCGTTCCATGGGGTTAGATTCTGAATGTGATCTTGCCGTAGAAGCTTTGGGTGAGGACCGCGCTGAAAAAGCCATCGCCGCATTTCGTAATCACCTGCTTGCTGAGCATCTTGGAGTATCAGCGGATGCGGTAGCTCATCGGCTGTCCACCAGCCAATCGCTCATAGAAGTAGTTGATGAACTGGGCAATTCTGAACGAACCCTTGTTCCCCTTGAGGTGGAAGATCCCGAGTGGAGTGAAAAGCTACTTCCCGCCAGCGCTGTATTCGATCCTGAACGTCCCGTTTCTCCAGAAAAATTGCTCGAGGAATTCGTTCCAGAAGATATTAGCAAACTAGGGAAGCACAGTCTCTTGCGACTAGGGCTCATCCTGCTGGTGCTTCTGGCTCTCTCGGCTGCCTGGCGTTGGACACCCTTAGGAGAGTGGCTCACGGTGGAGAGGATCAGCGGCTGGATTGATCAACTCCGCGGCAGTCCTGCAGCGCCTTTCATCATACTGGGCGGCTATGTTGTCGGCAGCCTTCTGCTTGTTCCGATAACTGCTATGATCCTGGCAACGGCTTTCACCTTCGGTCCCTTACTGGGTTTCAGCTATTCCCTGGTGGGATGTCTCATGGCTGCAGTGCTTACCTATGCTGTTGGCCGCATTCTGGGGAGAGACAAGGTTCGTCGATTAACTGGCTCCCGTTTGGACCGGGTGAAACGTCGCCTTGCCGACCATGGATTCGTCACCATGCTTACCGTGCGAGTGCTACCGATAGCTCCGTACACTGTGGTGAACATCGTGGCCGGAGCCTCACACATTCGTTTCCGAGACTTTTTTTTCGGAACCATTCTGGGCATGGCACCGGGAATTCTCGCCATTACCGTTTTTGAACGTCAGCTGGAGCTGGCTATCCGAGAACCGGGAGCCGGAAGTCTTGGTCTTTTGGCTGCGGTGGTAGCAGCAATTGCTGTTACAGCGGTAATTGTCCGAAAACGCTTGGGCAACAACTAGGAGATGGAAGACTACCGGTTCTCCAGCTCACACGCAATACCGATGTCCAAAAACCGTTTTTCAAGTAATGCATGGGATGAAATCACTGTGGCTTCCTATAATATTCATCAGTGCCTCGGTACGGACAACAGGAAAGATCTGGAGCGGACCACTCGTGTCATAGAGGAGCTGGACGCCCAGCTGGTCGGACTACAGGAGGTTCACAGTACCTTCATACAATCACCACAAGTGGATACACTGACACAAGACACGGGACTTACTGTCATTCCTGGCCCCACCATGCACCGCAGCGATGGCCACTACGGTAACGTCCTGCTGACAGCCTACAGTCCCCTTAGTGTTCGGCCAATAGATCTGAGTTTTCCTGGAAGAGAGCCTCGTGGCGCCATTGATGCAGAGCTGCATATTCAGGGGAGGAGCGTGAGAGTAATTGTCACTCACTTGGGACTAAATGCAAGGGAGCGACAATTCCAGGTGGACCAGCTAGCAGATAGGCTGCTTCCGCAAAAACATGATCTCCTTGTGCTAATGGGCGACTTCAACGAGTGGTTTCCATTCAGACGGCAGCTTCTTTTACTTAATCGGTTGCTCGGCAAAATATCAGTTCGACCAACCTACCCCTCTCGCTATCCTATCTTAGTCCTGGACCGGATTTGGGTCCGACCCAAGGAAACACTGCGAGCCATAAAAACTCACCAGAGCCCTTTAGCCCGAATCGCCTCGGACCACCTGCCCTTGAAGGCAAGGATCGCAATGGGCGCGCCAGAATAACTCATTTTGGCAAAGTAGGATGAATACAAGTATGAGAAAAAAGAAAACTTTCATTTTTTCAAAATCTTTAATACTAACCGGTGCAATCAAATGGCTTGTGCCTGCTATTTAGCCGTATTCAGAGATGTACTTGGTTTTATAAGGGACGGACTTGCGATATCTTGCCAAGATGTGAACTTCCGGGAAATTAAAGATATATAGAGGATATGTGAAACTGTAGATTACATCCGTATCTGTCGAAAAAGTCTCCTGATCTCAGTTTCAATCCATTCT
>CAYFXH010000207.1:0-5461 GCA_964346905.1 uncultured Desulfobacteraceae bacterium | reverse complement strand
CCTGTCCCGTGCGTAGACACGGGGAGCCAATGGAAGGGTTCAGAACAACATTAGCGGACAGCGTCTACAGCCGGATGCTTGCGGTAAGAAAGGAATTACACACATGAAGACATATACGGACGAGTGGTTGTACCAACAGATTGTGGAAGGAGCTCAGGATGCCATCGTCTTCGCTGATCAAGATGGGATTGTTCGTCTCTGGAATCAGGCGGCCGAAGCCATTTTTGGCTACTCGGTCAAAGAGGCTCTGGGCCAAACCCTGGATCTGATTGTTCCGGAAAAGTTGCGAGAAAGGCACTGGGAAGGTTACCGCAACGTTATGAAAACTGGAGTTACGAGATACGGCAAAGAAGTTCTGGGGGTCCCGGCGGTCAGGAGTGACGGCAGTACCATTTCGGTGGAATTTACCATTGTCCTTCTTGCAGATAGTTCAGGAGAGCCTCTCGGCACAGCAGCCATTATCCGTGATGTGACAGCACGTTGGCAGCGAGAAAAGGAGTTGAAGAAACAGTTGGCTGAATTGGAAAAGCGGGAGTAGATAGAATGGGATGTGAGATGTGGGGAGGCATAGGGCATAGGGCAGAAGTCAGAGGCCAGATGAGAGATGTTTCTGTGGGAGCGGCTTTCAGCCGCGACGTGAAAATGCTCCGATTACGATTTCAACGACTTTAACGACTTTGTGGAGAAGGGTTTGAGGTAACCAGAGAACTTTCTCTGCGGCTTCGGGCAAGAATGGCTGTCAGTTGAGCAACGAGGGATTGTGGCCAAGGGAGAATATTTCCAACAACGGAATTAAGCTGTTGCATTCTCCGTTTCAAACCTCTGCTCAATGATCAAGGCTGGTTTGAGCAGCATGGTGACCACAAATATACCCAGGGCCAGAGTGCCGAGGGTAACACCAAGCTCCACCCAGCTAGGTGCGTAATCAACTACCTCCCCCATGGGTGAGGGGACCAGACCCGGCACAATCAGTCCCATGCCTTTTTCGATCCAGATACCTACAAAGAGTAAAATACAGGCCGGTAAAAGCACTTTGGGATTATTATGGCCCGGGTTAACGGCAAGTGTCACCGTGGCTAAAACATTCATGCCGATCCCGCTCCAGATCCATGGGACCAGGGCATTGTGTCCTTTAAGACCGAAATAGAGGTAGATAGCCGGCAGACTGTGATGGGTGGGAAGGTAGAACTCCTTGAAAATCTCGGAAAAGAGCATGATCAGATTGATAATTGCGGCAACGACAATAATGCGCCGCAGTTTGTTAAAGATCTGGTTCTCAATCTTGAATGTGGTGGTGGCATGAATGATGATCAATGTCACAGTTATGATAGCCGGGCCGGCCGCAAAAGCGGATGCTAAGAACCTGGGACCCATCAAAGGATTGTTCCAAAAAGGTCTGGCGGGAAGCCCCTCAAACAGGAAGGCTGTAACTAAGTGAATTGAAAAGGCCCAGAATATGGAGATAAAAACAAAGGGACGGTATTTCCTTTCGTCTGGTTTACGATTGTGGTAATGACAATAAACGATATACGCTGGTACCATCAGGTTCAAGGCCAAATAGCCGTTTAGTACGATGATATCCCACGTGAGTAGGGATGAAGGCCAATTAAAAATCCCGATACCCGGTATTAGATGCCATAGTTTCAAGGGGCCACCGATATCCGCAGTGATAAAGGTCAGGCACATGACCAGAGCGCCGATGGCCACTCCTTCACCGACGATCACCACCTTGTGCAGATCTTTATCTTTGTAAAGATAGGCTGGCAGAATCAACATCACGGCCGCCGCCGCCACACCCACCAAAAACACGAAATTGGCAATGTAGAATCCCCAACTGACGATGTTGGACATGTTGGTGGCTGAAAGGCCTAAGTTGAATTGAACAGAATAGCAATAAACACCAAGCACCATAAAAGCGACCAGAGAACACAGATACAACTGGTAGCCTATCCCTCCCGATAGATTCCACGAGATGATATCTGTAAGAAATGCTCTCAATTCTCTCCTGGAAGACTTTTTCAACATACCTTTTCTCCTGTGCGACCTGCTGAACTGCTTCCACTCATTTCTGATGCCAACACAGACACGTATTGCTCTCGTCCGTGTTTAATCAATAAAATACCAGTATTTCGGATCCGTTCCCAGATCCTCCTTAACCCTGAAAACCTTCTTGTTTTCCAGAACGAATCTGATTTCACTGTTGGGGTCCAGAAGATTTCCGAACACTCTGGCACCGGTGGGGCAGGCCTCAACACAAGCGGGAAGCCTGCCTTCTCTGCTCCTCTGTACACAAAAGGTGCATTTTTCCATGGTTCCCTTGGCTCGCATCCTGTTGCCGAGATAGTGTTGCTTTTTGGTCATTTCCTCCACGGGAACCTGAGGCTCGTTCCAGTTGAAACGGCGCCCATAGTAGGGGCAGGCGGCAATACAATACCGGCAACCGATGCACCAGTCATAGTCAACTACCACTATCCCGTCCGGCTCTATCCAGGTGGCCGTTGTGGGGCATGCCTTGACACACGGGGCGTTTTGACAATGGAAACACTGAACCCCCATATAGAAATGACCCTCAACCGGGACTTCATGGAAGTATTTGCCGTCGCCTACCTCAGGGCTCATCTCACCGTGTTCCATCTCAAAAATACGGATATATTGAGTGTTCGACTTTCTGTCGAGGTTGTTCTCCTTGACGCAGGCGGCGACGCATTCCATAAAACCTTCACATCGGGTGACATTAAAGGCATAGCCGAATAAGACCCCTTCAATAGGCCCCTTGGAACTCATCTGGACATCAACGCCTCTTTTGATTTTGGCTAACCGCTCAAGGCGCCGAACCGTCTCATCCTTTTCCTCCTGGGTCATGAGGCGGTAATTTTTCTTGAAGTATTCCTGCCACCGTAATCCGAACTCTTCTCTAGACCCAAGCAAACCGGTCCCACATCCGGGTAGCATTGCGGCGGTGCCCAGTGCAGCACCCTTTACGGCTCCTTTGAGAAATTCCCGTCGGCCGCACGGTTTACCCTGGAGATAGTTGTTCTCGTTTTCTTTTTGATACGCGCTATTCTCCCGGTGATCCATGTTATTTCCTTATCTACTCAAAGGGGGTGAGTATGTCTTAGGCCACCGCTTTTCAAAACGCGGGGAGTGGGGATCGTGACAGGAGGTACAGTTTTTGACCACCCTTTTGCCCGCCCAGTAGGAAACCCTTTTGCCGTGGGCACCGCCCACCCAATCTTTTTTCTGCCTGAAATGGCACTGAGCGCACATCTGGTAGCTGTGATCCATATCCACTTGCAAACCAGCTTCAGTCACCAAAAAATCGCGCTGGTCCTTGTTGTGACAGGTAAAACAGGATAACGGTTTTTCCTTGCCGCCGTGAACCAGGGCTATATCACCGTGGGCCATTTCAGCGGCCCGGGCGATTTTGACTTCTTTATTATTGTGACACTCACTGCACTTAAAGCGTTCTACCTTGTCCTTGCGGGTCTGGGTCCAGAAAAGTCCTCCCTGGTATTTGGTGTTTACCAAAACCGTATCACTCGGAGGTGACAGGGGTGCATCGACTTTCTCTTCATCATTAACTGGGGCGGTAGCAGCCTTGAAAGTCTGGACGACGCCGCCCTTCCCGGAATATACGTACCCCCCTGTGAAGATGAGAAACAATACAGGCAGTATCACGAAAAGGCAATTTTTCAATGTACGTGTCTTCATGATGGCTCCGACCTATTACGATTCGGATTTCCGGTGAAACAGCTCCGGGTAAGAATCCGGCACATGGCATTGCCGGCAATTGCCCCGTGAGGGGTGCTCCACCCGAATGGCTGTCACCGTGCCCGGGCCCACATGACAGGCAATGCAATTACCCCTCAACTGTAGATCATGGGGAATGGGAGGCGGGGCCCCGGGCAGGTACGATCGGCCCAAACGGGGAGGAGGGACGCTCATCCAGTTACTTGTAACGAACAGTTTTTCTTCAGTCATTGGGACGTGGCATTGCTTGCAGGCAATATATTCCGGATGAGGCGTTATGGGCGTATGCCTCTTTAGTTCTTCGGTCCAACCGCCCTTGGCGTGGCAGGTGAGACAAGCAATTTTTTCTCCATTTGCTTCCTCAACCTTGTGCGGGACGAATGGCGGCGATCCGGGATATTGTCTACGGGAGTAATATTCACTGAGTGTCCGTTCGGTGGAGGTGCCTTCCAGATAGTCCTTGGCTATCCGATCGATGTCTTCGAATACGGCTTTGCCCTTCTGATCAAAGTCTTGGCTCTGGGTTTCCACCAGCGCTGCCTTTATCTCCTTGGGCTCATAAGAGAAGGCCAAAAGCACTACCAGTGGCAACGTAATGACACAGATCCCGGCAAAAACGAGAAAAAGTTTCCCGACTTTCTGATCCGATTTTTCCATCATGCTCTCTCCAGTTTGACGGCGCATTTCTTATAATCCGGCTGCTTGGATATGGGGCAAAAAGCATCCAAAGTGACCTCATTGATTAAGAAGCTTTCGTCAAAGAAGGGAACGAAAACCATTCCCTTTGGGGGGAGTCCTCGGCCGTTGATGCTTGCCTTCATGACCATGGAGCCCCTGCGAGAAGAGATCTTGACCTTGCTTCCATTGGTAATACCCAGGGCGGCCGCGTCCTCGGGATTGACTTCCACATAGGCTCCTGGAACTGCCTTGTGCAGGATCGGTACGCGCCTAGTCATGGAGCCTGTATGCCAGTGTTCCAGGATCCTGCCTGTGGTTAAAAGGATAGGATACTTGCCGTCAGGCGATTCCGCCGGTGGCTCATAGGGCCGCAGCCATATCCAGGCCTTGCGATCCGGCTTACCGTAAAAATCGAAACTGTCTCCCTTGGCGGCTGGATCATATTTGGCGTTGTAGCGCCATTTCGTCTCCATTCCGTTGACATAAGGCCATTGAATTCCTGATCGCGCTTTGAGCTCCTTGTAAGGCGCCATTCGGTGTTTGGGATTATCGTGGAACTGAATATACTCATTCCAGATATCTTCGATGTGGGTTTCTCGACTCCACGGAAATTGCTTTTCGTATCCCAGCCTTCGGGCCACTTCAATGAGCTGCCATGTATTGGACATGGCATTTCCCGGGGTGGGAATAATCTGCTCGTTGTGTTGGGTGCGTCTTTCCGAGTTTCCGAAAAAACCTTCTCTCTCGATCCACAATGCCGAGGGCAGCACCACGTCCGCTATATCGTAGGTCGGGGTGGGATACACTTCTGAAACCACGATGAATCGCCCTTGCTTCTGGGCCCCGTTTCGATACCTTCTCAAATTGGGCATGGTAACCATGGGGTTGGTCACTTGAATCCACATGAACCGGATATCCCCACGGTCAAGGGCCCGGAACATTTCAACGGTATGATAGGTGGGTTTGGGATCGATGTTTTCCACCGGCACTTTCCAGATCTTCGCCGCCAGTTTCCGAGCCTCTTCCTGCATGA
>CAYFXH010000206.1:0-5568 GCA_964346905.1 uncultured Desulfobacteraceae bacterium | reverse complement strand
GGCGAAGCCGATGGCGGACGGGCGAGAGCGATGGCGGGCAGGCAGCCGCGATCCAGTACCTCTTACAACAAATGACAGCACAGCGTAATGACCTAATGACGCCGAAGGCAGATGACTAATGACCTGCTCTATGCCCTTCCAAATCCGCAATCTACAATCTGCAATCTACAATCTACAATCTACAATCTCCCCTCTACCAACCCCGTTACTATCGAAAAGAATTCTGTTAGACTTACCATGTTTAGCAGGTAGATGCTCTGACTTCAGCCAACCACAAAGGATCCACCATGAATGAAAGCAAGTTCGTCTCCATTTACACCCTTGCCAACCGTTTCGAAGCTGACCTTCTCATGGACGCTCTCCATCGTGAAGGTGTCCCTGCTATTCTGCGGTCATTCGAAGAAACTCCATATGACGGTCTTTTTGTACCACAGCGCGGTTGGGGACAAATCCAGGTACCCGAAGAATACGTCTCAGAGGCTCACGAAGTCATGACCCCTCTGGTTCAGGATCTTCAATCACAGGGTCTTGACGAAGATACCTATGAGACAGACCCCTCTGCCTGGGATGAATTGGCAAAAGCTGATACCTAATCCCCTCGCCGTCGACCAGAGCAGACCGGCCGTTGAGAGGACGGGATTAACGGAGGAGTACCATGGCATATCAACCTATCGAGAACTACGGGATCATCGGGGACATGCACACCGTGGCTCTGGTGGGAATGAACGGCTCCATCGACTGGTTCTGTTTTCCCCACTTTGATTCGCCGAGTATCTTTGCAGCCATCCTGGATGACAAGAAGGGCGGACATTTCAAGATCGCGCCCACAACCACCGAGATCACCTACAAACAGTTCTACTGGCCGGAGACCAACGTACTGGTTACCCGTTTTCTCTCTCCAGACGGCGTCGGTGAAGTCACTGACTACATGACCGTTACCGAATCTGTTCGGCGGGAGAGCCACCATCCGCATCAGCTCTACCGCCGGGTGAGCGCCATTCGGGGCGAGATGGCCTTCCGAGTGGAGTGTTACCCGGCCTTCAATTACGGCCGGGACGAACACACCGTGACCATCAATTCGGAGGGTGCAGCTTTTCAGTCTCCAGAACTCAATCTGGCGCTGGCAACACGAATTCCTTTAAGAAACGAGGATAATGGCGCGGTGGCAGATTTCACCTTGCGCGAGGGGGAGACGGCGATTTTCTTGCTCGACGAAATTGAGGCCGGCCAAGGCTGCATGGTCTGTCTTTCCGAGGAGGAAGCCACCGAGGTCTTCATCAAGACAGTGGAATACTGGCGAGGCTGGCTTGCAAAGACTACCTACACGGGGCGATGGCGCGAGATGGTTTACAGGTCGGCCCTGACGCTCAAGCTCCTCACCTTCGAGCCCACCGGCGCGATCGTGGCGGCACCCACAGCCAGTCTGCCTGAAGGCATTGGCGGCGAACGCAACTGGGACTACCGCTACACCTGGATTCGAGACGCCGCCTTTACCCTCTATGGCCTCCTTCGGATCGGTTTCACCCAAGAGGCAGCCCAGTTCATGAACTGGCTGGAGGCACGCGCCCACGAGCTCAACCCGGACGGCTCCATGCAGATCATGTACGGAATCGATGGCCGCCACACGCTCACCGAAGAGACCCTGGATCACCTGGACGGCTACAAGGGGTCGCGGCCGGTGCGAATAGGTAACGGCGCTTACAATCAGCTCCAGCTGGACATATACGGCGAGCTCATGGACTCGGTCTATCTCTACAACAAATACGGCAGCCCCATCTCTTATGACCTCTGGACCCACTTGAGGCGACTCATTAACTACGTGTGTGACAACTGGCAGAGGACCGACGAAGGGATCTGGGAAGTTCGTAGCGGTCAGCAGCACTTTGTTTATTCCAAACTCATGTGTTGGGTGGCACTTGATCGCGGTCTCCGGCTTGCGCAAAAGCGTTCTTTTCCTGCAGAGCGGGAACGCTGGTTGAAGGTTCGAGACCAAATCTACGAAGAGATCATGTCAGAAGGGTGGAACGAAGAGCGCCAGGCATTCGTGCAGTCTTACGGCAGCGATTCCCTGGACGCCTCCAACCTGATGATGCCCCTGGTGTTCTTCCTGTCCCCCACAGACCCGCGAATGCTGAGCACCCTCGATGCCGTACTCCAGCCCCCAAGAAAGGGCGGGCTCGTTTCCAACAGTCTGGTGTATCGTTACAATGTGGAGGAGACCGCTGATGGTCTCCGGGGGGAAGAGGGGACCTTCAACATCTGCACCTTCTGGCTGGTTGAGGCCTTGACAAGGGCAGGGAGAACTGATCGCTCTCGGCTCGAGCGGGCCAGGCTCATCTTTGAACAGATGTTGGGCTATGCCAACCACCTGGGACTTTATGCTGAGGAAACCGGTCACAGCGGCGAGGCCCTGGGGAATTTCCCGCAAGCGTTTACCCACCTGGCCCTCATCAGTGCCGCCTTCAACCTGGATAGAACCCTGGGTAGGAAGGGTTGAAGACGAGAAGATTGTGAGAAACATCGTCAAAAAAACGGTTTGCCCTATCCTCGTATGGTACGTGCTCGTTGGTTGCGGCGGGGCCGATAAAGCCAAAGTCACATTCGCGGTGGGCGGAGCCCCCAATGAATTGGTCTACTGGGAAAAGGTCGTTGGTGAATTCGAAAGACAGACTAAGATTCAGGTGGAGATGCTCCGCAAGCCCAGCAACACCGACCACCAGCGTCAGAGCCTCATTATCTCCCTGAAGGCTGAGATGAGCGATCCTGACGTTTTTCTCATGGACGTGGCCTGGGTAGGACTTTTCGCCGCAGCACGCTGGCTGGAACCCTTGGGAGAGGACTTTGATCGCTCTCCCTTCTTCCAGACGGTAATCCAGTCGGTGGACACCATGGACGGCAAACTCATCGCCCTGCCGGTGTACATGGACGGCGGGGTTCTTTACTACCGCAAGGACCTGTTGAAGCGGGCCGGGCTCGATGGTCCGCCCAAGACCTGGGGTGAGCTCCTTTCCTCTGCGAAAGCGGTCCAGGAGCAGGCTCGTGCGGCAAACCCGAACTTCTATGGCTTCGTCTGGACCGGCGCCCAATACGAGGGACTGATCACCGTTTTTATGGAGTTCGCCGGTAGTGAGGGCGGTTTCATCAAAGATGGAGCTGGAGTTCGTCTCACCTCGCCGGAGAATCTGACAGCTCTCTCTTTGATGCGCGACCTGATCTGGCAGGACAAGATCTCACCACCCAACACCTACACCACCATGCGGGAGGAGGAGGTACGCACCTATTTTCAGGAAGGGAATGCCCTGTACGAAAGAAACTGGCCTTACGCCTGGTCTCTGCACCAAGCAAAGGATTCCAAGGTCAGGGGCAAAACGGGCGTGGCCCCGGTTCCGGGCCCTCGGGAATCCACAAGGACCTCCACCTTAGGGGGTTTTCACATAGGTGTGTCTGCTTTTTCTGATGTAAAAGGTGCGGCCAAAGAATTCGTCAGGTTCGTCACCTCCTTCGGCTCCCAAAAAGAGATGGTCCTCAGCCTGGGCTGGAATCCGGGGAGGCAGGATCTCTACAGAGAAAGGGAATTGCTGAGAAAGGCGCCCCATTTTCGGGAGCTCATGGTGGTTTTTCAAAGGGCCCGGCCGCGGCCCCTCGTCCCCTATTATAGTCAGATATCAGCCGTCGCGCAGAAGCACATGAACGCTGTCCTGGCCAACAAGATTTCGGCGCAAAAGGGGCTTACCGACGCCGATACAGAAATTAAGGCATTGTTGTCTCGCTACCAGCTGGAGTGAAGAATTGAAGGAGTCAGGAGGTAGAATTTAGAAGGCATAGAGCATAGAGCAAAGGGCATAGGGAGATAAATTCAAAATGACGTTTACCCCCCTCGTCTCGCTCGACCTCCCGTGAGTTTACCCTCCTTCGACGATGCTCAAGACAAGTGAGCTTGCCGAAGGGCCCGTCTCGGTGCAAACGCTCTGCGCTCTGCGCTTAGCGCTTTGCAGTTTGACCTGGCGCATAGAACCAGGTTTCCTTCGCTAAAGTGAACCGGATGGAAAGCAAACACAGAGCTCGTTCTTCAATCCCGGACCGTCTGGCCAGGATGTTGCCCCTGGACCGAGAGGTACTGAGCGGTTACGCTTTTCTTCTCCCTCTGTTGTTTTTTATTTCCGCCCTGATTCTCCTGCCGGTTTTGGGGACTTTCCTGGATAGTCTACGCCGGGATCTTCCCTATCTCCCGGGTAAATTTGTTGGCCTTCAAAATTACCTGGCGATTTTTCGAGACGCTGGCTTCTGGGATTCTGTGCGCTTTACCCTGCTCTTTGTGCTGGTCTCGGTACCTCTTGAGGTCATCCTCGGTCTCATGATCGCCCTGGTTCTCAATGAAACCTTTCCCGGCAGGACAGCACTGCGGGCGATGGTTCTCATCCCCTGGGCCATTCCCGCCGCTGTTTCCGGTCGTATTTTCGAGCTCATCTACAATTACAGCTACGGCGTGGCCAACTATTTTACTTATTTATTCGGGGTGGGACCGGTTAATTGGTTGGGCACGGAGCTGGGTGCTTTTGTTGCTGTGGTGATAGCCGATGTCTGGAAGACCACCCCTTTTGCTGCGATCATTCTTCTGGCCGGTCTCGCGGCAATTGATGAGGACCTCCACCGTCAGGCCCAGGTGGACCGCGCCAACTTCGTGCAGCGGTTTGTAAAGATTACGCTGCCACTTCTGAAACCGGTGCTGGTGGTGACGCTGCTTTTCAGGACCGTGGATTCACTTCGGGTGTTCGACGTGATCTTTGTTCTTACCGGGGGCGGCCCCGGAGGCAGCACCAATGCGGTCTCCTTGTTCGCCTACACCTATTATGCCGCCGGGGACTTCGGCTATGGCGCCACCGTCAGTGTGCTGCTCTTTGTTGTCGCCCTGGGGTTTTCCCTGGCCTACATCAGAATGGCCCGTTTCAACGAAGAACTGTGATGAGAGAAGAAACCCTCAAAAAGATACTTCTGGCAGTGGCCGCAGTCCTGACCACCATATTCTGTCTGGGTCCGTTTATCTACATGGTCCTTACCTCGCTGAGCAGCAACCCAGACTTCTTGCTGCCCACAAAGCCTTTTAACCTGACCTTGACCAACTTCATGGCGGTCATTTTCTCCGAGTCTGCTCATTTTCTGGCCTATCTCAGGAACAGTCTTATCATTTCGGCTGTGGCCGCCGTGGCCACTGTCTTTCTTGCCTCTCTTGCCGCCTATTCTCTGACCCTCCTGTCCTTGCCCGGCAAAACGGTCCTGCTCCTCTGCATCCTGGCCTTGTCCATGTTTCCGCCCATAAGTTTGATCAGCTATCTCTTCAAGCTCATGTCCGCATTGGGTTGGGTGAACACCTATCCGGGTCTTGTTCTGCCCTATGTCGCCTGGTCCATGCCTCTATCACTGTGGATACTGGTGAGCTATTTCGCTCAGGTGCCCAAAGATTTGGACAGATCAGCGCGAATCGACGGCGCTTCCAGATTTCAAACTCTGATCAAGATCATTCTCCCGGTGGCCGCCCCCGGGGTGTTTTCCACCACGCTTCTCGTTTTC